>DASVEF010000370.1:0-71726 GCA_036380715.1 Thermoanaerobaculia bacterium | reverse complement strand
CCGAACGTGGGCAAGTCGTCGCTCCTCAACAAGATCTCCGGCCAGCTCCGGGCCCTGGTCTCGCCCGTCGCGGGCACGACCCGCGATCCCGTGGACACTCTGATCGAGCGCAACGGCAAGTCGTATCTGCTGATCGACACCGCCGGCATCCGGCGCCGGAGCCAGACTTCGGGTCAGCCCGAGGAGCTGGCGGTCATGATGGCGCGGCGGCAGATCGAGCGGGCGCAGGTTGCGGTGCTGGTGATCGATGCCTCGGCCGGGGTGACCAGCGGCGACATGGCGATCGCGGGGACGATCTGGGAGCTCGGCCGGGCCGCGGTGGTCGCCGTGAACAAGTGGGACCTGCTGGACGAGGAGGGGCGGCAGAAGCTGGAGTCGTCCTACGAGAAGATGAGCGAGCTGCTCGCCAATCCCGAGCGGGTCAACGTCTCGGCCCTCTCCGGACGCGGGGTGGAGAAGCTCTGGGGGCCGATCGACCGGACGCTCGCCGCGTACAACCTCCGGCTCGGGACCGGCCAGCTCAACCGCATCTTCGAGGCGGCGATCAAGAAAGTCAGCCCGCCGTCGATCAGCGGCAATTTCTGGAAGCTCTACTACACGACGCAGGTCTCGACCGCTCCGCCGACCTTCATGCTCTTCGCCAACCGCCTTCTGCCGCGCAACCACCACTACCGGCGCTATCTGGAGAACCGCCTGCGCGAGGAGCTGGACCTCCCCGGCGTGCCGGTCCGCCTGGTGGTCCGCAAGCGGACGGAGTGATGGCGCGGTCCGCCTTCCTGGCCTTGTTCCTGGTCGCGGCGCTGATCGTGGCCGGTTGCAAGGACAAGGAGGAGAAGAGCGCCCCCCGGGGCACGGCCTCGCTGATGGAGGAGGTCGCGAAAGCGGAGTACCGCCCGCCCGCGGACGGCCGGCTCACCGAGCGACAGGTCGAGATGTACGTCGAGGTCGAGGCGCGCTCCCGGAAGATCCAAGGGAACGACCCGGCCACGGCGGACCTGCGGGCGGCGCATGAGCTGGGGGTCAATCCCAAGGAGCTGCTCTGGGTGCAGGACCGGGTCCGCGAGGCCGAGAGCGCCGGGGCCGGGGCGATCCTCGACAGCAAGATTCAGGAGAGCCGGCTGCGGGTCCTCCGCTTCCTGGAGGAGGAGAGGAAGAAGGCCGTGGATCCGGGACGGCGGGCGGAGATCGACCGGCAGATCGGAGAGCTTCGGGGGCTCATGAAAGGCTCCCGGCCGTCCCTCGGTCCCGGCGTGCGGCACAATGCCGCGCTGATCGCCAAGCACCGAGACGATCTCGAGCGCGCCCGCGGGGGCAAGGAGGGGTGAGTTGAGAGAGCGTTCGGAGAGGTGGGCAAAGGGGCTGCTCTGTTCGCGGACGGGCGATTCGGGGGAGCTGGACGCGCCGGCCTTTCTTTCCCCGGCCGGGGCCCCCTGGTTGGTGGACTACGACCTCGATCCTGAAAAAGGGGAGGGGCTGCGGCGCGACCTCCCCGGCCGGCCGTGGACGCTCTGGCGTTACCACGAGCTGCTGCCGCTGTCGGACTTCGAGAATCGGGTGGACCTCGGAGAGGGAGGGACGCCTCTGGTCCGCCTCCGGCGCCTGGCGCCTCCCGGGGTCGAGGTGCTGGTCAAGGACGAGTCGCTGAACCCGACCGGGTCGTTCAAGGCGCGCGGGCTGTCGCTCGCGGTGAACCGGGCGCGGGAGCTGGGAGCGCCCGGGGTGCAGCTCGCCAGTGCGGGCAACGCGGCCCTGGCCCTGACCGCCTACGCCGCCGCGGCCGGTCTCCCCGCCCGCGTGGCCCTGCCGGCCGACACGCCGCGCACGGTGTTCGAGCGCTGCCGGGAGCACGGCGCCGAGGTGCTGTCGTCTCCGGGCACTCTGGTCGAGGCCGCGAAGCTGCTGGGAGAGGACTACTGGAACGTCTCCACCCTCCGGGAGCCCTACCGCGTGGAAGGGAAGAAGACCATGGGCCTGGAGCTGGCCGAGCAGCTCGGCTGGGAGCTGCCGGACTGGATCATCTACCCGCTCGGCGGCGGCACCGGCATCGTCGGGATGCGCAAGGCGTTCGACGAGCTGTGGCATCTGGGGCTCATCGGCCCCAGGCTCCCTCGCTTCGTCGTGGTCCAGGCCGCGGGCTGCGCTCCGATCGTGCGCGCCTTCGAGCAGGGGGCCGACTCCGCCGAGCCCTGGCAGGAGCCGGAGACGAAAGTCTGGGGGCTGCGCGTGCCCAAGGCGATCGGGGATTTCCTGGTCCTGCGGGCGGTCCGCGAATCGGGAGGTCGAGCGATCGCGGTAGACGAGTCGCGTCTCCCCGAGATCGCCGCGCGAGTCGCCCGGATGGAGGGCCTGCGGATCGGTCCGGAAGGGGCGGCGGCGTTCGCGGCGATGGAGGATCTGGCGGCGGGCGGAGCGTTCGCGGAGGGGGAGCGGGTGGTGGTGTTTCAGACGGGGGATCCGGGGAATTACGTGTGAGGGAGTTCCTGAGAAGCCCACGTACAGTCGCGGCCGTGGGGGGCCCTCACCCCCGCCCCCTCTCCCGTCACCGGGAGAGGGGGCCAGGGGGTGAGGGCTCAGCGGTGCGGCCTGCACTTTCGAGACAGCCTCTGAAAGAGTTCCTGGACCGCCTCGTCCGGGACGGCGTCGTCACCTCCGCCGTCGGCCTCGTGGGCACCGCCGACGAGATCCTCCGGGAGGACTCCGCCGGCCAGGCTCGCGAGGGCGTCCCCACCCATTCTTCGACCCGCTTCGATTTCGCCTCCATCACCAAGCCCTTCATGGCCACCCTGGCCCTGGTCCTGGACGCCGAGGGGATGCTGCCGCTCGCGACGGCGATCGGAGAGGTCTGGCCGCAGGCCCATCCCAAGCTGGCCCGCAAAAAACTATCGGACCTGCTCCGGCACCGGTCGGGGCTCGCTCCCTGGAGGCCGCTGTACCATCTCTGCCGGTCGCGCGAAGAGGTGCTGGACCTGCTCCTGGGCGGGGAGCTGCTGGGGACCCGGGCCGATACGTACAGCGATCTCGATTTCATCCTCTGGGGGATGACGGCCGTGAAGGCGACGGGGCAGTCTCTGCCGTCCCTGATCCGTTCGCGCGTCCTCGATCCCCTGGGACTGTCTTCCGTGGAGCCGACTCCCGGGGACCAGCCGGATGTGGCCGAGAGCCGGATGAACACCACCAAGGAGACCCAACTCGCGGCCAGGGCGGGGATCGCGATCGAGACCCTGCCGCCGCCTCCAGTCGGGTTCCCTCAGGACGGCAACTGCCGGTTCCTGACCGGCCTGGAAGGGGGGATCGGACGGCTCACGGGCAACGCCGGGCTGTTCGGCCGTGCGCGCGATCTGTGGATCCTGGGGGCGGAATGGCTGGAGCCGCGGAAGCTGTTGCAACCGGAGGGCGTTGCCGCGGCCCTGCGAGGGGGGAGATCTTTCGCTCTGGGCTGGTGGCGACGGACCCTCAAGGGAGGCGGCGGACGGGCGCTCTCCCCCTCTTCCTTCGGTCACACTGGCTTCGCTGGCGGCAATCTCTGGATCGACCCTGAACGGCGGCGTGTGCTCGTCCTGCTCGGGCACCGGATCGATCCGCTGGCGGACATCCACCGATGGCGCAGGAAGTTTCATTCGCTGAACGTCCGATAGAATCGAATCGCTGAGGAGGCGACTGCCGATATGAATCTACGAGACCTGGTCTTCATCGACGGGGTACGCACCCCGATGATCGAGTACAACACCGACTTCGCCGACGTCTCGGCGATCGACCTGGCGGCGCACGCGGCCAAAGCCCTGCTGGACAAGACAGGCGTCGAGGGGAGCGAGATCGACCACACCATCGTGGGCAACGCGCTCCAGACCTCGCCCGACGCCATCTACGGCGCCCGCCACGTGGCGCTCAAGGCCGGGGTGCCCCAGGAGGTGCCCGCGCTGACGGTCAACCGGCTGTGCGGCTCGGGCATCCAGTCGGTCATCTCCGGCGCCCAGACGATCCTCACCGGCGACGCTACGACCTGCCTGGTGGGCGGCATGGAGAACATGTCGCAGACGCCGCACGTGATCTGGGGCGCGCGCAAGGGCTTCAAGCTGGGGCAGGGGCAGCTCCAGGACCTGCTGATGGTCGCCCTGATGGACACCTATTGCGGCTGCTACATGGCCCAGACCAGCAACAACCTCGCCCGCGACTACGGCATCAGCCGTCAGGAGCAGGACGAGTTCGCGCTCCTGTCCCAGAAGCGGGCCACGGCCGCGTGGGATGCCTGCCGGCTCAAGGAAGAGGTCGTGCCGGTCGAGGTGGGGAAGGGCAAGCGGGCGAAGAGGATCGAGAGGGACAGCCACATGCGGCCCGAGACCACCATGGAGGACCTGGCCGGCCTGCCCACGGCGTTCGACAAGGACGGTTTCGTGACCGCCGGCAACGCCTCGGGGATCGTGGACGGCGCGGCGATGCTGCTTCTGACCACCGCCGAGCGGGCCAGGGAGCGCGGCTTCGAGCCTCTCGGGCGCATCGTCTCCTGGTCCGTCGTGGGCGTCGATCCCTCGCGCATGGGCATCGGCCCGGCGCCGGCCATCCGGCAGGCGCTGAAGAAGGCGGGCATGACCCTCGGCGACCTCGACCTGATCGAGATCAACGAGGCGTTCGCCGGCCAGATCCTGGCGGTCATCAAGGAGCTGGGCCTCGACGTGGACAAGCTGAACGTCAACGGCGGCGCGATCGCCCTCGGGCATCCGCTGGGCGCGTCGGGCACCCGCATCCTCCTCACCCTGATGAAGGAGCTGCGCCGTCGCGGCGGCGGCGTGGGCGTGGCGTCGGCCTGCATCGGCGGCGGCCAGGGGATCGCGATGGTCGTCGAAGCCGCCGCATGATCGACCTCACCGGGTACCGGGTCCTCGTGACCGGCGGCAGCCGCGGCATCGGGTCCGCGTGCTGCCGCCTCTTCGCCCAGGCGGGCGCCACCGTCATGATCCAGTATCTGGCGAGCGGCGCCCGGGCGAGGAAGGTGCTCGACGAGCTGCTGCGGATCTCCTCCAAGCCTCACCGCAAGATCCGCTGCGACGTCACCGACCGCGAACAGATCGAGGGGCTCTTCGACTTCGTGCGCACGGAGTGGGGAGCGCTCGACTGCCTGGTCAACAACGCCGGAGTGTGGATCCACGATCCTCTCGTCGAGCTCGACAAGACCAAGCTCGACGCCACGCTGGCGGTCAACGTGGTGGGCCCGTTCCTCTGCGCCCGCGATGCCGTGCCGCTCCTGGAGCGCTCGCACGACGGCAACATCATCAACATCAGCTCGACCGCGGGGCAGCGGGGCGAGGCCTTCTACAGTCCCTACGCGGCGAGCAAGGGGGCCATGATCTCGGCCACCAAATCCTGGTCCAGCGAGCTGGCCCCGAAGATCCGCGTCAACGCCGTGGCCCCCGGCTGGGTGGACACCGACATGACCGCGGACGCCCTCGCCGGCCCGAGGCGGGAAGAGGTCCTGTGCTCAATCCCCCTCCGCTGCATCGCCACTCCCGAAGACATCGCCGGCCCGGTCATCTTCCTCTGCTCCCCCCTCGCCCGCCACATCACGGGGGAGATTTTGAACGTCAACGGCGGGAGCGTTCTGGTCGGGTAGACCCTCACCCCCTGGCCCCCTCTCCCGTCACCGGGAGAGGGGGAAGACGCGGAAAGAAGGAAGAAGCGTCGGGCGGGGGCGCCCCTCTCCCGGTGACGGGAGAGGGGACGGGGGTGAGGGCCCGCGCGGCGGGGTAGAAGGGCTCGGCGCTACCGCTACTCCTCCGCCTCCTGCAGATACCCCAGGCACTTGTAGATCAGCTTCGAGGTCAGGAAGTCGCTCGCCGGCTGGCCACCGATGGGAGCCAGCTCGACCACGTCCATGGAGACGACGGTCTTGGTCTGGAAGAGGTGGCGGAGGAGGCCCAGGGTGGGATACCAGAGGCCGCCGCCCGGCTCGGGAGTGCCGGTCGCGGGGACCAGGGAGGGGTCGAAGTAGTCGACGTCGAAGGTGAGGTAGATCTTCTCGGGCAGGGAGGCGAGCATCTCCAGGAACATCTCGGCGGCCCGGTTGAGCTGGTGGCCCCAGATCACCGGCAGGTCCTTTCTGCGGACCAGCGCGGCTTCCGGGGAGGAGAGCGAGCGGATGCCCACCGCCAGGGTCGGGATGCCCGCGTCGACCACCCGCTTCATGACGCTCGCGTGGCTGTAGGGGGTCCCCTCGAACTCCTCCCGCAGGTCGGCGTGGGCGTCGAACTGGACCACGCCGATCTTGCCGTGGGTCTCCTTCGCGGCCTGGATCGGCGCCTGGCTCAAGCTGTGCTCGCCGCCGAGCGTCACCACGAACTTGCCCTTCTCCATGTGCTCCCGGGCTTCGGCCTGGATCTCCGCGAGCGCCTCCTTCATGTCGAAGCTCTCGGGGAGGAAAGGGGAGAGGGTCGCGATCCCCTGCCGGTAGGGCTCGGTCCCCAGCTCCTCGTCCCACAGCTCCATGGCCTGCGAGGCGCGGATGATCGCCGCGGGTCCGGCGGTCGTCCCTTTTCCATAGGAGGTGGTGCGCTCGAAGGGGACGGGCAGCACGACGATGCGGCTGGTCTCGTAGTCGCAGTCTTCCGGCTCCAGCAGGCCGAAGTTGGTGGGTAGCAAAGGCATGGGCGCGTTTGTAGCAAGAGGACGCCGGGGTGTCAACGCGACGCCGGCGAAAAATTCTGTGCGAGATTCGGGACCTGTTTTCCGTCTTATATAGGGGTGAACGGGCACACGTCTGCCCGAGGGAGGGTATCGAATGGAGAGTTTGCGGATTCCCGAAGAGATCCGGGAGCGCATCCGCGCTGCCCGGCGCGTTGTCGCCTTCTCAGGCGCGGGGGTGTCGCGCGAGAGCGGGCTCGACACATTCCGCGGCGCCGGCGGGCTCTGGGAGCGTATGCGCCCCGAAGAGCTGGCCACCCCCGAGGCGTTCCGCTCGCACCCGGAGAAGGTCTGGCAGTGGTACGCCTGGCGCTACCGGACGGCCGCGGCCGCCCAGCCGAATCCGGCGCACTTGGCGCTCGTCCAATGGGAGACCCTGTTCCCGTCCTTTCTCCTCGTCACCCAGAACGTCGACGGCCTCCACGCCCGAGCGGGGAGCCGGAGCCTGCTGGAGCTGCACGGCACCCTGCTGCACGCGCGCTGCAACGTCTGCGGCCGGCTGCGGGACATGGGCGAGGCGATCGCGGAGTCGCCCGAGGAGCCGCCGCTCTGCGAGTGCGGCGGGAGGTTTCGCCCGGCGGTGGTCTGGTTCGGCGAGACGCTCGATCCCGAGGTGCTCTCGCGGTCGCAGCGGGAGGCGTCCCGGTGCGACCTGTTCCTGTCGGTGGGCACGTCCTCCACGGTCTATCCCGCGGCCGGGCTGATCGATGTGGCGCACCGGGCGGGCGCCTGCGTCATCGAGGTCAATCCCGAGCCGACCCCGTACTCGCGGCAGATGGACCTGCAGATCGCCGCGCCGGCGGGGGAGGCCCTTCCGAAGCTGACCGGGGAGATCGAGCGATGCCGGGCTCTTGGATGATCCGCGAGCTGCCGGAGACGGAGCGCCCCCGGGAGCGGCTGCTGGAGCAGGGGAGCGGCTCGCTCGCGGATTCGGAGCTGGTCGCCGTGCTGCTCCGCACCGGGAGCCTCGGGGCCTCGGCGCTCGAGATCGCGCGGGAGCTCCTGTACGAGAACGGAGGGCTCGCCGGCCTGCTGGGCGCCACGCCCCAGACTCTGCGGCGGCGGGGGCTCGGCCCGGCCAAGGCCGCGTCGCTCCTGGCTGCCCTGGAGATCGCGCGCCGTCTCGCCAAGGAGAAGGTCGCGGACGAGGACCGGGATCTTCTGAGCCGGCCCGCCGAGATCGCCCGCTATCTGAGCCTGCGGTATCCGACCGGCGACCAGGAGGTCATGGGGGCCCTGTTCCTCGACATCCGGAGCCGCCTGCTGGGCGAGCGGGAGATCTTCCGCGGCACGCTCGACCGGGCGGCCGTCGATCCCCGGGAGATTCTCAAGGAGTGCCTGCTGCGCAACGCCGCCGGGGTCGTTCTCTTCCACACCCATCCCAGCGGCGATCCCAGTCCGAGCGCGGACGACCTCCAATTCACGCGCCATCTGGCGGACGCGGCGGCCGTGCTCGGCGTCAAGCTCCACGACCACCTGGTCCTGGGCAGCCGGGGGCGCTGGACGTCTCTGCGGGATCGGCTGGCATGGTAGCCTTCCGGCCCATGGCGAGATACCACCTCGACTGCTCCAGCGGCATCGCGGGCGACATGTTCCTGGGCGCCTGTCTGGACCTCGGAATGCCCCTGGAAGTGCTCGCCGACACGGTCGAGCGGCTCCGCCTCCCGGGCGTCTCGGTCGAGAGCCGCAAGGCCTCCCGCGGCGGCTTCACCGGCGTCCGTTTCCGTGTCCTGGTCGACGGCCGTCCGCTCGAAGGGCCGGACCCGGAGGAGGTGCAGCACCACCATCACGAGCACGAGCATCATCACCACCACCACCACGATCACGGACAGGAACACGGCCACGGGCACGGACATCACCACGGACACAGCCGGGACCTGCCGGCGATCCGCCAGCTCATCCAGGAGAGCGGACTCTCCGCGCCGGTCAAGGAGCGGGCGCTCCGGCTCTTCCAGCGGTTGGGGGAGGCGGAGGCCAAGGCGCACGGCATGCCGATCGAGCGGGTCCACTTCCATGAGGTGGGGGCGGTGGACTCCATCGTCGACCTGGTGGGGGCCGCCGCGGCGATCGAGCACCTGGCTCCCGAGCGCCTGACCTGCGGGCCGGTGAACGTGGGCAGCGGCCGGGTGAAGACCGCGCACGGCGAGCTGTCGGTTCCGGCGCCCGCCACGGCGGAGCTGCTGCGCGGGGTGCCGGTCTACGGCGGTCCGGGAGGGGAGCTGACCACGCCGACCGGAGCGGTGCTGCTCGCCGAGCTGGTCGACGAATTCGTGGAGCTCCCGGCCATGGTCCTGGAAGGGGTGGGCTATGGGCTCGGCCGCAAGGACCTCGCGCACCAGCCCAACGCCGTCCGGCTCCTGCGCGGGCGAGGGGCCGAGGCCCGGCCGGAGGTGGCCGTCATCGAGTGCCAGGTGGACGATCTGCCGGGCGAGGGGTTCGGCTTCCTGATGGAGCGCCTGCTCGAAGCCGGAGCGCTGGACGTCTACTTCACTCCTGTGCAGATGAAGAAGAATCGCCCGGGGACGCTGATCACGCTCCTCTGCCGCCGCCCTCAGATCGAGGCGCTCGCGGGGATGCTGCTGATGGAATCCGGCTCGCTCGGTTGCCGTTATTACCTGACGAACCGCTTCGAGGCGGAGCGCGAGACGGCCGAGGTCGAGACCGCGTTCGGCACCGTGCGGATCAAGCAGGCCCGCTTCCAGGGGAAGCTGCTCGCCGCCGCGCCGGAGTTCGAGGACTGCCGGCGTCTCGCGCTGGCCGGCGGAGTCCCTTGGCGCGACGTTTACCGCGCCGCCCTGGCGGCCATCCAACCTTCAACCTGAAGAGACGAGCCGTGATGGAAGAGATGAATGCACCCGTGTCGGCGGGAGGCCGGCTCGAGCTGGGCCTCGCCGGAGAGGGGGCCTTCCGCTGGGCGGTGGTCGATCTGACGGACGTGGTCCAGGAGGCGCGCGACCGGCGCGATCTCAGCCCGGTGTCCACGGCGGCCCTCGGGCGCTGCATGGCGGGAGCCGCGCTGCTGCTGCGCCTCGCCGCGAAGACCCCGACCCGGCTCACCGTGGAGGTGCGCGGGGACGGTCCGATCCTCCGCGTCATGGCCGAGGCCGATCAGGAGGGGAACCTGCGCGGGCTCGTGGGACATCCTCAGGTGGATGTCCCGCACTGGACCGACAACAAGCTGGCCGTCGGCCGCGCGGTGGGGAAGGGGCACCTCTGGGTGCGCCGCGAGTACGCGGGGGGAGGCGGCTACCAGAGCCAGGTGGAGCTGGTCAACGGCGAGATCGGCGAGGACCTGGCCCACTACCTCTCGCAGAGCGAGCAGACCAACTCGGCCGTGCTCCTGGGGGTCCTCGGCAAGCCGAGCGGCGTGGCCGCGGCGGGCGGGATGATCGTCGAGGTCCTGCCCGGTGCTCCCGAGGAAGTGATCTCGCGCCTGGAAGAGAATATCTTCCGCATCAAGGGGATCAGCGAGCTGCTGGAGGAGGGGGGCATCCCCTACGTCATGGAGACCGTCCTCTCCGGCCTCGACCGCGAGGTCCTGGAGGTGAGCCCGATGCGGTACCGCTGCCGCTGCAGCCGCGAAAGGCTCCTCCGCCACCTGGTCCTGCTCCCGGCCGACGACCGCGACTACCTGCGCCGCGAGGACGGCACGATCGACGCCGACTGCGTGTTCTGCGGGGCGCACTACATCTTCACGCCCGAGGAGTTACAATCTCCGGCTCCATGAGCACCTTCTACGTCACCACCCCCATCTACTACGTCAACAGCCTGCCCCACATCGGGCACATCTATACGACCACCGTGGGCGACGCCCTGGTGCGCTACCGGCGCATGGCCGGGGACGACGTCCGCTTCCTCACCGGCACCGACGAGCACGGGCAGAACATCGAGCGGGCCGCGCGCAACGAGGGGATCACGCCCATCGAGCTGGCCGACCGGGTGGTCGCCCAATACCGCGACCTGAAGGACCGGCTCGGCTTCTCCTACGACGACTTCGTCCGCACGACCGAGGAGCGCCACAAGCGCGGCGTCGAGGAGATGATCCGCCGCATCGAGGAGGCGGGAGACTTCTACAGCGCCACCCATGAGGGGTGGTACTGCTCGCCCTGCGAGACCTTCTATACCGAGAAGGAGCTGGGCCCCGACAAGACCTGCCCGGTGCACGGCACCGCGGTGGAGTGGAAGTCGGAGGAGAACCTCTTCTTCCGGCTTTCCAGGTACCAGCAGCCGCTGCTCGACCTCTACGACAAGCATCCGGAGTTCGTCCGCCCGGCGAGCCGTCTGAACGAGGTCCGCGCCTTCGTCGAAGCCGGCCTGCGCGACCTGTCGGTCTCGCGCGCGAACCTGGACTGGGGCATCCCCTTCCCAGGTTATCCCGGCCAGACCGTCTACGTCTGGCTCGACGCGCTGACCAACTACATCAGCGCCCTCGGTTTCGGCCGAGAGGACCGCGGGCTCTACGAAAAGTTCTGGGAGAAGGGCGATGTCCGGCTCCACCTCATCGGCAAGGACATCCTCCGTTTCCACACCATCTACTGGCCGGCCTTCCTGATGTCCGCGAAGCTGCCGCTACCCACCACGGTCTGGGCCCACGGCTGGTGGCTGCGCGACGGCCGCAAGGTCTCGAAGTCGGCCGGCAACATCGTCCGGCCGGATGAGCTGATCGACCGCTTCGGCGCCGACAGCGTGCGCTACTTCCTGTTCCGCGAGATGGTGTTCGGGCAGGACGCGCAGTTCTCCGACGAGGCCTTCGTCGGCCGCTACAACAGCGACCTCGCCAACGACCTCGGCAACACCGTGAGCCGGCTGGTGACGCTGTCGCGCCGCGCCTTCGACGGCAAGACCCCGCCGGAGCCCTGCACTGACAACCCGCTCATCGAGGCCTCCCGCCGCATCGTGCCCGAGTACCGCGCCGCCATGGAGGACCTGTCCTTCCACCGTGCGCTCGAGGCTCTGTGGAAGCTGCTCGCCGAGGCCAACGGGTACCTGGTCACGCGCGAGCCCTGGAAGCTCATCAAGACCGAGGGACCAACCGGGAAGCTCTCGCGGGTTCTCTGGAACGGCCTCGAATCCGTGCGCATCGTGGCCACCGGCCTCCTCCCCTTCATGCCGAAGATCGCTCCCGAGGTGCTGGCGGCGATCGGCGTGACCGAGGTGCCGGCGAGCCTCGACGCCCTGGAGTGGGGCGGGACTCCCAACGGCGTCGAGCTGCCCGAGCCGAAGCCGCTCTTCCCACGCATCGACAAGGAGGCCTACCTCGGCGACGCGAAACCTTCCGCGACCGCGCCGGCGAAGGCCCCGACCGGACAGGAGAAGAAATTGATCTCGATCGACCAGTTCATGCAGACCGAGCTGAAGGTGGCGACCGTCCAGGCGGCGGAGCGGGTGCCGAAGTCGGACAAGCTGCTCAAGCTGACCGTGGACGCAGGAGACGAGAACCCCCGCACCGTGGTGGCGGGCATCGGCCTCGCCTACGCACCGGAGGATCTCGTGGGGAAGCAGGTGATCGTCGTCGCCAACCTGCAGCCGGCCAAGCTGATGGGGGTCGAGTCGCAGGGGATGGTGCTCGCGGCGTCGATCGACGGCAAACCGGTCCTGCTTCACCCGGGAGGCGAGGTCCCGAACGGGACGCGGGTCCGGTGAGCACGGGCCCGATCGACTCCCACTGCCACCTCCAGAGCCTCCCCCCCGACGAGCGGGAGCGCGCCCTCGACCACGCCCGCGAGAGGGGGGTGCGCGGCTTCCTCGTCCCCGCCATCCGGCTGAACGAGGCGGAGGATATCCTCGCCTTCTGCCACCGCCACCCGGACGTCTGGTGCGCCCTCGGCGTCCACCCCCACGACGCCGGCACCTGGCAGCCAGGGGACCGCGAGCGCCTGCGCTCCCTGCTCGCCGATCCCAGGGCCGTAGCGGTGGGGGAGTGCGGGCTCGACTTCTACTACGACCACTCGCCGCGGGACGTGCAGTTTCGTGTCCTGCGCGAGCAGTGGGAGCTGGCTGTCGAGCTGGGGCTTCCGGTCGTGGTCCACAACCGCGACAGCAACGAGGAGATGCTGGAAGTCGTCCGCGAGGAGGCCTTCCGAGATCTCCAGGCCGACTTTCACTCCTTCGCCGGTGGCCTGGAGATGGCCAAGGAACTGACCGAGCGCGGCTTCTACCTCGGCCTTTCCGGCATGATCACCTTCCCCAAGGCCGGCAACGTCCGCGAGGTGATCCCCGTCCTCCCTCCCGACCGCTGCCTGGTCGAGACCGATACGCCTTATCTCGCCCCCATCCCCTACCGGGGCAAGCCCAACCGCCCCGCCTACGTGGTCGAGATCGCCGCCCGGCTCGCCCAGGAGACCGGAGAGACGCCGGAGCAGGTGGCGCGGAGGACGGGGGAGAATTTTTTCCGGCTGTTCGCGAAAGCGGCAGGGACGGGCTGAGCTGCATTTAGACCCAGCCGTGGTCGCGGGCGTAGATCGTCAGCTCGACCCGGCCCTCGATTCCCAGCTTCTCGTAGATGTTGTGCAGGTGGACCTTCACCGTTCCCTCGGTGATGTGGAGGCTTTCGGCGATCTCCCGGTTGTGGTGGCCGGTCGCAGCCAGGCGCACGATCTCCAGCTCCCGGACCGACAGCGCGAGCCGCCCCGGCCTGGCGACTCCGTCCCGCTTGAGGATCCCCTCGAGCGCTCGGCTCAGGAAATCGTTCTCCAGCCAGCGGCCGCCGGCGTGGACCGTGCGGATGCAGCGGATCAGGAGCTCCGGCGCCATCTCCTTGAGGACGATTCCGCGCGCTCCCAGGTGAAGGGCCTCGACGAGCTCGTCTTCGTTGATGGAGCCGGCCAGCAGGACCGCGTGGGTCGGCAGCCCTTCGCGCCGCACCTGGTCCAGCACGTCGAGGCCGCTCCGGCCCGGCAGGCGGATGTCGAGCACGAGGATGTCGGGCAGGTAGGTGCGCACGGCTTCCAGGGCTTCGGACCCGTTGACGCACCGCGCGACGATCTCGAAGTCTCCCTCGAGGCGAAAGAGCCGCTCGAGCCCCTCGAGGACGATCGGGTGATCGTCCACGATCACCAGGCGGATCGGCGTTGCCGGCGAAACCTCCGTTTCATCTTTCATCTCGTCCTTCCTCCGATCGGGAGGTGCATCTCCAGGCGCGTCAGGCCGGGGCAGGAGTCGATGGCGAGCGATCCGCCCAGGGCGGAGATCCGCTCCTTGAGGCTGACCGGCCCCAGCTTTCTCTGATGGAGCTCCTCGTGCTCGTAGCGGCCGCGGAAGGGGAACCCGCGCCCGTCATCGGTCACGGTGATGCTCAGCTCCTGCCCCTGCCGGGAGATCTCGACCTGGGCGCTGGACGCCTCGGCATGGCGGGCCACATTGAACAGCGCCTCGCGCAGCAGCCGGTAGAGCTGCCGGATGAACGCCTCCGGGACCTGGTCCTCGATGGCTTCCAGGCGGACGTCGATCTGGAGGCCCCAGAGCCGCTTGATCCGGTCCGCCAGCTCCGCCAGGCGGCTCCGCAGGTCGGCCTGACCGGCGAGCGCCCGCGGGACCGGCTTCAGCTCCTCGATGAAGAAGCGCAGGTCGCGCTGGTCGGAGGCGATGAGCCGCTGGACCTCCAGGAGCTGCTCGCGAGCGGCCGGCGGACCCCCCTCCATCAGCTTCGCCAGGGCCTGAAGCTGCAGAGCGGTCCCCGTGAGCGACTGGAGCATGCCGTCGTGGAGGTCGCAGGCGAGGCGGATCCTCTCGTCGGTCACCGCCACGGTCCGGACCTGTCGCGTCAGGTAGAACTGATCGAGCTCCGCGGCCAGGCGCAGCGCCACGATCTCCCCCAGGACGAGATGGTCCCTCTCGAGATCCTTGCGGTCGAGGACGAACAGCCGGCCCTGCACGACCTCGCCCAGCACGGGCCAGGAGGCCAACTCCTCGACGGCGAAGCGGCGCCGGACGCCCTCGTCGACCGGCGCGCCGCGCCAGCGCTCGATCCCCCGCTCGCACTGGTACCAGGTCTCGCCGGCACCGTTCGAAAGAAAGCTCGCCCCGGTGAGAGGCCCGGGCACGAGCGGAGCGTCGGGCGGGGGCTCGCGGAACCGCTCCAGCCCGCCGCCCGACCAGTGCGCCAGATAGAGCCACGGCTCGTCGATCTCCTCCCAGATCAGGAGGACGCGCGGAGCTTCCAGAATGCTGGCCACCTGGCCCAGCAGGTGGGCGAGGAGGTCGTCGGCGTCGCGGAGAGAGCTCCGCGGCCAGGCGGCGAGCAGCCGCATGCCGGCGATCAGGCGTTCGCTGCGGCTCTGCGAGGAGTACTCGACGTCCATGCCATCCGTGCTCCCATGCCGTGCCGGCTATATCGACAGGTATAGAAAAGATTATAGCTGGTGTGGAGTAGATTTCGTCCCCCGCTTTCTATAGGTTTGCCGCTGTCCATGCGCGAAAACCGCCCCCGGATCCTCCTGCTCGACGACGATCCTGACGATCGTGCGCTCGCCAGGCTGGTGCTCGAGCACGAGCTGCCTCAGCTTCAGATCCAGGAGATCACCGACCCGCTGTCGTTCGCCCAGGCTTGCGGCAGGAGGAGCTTCCATCTGGTGATCCTGGAGCAGAAGCTCGCGTGGGCGGAGGGCCTGGCGGTCCTCGCGGCCCTGAAAGAGGACTGGCCGGAGGTGCCCGTGATCGTGTTCACGCGCCATGGCGACGAGGAGGTCAGTCTGAAGGCGACGCGGCTGGGCGCCGACAATTACCTGGTCAAGAGGCCCGCGGGCTTCCTGGCGCTGCCCATCGCCGTGTCGTCGGTGCTCGACAAGGGGGACCGGTCCCGGAACCGTGCCACTCCCGGCGCGACTCCGCTGGAATCTCTCCTGCGGCAGGCACAAGTGGCGGTGTTCAGCGCGACGCCCGAAGGGCGCCTGCTGAACGCCAGCTCGGGCTTCCTGCAGCTCCTGGGCGCCGGGAGCTTCGAGAGCGCGGCCCGGCTCCCCCTGGGGCCGCTCGTCGCCGCGGCCGAGCAGAGCGCGGCGTCATCGGGCCACGGCGCTCCCGAAGCGAAGACCCCCCGGGAGGTGAAGCTCCAGCGGGCGGATGGACGCCCCATCTGGGTCGAGGTGATCAGCACGCTCATCCAGGATGCCGGGGGGCTGCGGATCGACGGCCTGGTCGAAGACATCACCGTCCGTAAGCAGGCCGAAGAGGAAGCGGCCCGGCGCTCGGCGCAGCTCCGGCGGTCGAACGAAGATCTCCAGCAGTTCGCGGCGATGGCCTCTCACGAGCTACGGGAGCCGGTCCGCATGGTGGAGAGATACGCCCAGATGCTGAAGGAGGACTATCAGGGCCGGCTCGACCGGGGAGCGGACGAGGTCATCGGGATCCTGGTCGATGCCTCGCGGAGGCTCGAAGCGCTGATCGACGGCCTGCTCGCCTTCTCGCGGCTCGAAAGCCGGGACCGGCCGCTGGAGCGCGTCAGCGCGGAGGATCTCCTCCAGCGGGCTCTCGCCTATCTCGGGCCCGTCATCGAGGAGAGCGGCGCCACGGTCGAGCACGCGCCGCTGCCGGAGATCGAGGCCGACCCCGTGCAGATCGTCCAGCTCTTCCAGAACCTGATCGCCAACGCGATCAAGTTCCGCGGCGAGGAGGCGCCGCGGGTGCACGTCTCCGCGCGAAGGGCCCCTCGCGAGTGGGTCTTCTCCGTACGCGACAACGGCATCGGCATCGATCCCGCCGAGGCGGAATCGATCTTCACCATTTTCAAGCGTCTCAACCCCGAGGTCCCCGGCAGCGGGGTCGGCCTTGCCCTCTGCAAGAGAATTGTCGAGCGCCACGGGGGACGGATTTCGGTGCATTCCGAGCCGGGTCGCGGCTCCACCTTCTTTTTTACCATACCCGCGACGGAAGATCCCGTCTCCTGATGTCCAAATCACCTGACTTGGCAAAACTTGCCGGAGGCATGTTACAATTTGAGTGATATTGGATCGTAGATCTAAGCTGTTGCTGTGCTGACGGTCGGCTGTACGGCTGCCGGCAATCTGGAGGGAGCCGCCGCGATGGTGTCCGGGGAACCGACTCGGATCTTGATGGTAGAGGACAACCCTGGTGACGCGCGCCTGATCCGCAGGATGCTGGACAGGACGATCTTCACACCGTTTCAGCTCACCGCCGTCGATCGCATTTCAAAAGCCCTGGAGCTCCTTGGCCACCGCGAGAAGGTGGACGTCGTCCTGCTCGACCTGTCGCTGCCCGACAGCCTCCCCGGCTCGCTCGACTCCCTGGCACGGATCAACCGCGAAGCTCCGGATCTGCCGATCATCCTGCTGACCGGGGTCGAGGATGAGGAGCTGGCGGTGCGAGCGGTGCGGGAGGGCGCCCAGGACTACCTCATCAAGAGAGAGGTCGATAACGGGCTGCTCGGCCGGGCGATCCGCTACGCCATCGAGCGCAAGCGGGCCCAGGTGGCGCTGCGGGAGAGCCAGCAGCGCTACGAGCTCGCGATCCACGGCGCCAAGGACGGCCTCTGGGATTGGGACCTCCGCAGCGACCGGATCTATTTTTCGCCGCGCTGGAAGTTCATGCTCGGTTTCGAGAACGGCGAAATCGGCGACGACCCGGCGGAGTGGTTCGAACGGGTGCATCCCGACGATCTCATCGCGGTCCGGCTCGGGATGTCGGCGCACCTGAACGGCCGGGCGTCCGACTTCGAAAGCGAGCACCGGATGCTCCATCGGGACGGGAGCTACCGCTGGGTCCTCACCCGGGGTCTGGCGGTGCGCAACGACCTGGGCGAGGCCTACCGGATGGCGGGCTCGCAGTCGGACATCACCTCTCGCAAGCTGGCCGAAGAGCGTCTCCTGCACGACGCCTTCCACGACTCCCTGACCGGCCTGCCGAACCGCGCGCTCCTCATGGACCGCCTCGGCATGGCGATCGCCCATGCGAAGCGGCGGCTGAGCTACACGTTCGCCGTCCTCTTCATCGACCTCGACCGCTTCAAGAACATCAACGACAGCCTGGGTCACAGCGCCGGCGACGAGCTGCTGGTCGCGGTGGCCCGTCGGCTCGAGTCCTGCCTGCGTCCCGGCGACACGGTGGCGCGGCTGGGTGGCGACGAGTTCACGATCCTGCTCGACGACATCGCCGACGTCGAGCACGCCGTCGAGGTCGCGCAGCGGATGCATCAGGAGATGGCGCAGCCCTTCAAGGTGCGGGGCACCGAGATCTTCGTCACCATGAGCCTGGGCATCACGGTGGGAGCGAGGGGGATCTACGAACGCCCGGAGGACGTGCTGCGGGACGCGGACACGGCCATGTATGACGCGAAGACCTCGGGCCGGGCGCGAGACGCCGTCTTCGATCGCAACATGCACAACCAGGCCGTGGCCCTCCTGCAGCTCGAGAACGACCTGCGGCGGGCGATCGAGCGGCAGGAGTTCGAGGTCCACTACCAGCCGATCATCTCGCTGGCCAGCGGCAAGATCAGCGCTTTCGAGGCCCTGCTGCGCTGGCGGCATCCGCAGCGCGGCCTCCTCACGCCCGAGAGCTTCGTCGCCACCGCCGAGGAGACGGGGCTGATCGTGCCCATCGGCTGGTGGGTCCTGCGCGAGGCCTGCGAGCAGCTCGCCGAGTGGCAGTCTCTCGCCATGGACGGCCGGTCGCTGGCCGTGACCGTGAACCTGTCGGGGAAGCAGTTCATGCAGGCGGACCTCCTGCGCAGGGTCGAGGAGACCCTGAGCGAAACGGGCATCCTGCCGGAGAGCCTGCGGCTGGAGATGACCGAGAGCACGATCATGGGGCAGGCGGACGACGCGATCGCCAAGCTCCTCCAGTTGCGTGCGCTCGGGGTCAAGCTCTACATCGACGACTTCGGTACCGGCTACTCCTCCCTGAGCTATCTCCACCGCCTGCCCATGGACGCGCTCAAGATCGACCGCTCGTTCATCAGCGAGATCGACGGCCACGACGAGCGCTCGGAGATCGTCGGCACGATCGTGACCCTCGCCCGGACTCTGAAGATGGACGTCGCGGCCGAGGGGATCGAAACCGCCGAGCAGTTCTCACGGCTGCGCGCCCTCTCCTGCCATTACGGCCAGGGCTATTTCTTCTCCGAGCCGCTGGGCCGGGCCGCCACGGTCGGGCTGATTCAGGCCGGCGCGAGCTGGTGACCAAGCTCCCTACACTGGGTTCGGCACGTCGATGAACTCGGCCTCGATGCCGAACTTCTCGACCAGGTGCTCGCCCAGGGCGCGGATGCCCAGCCGCTCAGTCGCGTAGTGGCCGGCGGCGAGGTAGTGGACCCGGGCCTCTCGCGCCACGTTCATCACCCATTCGCTCACCTCGCCGGTGATGTAGGCGTCCAGTCCTTCGTCGATAGCGGAGTAGAAGTCGCGCTGGGCACCCCCGCTGATCATGCCCAGGCTGCGGACCGGCTCGGGGCCTTCCAGGAAGGCGAGAGGCTCCTGGGCGAAGACTTTGCGGGCACGGGCGACAAGCTCGGCGGCGGGGATGGGCTCGGGGAAGCGTCCTTTGAAGCCGATGGGCAGGCCGTCGTGGAAGCCGAAGGGCTCCAAGTCGGCGAGGCCCAGGTCGCGGCCGGCGAGGGCGTTGTTGCCGATCTCGGGGTGGCGGTCGAGGGGGAGGTGATAGGCGATCAGGCTCATCTCACCCCGGATCAGCTCCGCCACTCGGTGGACCTGGAAGCCGGTGAGGACGCGCGGCATTCCTTCCCAGAAGATTCCGTGGTGGACCAGCACGGCGTCGGCTCCGGCTTGGCGCGCCCGTACGAACAGCTCCTGGCAGGCGGAGACGCCGGTCACGATTTTGCGGATCTCCTCGCGGCCCTCCACCTGCAGGCCGTTCGGGCCGTAGTCGCGCCCGCGGCCGGCGTCCAGGTACTGGTCGAGGTAGGAGACGAGAGCGTCGCGATCGATCGTGGCGGTCATGAGAGGGGAGTGTAAAAGAAAAGGGCGGCCCGCAGGCCGCCCCGTTCAGGACTGCTTGGAAGAGGGCGTCAGCGCCCGCCACCCCGCCCGCCGCCGTTGCCGCCGCGTCCACCGCCCCGCCCACCGCGCTCGCCACCCCGTCCGCCGCGGAACCCGCCCCCGCCGCGTCCACCCCGCTCCCCCCCGCGCTCTCCCTCGCCGCCGCCGCCGGCCATGGCCATCTCCATCCCCTCGTACTGGGAAGGATCATAGTCGGGCGACTCCATGATGACCGCCTTGCGGGAGAGCCGCACGCGCCCGGTCTCATCGATGTTGATGACCTTGACGGTGATCTCGTCCCCCTCCTTGACCACGTCGGTGACTTCGCGGACGCGGTAGGGGGCGAGCTCGCTGATGTGCACCAGACCGTCGGTGCCCGGCATGATCTCGACGAAGGCGCCGTAGGCCTCGATCCGCCGCACCTGGCCGGTGTAGGTCTTGCCGATCTCCGGCACCTCGGTCAGGCGCTCGATCATCTGGATCGCGCGCCGGGCCGCCGGCTCGTCGGGCGAGGCGATGATCACCTTGCCGTCGTCCTCGATCTCGATGTTGCAGCCGGTCTCCTCGATGATCGAGCGGATCGTCTTGCCACCGGGTCCGATGACGTCGCGGATCTTCTCCTTGTTGATCGTCAGCGTGTACAGGCGCGGCGCGAAGCGCGAGATGTCCGTCCGCGGCGACGGGATCGCCCGCTCCATGATGTCGAGCAGGTGCATGCGGCCGACGCGCGCCTGCTCCAGGGCCTGCTGCATGATCTCCCGGGTCACGCCGGTGATCTTGATGTCCATCTGCAGCGCCGTGATGCCCTGGCGCGTGCCCGCCACTTTGAAGTCCATGTCGCCGTAGTGGTCTTCCTGGCCGGCGATGTCGGTGAGCACCGCGAAGCTGGTGTCCCCCTTGATCAGGCCCATGGCCACGCCGGCGACCGGCGCCAGCAGCGGCACGCCGGCGTCGAACATGGCCAGCGATCCGCCGCAGACCGTGGCCATGGACGAGGAGCCGTTCGACTCCAGGATGTCCGAGACCACGCGGATGGTGTAGGGGAACTCGTCCTCGTGCGGCAGCACCGGCAGGAGAGCGCGGCGCGCCAGCACGCCGTGGCCGATCTCGCGCCGGCCCGGCCCGCGCAGGAACTTCACCTCGCCCACGGAGAACGGGGGGAAGTTGTAATGGAGCATGAACTTCTGGATGCTCTCCCCCTCGTACTCCTCGATGACCTGGGCGTCGCGGCTGGTGCCCAGGGTCGACGAGACCAGGGCCTGCGTCTCGCCGCGGGTGAACAGCGCCGAGCCGTGCGTGCGGGGCAGGAGGCCGACCTCGATCTCGATGTTCCGCACCTCGTCGAGGCGGCGGTTGTCGAAGCGGGTGCGCTCGTTGAGCACCACCTCGCGCAGGATCTCCTCCTCCATGCGAGAGATGATCTTCTTGACCCGGCTGCGCTTGTCGGCCTCCTCGGCGGGGATCTGCTCGAGGTACGGCTTGACGACGCCGTTGACCGCGTCCTTGCGCTCGAACTTTTTCTTGGTGAACAGCGCCGCCTTCAAGGGGGCGTAGAGGTCGTTCCGGACCTGCTCGTACAGCGACTCCGGATAGAGCTCCGGCGCGGTCCAGCTCGGCTTCTGATAGCCGCTCTCGCGGTAGAGGTCGTGCTGCGCCTTGATGATCTTCTGGATCTCCTCATGAGCCCGGAAGATGCACTCCAGGATCACCTGCTCGGAGACCTGGTTGGCGCCGGCCTCGACCATCACCACCGCCTCATCGGTGCCCACGACGATCAGGTCGAGGTCGGAGACATCGCGCTGGCTGTTGGTCGGGTTGATGAGGATCTCGTCCCCGATCAGGCCCACGCGCACCGCGCCCACCGGGTGGTAGAACGGGATGTTCGACAGCACCAGCGCCGTCGAGGCGCCGTTGATCGCCAGGACGTCGGGATCGTTCTCGCCGTCGGCCGACAGGCAGAAGGCGATGATCTGGGTGTCGGCGATGTAGCCGTCCGGAAACAGGGGGCGCAGCGGCCGGTCGATCTGACGCGAGGTGATGATCTCTTTCTCGGTCGGACGGCCTTCGCGCTTGAAGAAGCCGCCGGGGATCTTGCCGGCGGCCGATGTATACTCACGGTAGTCCACCGTGAGGGGGAGGAAATCGCGCTCGACGCCGGCCTTCAGGTCCATGCAGGCGGTGGCGAGGACGACCGTGTCGCCGTAGCGCACGGTACAGGAGCCGTTCGCCTGCTTGGCCAGGTGGCCGGATTCGAGGATCAGTGTCCCCTCCCCGATGGGGATCTCTTTACGCTGCCTCATAGCTTTTTTTCTTCTTTCTCTTTCTCTCTCGTCTGCCTACGGATGGCCATCTCGGCCGGAGCGCCCGGAGGGGAAACCCGGGCGGGGTGGAATCGTCCCGACCTCTGGCGGCTGGCCACCAGAGCGCGTCGGGACTCTTTCCTGCCGGATCGAAGGGACTTTACTTGCGGAGCCCGAGGCGCTCGATGGTGGCCCGGTAGCGCTCGAGGTCCTTGCCCTTCAGATAGTCGAGAAGGCGGCGGCGGCGGCCGACCAGCTTCAACAGGCCGCGGCGGCTGTGGTGATCCTTCGTGTGGGTCTTGAAGTGCTCCGTGAGCTCCGTGATCCGGTTGGTCAGGAGAGCCACCTGCACCTCGGGCGACCCGGTGTCCTGCTCGTGCACCCGATACTTTTCAACGATCTGACTCTTCACTTCACTGGTTTGCGCCAAAGCAAACTCCTCCTTACAAAGCTCCGGACCGGATTGTAGCACAAACGATGCCTGATCCGGGGATTTTTGAAAAATCAGCGGAAAACCACTTTGGGCTGGACGATCCCCACCCCGGCGCCGCCGATCCTCTCGACCACGGTCCCCACGGCGATGAGCTCACGCCGCCGGTTGACCAGCTTGACCCAGTCCCCCTCCTCCCCCGGCAGCTCGCGGATCAGGATGGTCTGCCCGTGGCTGATCCGGTGCTCCTGCTGCGGGTCCGCCGTCACCTCGCCGAACGGCAGCGGGATCTGGTCGAAGGGGATCCAGGCCTCGCCCGGGACCTCGCCCGCGGCCACGGCCGCCTCCAGCCCGGCCAGGGTGACCGCCGACTCCACGGCGAAGGAGCCGATCCGGCTGCGCCGCAGCTCGGCCAGATGGCCACCCACGCCGAGCATCGCCCCGAGGTCGTGGGCCAGCCCGCGGGCGTAGGTGCCCGAGGAGCAGGCGAGCTTGAAACGGATGCGGCCGTTCTCCAGGCGATCCAGCGGGGAGAATTCGAAGACCGTGATCTCCTTGGCCTCGTCCGGCACCTCCTCGCCCCGGCGGGCGAGCTCGTAGTACTTGACCCCGTTGACCTTCTTGGCGGAGTAGGGGGGCGCCTTCTGCTCGATGGTCCCCTCGAAGCCGCGCATGGCCGCGGCCACCGCCTCCGGGTCCAGGGCCGCCACCGCCTCGGCGGGCGCTTCGGAGACCACCCGGCCGGAGGCGTCGTAGGTGTCGGTGGCCGCGCCGAGCTGGATCACCCCTTCGTAGACCTTGGGCGCACGGATCAGGAACCGGGTCAGCCGGGTCGCGGTCCCCAGGGTCAGGAGCAGCAGGCCCGTGGCGTCCGGGTCGAGCGTGCCGCAGTGCCCGATCTTCTTCTGCTTGAGGACGCGCCGCACCTTCTGCACGACGTCGTGCGAGGTGAAGCCCCCCTCCTTGTCGACCAATAACAAACCGTCCTTCATTTGAGGCGCCCCGGCTATGAGGACGTCGCTTCGGTCGTGGTGGGGGACTGGGGCGCCTCTACGGTTCCCGCCTGCGGGAGGGATGCGGCGAGGGCGGCCACCACCTGCTGGCGGACCTGCTCGCCGTCGCCTTCCATGACGAATCCAGCGGCGTTGCGGTGACCGCCTCCACCGTGGTGACGGGCGATCTTCTCCACGTCGACCTCGCCCCGGCTGCGCAGCGAGACTTTGTGCGTCCCATCCTCGCGCTGGCGGATCAGGGCGACCGCGTCGACGCCCGCGATGGAGCGGGGATAGTCGATCAACCCTTCGGAGTCGCCCGGCGAGGCGCCGACCCGCTCGAACATCTCGGGCAGGAGGCGCGCCGTGGCGATGCGGCCCCCTTCATGGACCTGGAGGGTCTGCAGCATCTCTCCGACCAGGCGGACCACCGGCAGGGGCTGGCTCTCGTACAGCCACTGCGAGACCTGCTCCGGGTGCGCGCCGTCGCGCACCAGGGAGGCCGCCGCCTCGAAAGCCACGGCCGTGGCGTTGGAGAAGCGGAAGCCGCCGGTGTCGGTGACCAGGGTCAGGTACAGACAGCTCGCGGTCTCCGGCTCCAGGGCGAGCTTCAGCCCCTGGGCCAGCCGGTAGACCATCTCGCCCACCGCCGGCGCCGCCGTGTCCACCCAGTTGACGTCGCCGTAGTGCTGGTTGCCCAGGTGGTGGTCGATATTGATCACCGGCCGCGCGCTCAGATGCTGCTCGATTCCGGTGCGGTCGGGGCTCGGGCATTCCAGCACGATGATGGCGTCGAACAGGTCGGGGAACCCGGCCGGCGGCTCGGCGCCGTTGTGCACCCGGTCGCTCCCCGGCAGCGGCCGGTAGATGGTCGGCGTCTCGTCGCGGTTCCAGACCACGGCGCCCTTGCCCATCCGGCGCAGCAGGCGCGCCAGCCCCAGCTCGGAGCCGATCGCGTCGCCGTCGGGGTTGATATGGCTCGTGAGGAGGAACCGGTTGCCTTGCCGGATCCTCCGCAGGAGGTCTTCAGGAGCTTTCATCCCGCCCATCGTGCAAGCTCTCCAGAATGTCTGAGATTCGCTGGCTGTGCTCGGCCCCCCGGTCGAGCTCGAAGACGAGCTCCGGGGTCACGCGGGTGCGCAGGCGGTGAGCCAGCTCCGTCCGCAGGAACCCCTTCGCGTGGCGCAAGGCCTCGACGGCGCCGAGCCTCTCCTCTTCCGTCCCCAGGGCCGAGACCTTGACCACGGCCCGGCGCAGGTCCGGGCTGACGTCGACCGAGGTCACGCTGACCAGCTTGATGCGCGGGTCCTGGACCTCGCGCAGCAGCAGGTCGGACAGCTCGGCGCGCACCAGGTCGCCGATCCGGTTGTTGCGCCGCTTCATTGCACTCCCTCCAGGATCTGCGGATCCCAGCGGGTCAGGTAGGCCTCGGGCTCGCTGTCCACGAGGCTCCGGATCTGTTCCATCAGGTTCTCCATCTCACCCTCGCCGTTCGTCACCGCCGCCATCGAGATCTCCGCCCGCTGATGGAGGTCGTGGAAGCCGGTCTCGGCGATCGACACCCGGAAGCGCTGGTGGATGCGGTCCACCAGCGACTTGACCACGCGCCGTTTGTCCTTGAGGCTGCGGCTCGAAGGGAGGTGCAGCTCGAAGCTGGAAACTCCGACGATCATGGCTCGACCGGTCTCCCGAAGGCCCCTCCCGCGTTCCGTGGAGCGGGGGAGGGGGGCCTTCTCTTACAGGACCGGCGCCACCTCTTCGCGCAGGTAGGCCTCGATGGTGTCGCCCGGCTTGACGTCCTGGAAGCGGTCGAGACCGATGCCGCAGTCGAAGCCGGTCCGCACCTCGGAGACGTCCTCCTTGAAGCGCCGGAGGGAGGCGATCTTCCCCTCGTACACCACGCGGTTGTCGCGCAGCAGGCGGACGGAGGCGCTCCGCGGGATCACTCCTTCCACCACGTGGCAGCCGGCCACGGTGCCCACCTTGGGCACCTTGAAGGTGTCGCGCACCTCGGCCCGGCCGCTCGACACCTCGCGGAACGTCGGATCGAGCAGGCCGGTCATGGCCTTGCGCAGCTCGTCCATCAGCTCGTAGATGACTGTGTGCAGGCGGATCTCCACCTCTTCCTTCTCGGCCAGGTCGACGGCGCTCCGCTCCGGGCGGACGTTGAAGCCGACGATGATGGCCTTGGAGGCGGAGGCGAGCAGCACGTCGTTGGTGGAGATCGCTCCCACCCCGGCGTGGATCACCTGCACCTTGACCTTCTCCGTGCTGAGCTTGGCCAGCGTGTCGCGCAGCACTTCCAGGGAGCCCTGCACGTCGGCCTTGACCACGACCGCCAGCTCCTTGACCTCACCCTCCTGGATGCGGTTGAAGAGCTGCGCCAGCGACAGACGCCCCGGTCCGGAGCTGAGGAGGTCGCGCTCGCGGTGCTCCTGGTGCCGGTAGGTGGCGATGCCGCGCGCCTGCGCCTCGTCCTGCACCACCTGCAGCAGGTCGCCCGCGCCCGGCAGCTCGTTGAAGCCGGTGACCTCGACCGGAGTCGAAGGGCCGGCCTCCTGCGCCCGCTGGCCGCGGTCGTCGCTCATCGAGCGCACACGCCCCCAGGTGGCGCCGGAGACGAAGACGTCGCCCACGCGCAGCGTGCCGTTCTGCACCAGCACGGTGGCCACGATGCCGCGGCCGACCTCCTTGCGCGCCTCCAGGACCGCGCCCTGGGCGGAGAGCTCCGGGCTCGACTTGAGGTCGAGGATGTCCGCGGTGAGCAGGATCATGTCGAGCAGCTCCGAGATGCCCTCCCGGCGCAGCGCCGAGATCGGCACCATGACCGTGTCGCCGCCCCAGTCCTCGGGCATCAGCCCCTGCTCGGAGAGCTCGCGCTTGACCCGGTCGGGGTTGGCGTTGGCCTTGTCCATCTTGTTAACCGCAACCACGAGCGGCACCTTGGCGGCGCGCGCGTGGTTGATCGCCTCGATGGTCTGCGGCATGACGCCGTCGTCCGCCGCCACCACGAGCACGACGATGTCGGTCACCTTGGCGCCGCGGGCGCGCATCATGGTGAAGGCTTCGTGGCCCGGGGTGTCGAGGAAGACCACCTGCCGGCCGTTGACGTCGACATGGTAGGCGCCGATGTGCTGCGTGATGCCGCCGAACTCGCTCTCCGTGACCTTGGAGGAGCGGATGGCGTCGAGCAGCGAGGTCTTGCCGTGGTCGACGTGGCCCATGATGGTCACCACCGGCGCGCGGCCGACCTTGGCCTTGGCCTCCACCGGCTCGCCGTCCTTGCCCGTCTGGAGCTCCTCGCGGAGCTGGACCTCCTCCTCGAACGAGACCAGCATGGCCTCGACGCCGAGATCCCTGGCGAGCTGCTCGGCGAGCTCGGAATCCAGCACCTGGTTGATGTTGGCCAGGATGCCGCGGTCGAACAGCGACTTCATCAGGTCCTTGGTCTTGACGCCCAGCTTCTCGGCGAACTCGCGCAGGGTCATGCCCTCGCGGATCGTGATCGGGCCCTCCGGCCGGGCCTTCTTGAAAGTCAGGAGCTTGCCGCCCTCTTCCCGGTCCTCTTCACGGCGCTGGACGCGACGCCCGCGGCGGCCGGACGTGCTCCCGGCCGGGACCGCGCCGGTGACCATGTCGTCCACATCTTCCAGGTTGAGCGTTCCGCGCAGCGTCGCGAGCTCCTCTTCATCGACGACCCGCGGGCCGGGCTTCTTGACGCCTTTCTTCTTCTTGTCGCGGCCGATCTGCTCCTGGGTGCGCTGCTCGGCGCGCCGCTTCAGCTCCTCGGTGGTGGGAGGAGCGGCCATGCCGGGACGCGGGCCGAGACCGCCGCTAGGGCGCTGCTGGCCGGGACCGGGGCGTCCGCCCGGACCCGAGGAGCCACCGGGGCTACCCGGTCCGCCGGGGCGCTGCTGGCCCGGGCTGTAAGGAACGCCGGGGCGCGGACCGGCGGGGGGGCCGGTACGGGCGCCGGGACCCGAAGGATAGCCGGGGCGCGAGCCCGGACCCATGGGGCCGCCGGTGCGCGGGGGTGGGCCGGAGGGACGGACAGGCGCGGGCTGCTCGCGCCGCGGCGGCGGTGGGGAAGGCGGCGGCGCCATCTCCGGCCGCGCCGTGGCCGCCGGAGCGGGCGTGGTTGCCCCCGCCGCCGTGGGGGCCATCTCCGGCTCGCGCACCTCCTCGGGGTGCGGCGGCTCCAGGGCCACCGGCGCCGGTTGGACCTCTTCCTGATGGAGAGGAGCGGGCGCTTCCACGTGCGACTCCGGCATCAGATGCGGCGCCGGGCGCTCCGTCATCGGCATGTTCTGGATGCGCGGCTCCACCTTCTGGATCAGCGTGCGCGGACGGTTCGGGCGCAGCGGATTGGCGGCCGGACGCCGGGCGGGAGGGGCTGCCGGAGCAGCTCCGCGCCGCCGGTCCTGGACCGGAGCGGTCGCCTCATCCCGCAGGATGACCTCCCGCGGATGCGGGAGCTTCTTGCCCTGCAGGATCGCCTGGATGATGTCGGTGTCGATGTGGGCGTCGTCCCCCTCGACCCGCACCCCGATGGACTTCAGCTTGAAGACGAGGTCCTGATTGGAGATTCCCATCATCCCCGCGAGGTCCTGGACTCGAATCTTTCCCATATGTGGTCTCTTCAGCTCCTTTAAATACCTTGCCCGCCTCGCCGTTTCGCCGCGGGGGCGATCTTCGACTTCGCCGGTCTATTCGGTCCCCTTGGGCTCCTCCTGCTCCTCGGCGGGCGCCTCCCCGCCTTCCTCGCCCGGCCACTGCACGGGAGCCCGCTGCTGCTCCTGGAACGCCCGGCTGAGCGCCGCCATGAAATCCTCGTCGGGCATGGAGGTCGCGGCGGAAGCGGGCGCGCGGAAGGTCTTGCCGATGTCCTCGGCGCCGGCCTCGCGGCGCGCCGCCTGCTCCTGGGCCCAGTCGACCAGCCGGTCGGCCATGCGCTCGTCCACGCCCTCGATCTCCACGAGCTGGCTGGGCTGCGCCTCGAGCAGGGCGTCGGGCGTGCCGAGCCCGGCCTCGAGGAGCCGTTCGGCGATCTCGGGAGTGACCCCCTCGACCGAGGTGATGTCCGACTCCCGCACCGTCGCGGCCGCCGCCTCCGTGCCGCCGATGGCGGTCTGGAGCATGCGGGCCAGCGCGTCGGCGACCTCGTCCTTGACGTCGCTCTCGCTCTTGATGTCGATGCGGCAGCCGATCAGCTCGGAGGCCAGGCGCACGTTCTGGCCACGCTTGCCGATGGCCAGCGAGAGCTGCTCGTCCTCGACGATCACGTCGAGGTGCGGCACCTCGCCCTGGTGCGTCACCGACACGCGGGTGATCTTGGCCGGCGCCAGGGCGCTCTGGGCGAAGGTCACCAGGTCGTCGCTGTGCTCGATGATGTCGATCTTCTCGCCCCTCAACTCGCGGATGATCGACTGCACGCGCGAGCCCTTCATACCGACGCAGGCGCCGACCGGATCGACGTCCCGCTCGCGGCTGTAGACCGCCACCTTGGCCCGCTCGCCCGGAGCGCGCACCGCGTTCTTGATGACCACCGTGCCGTCGTAGATCTCCGGCACCTCGGTCTCGAACAGCTTGACCAGCAGCCGCGGATCGGTGCGCGACAGCACGATCTGCGGCCCCTTGGGCTGCTTGTGCACGTCGACGATGACGGCGCGGATGCGCTCGCCCTGGCTGTAGCGCTCGTGGCGGGCCTGCTCGGAGCGCGGCGCGATCGCCTCGGTGCGCCCGAGGTCGACGATGATGTCGCCGCGCTCGAAACGCTTGACCGTGCCGTTGACCACCTCGCCGAGGCGGTCGATGTACTCGTTGTAGACGTTCTCCCGCTCGGCCTCGCGCACCCTCTGGTAGAGGACCTGCTTGGCCGACTGCGCGGCGATGCGGCCGAGGCCGTCGGTCGGGATGGGGAGCAGGACCTCGTCGCCGACCACGGCGCCCGGCTTGTGGTCCTGGGCCTCGTCGACCGTCCATTCCGCGAGCGGGTCCTGGACCTCGTCGACCACCTTCTTGACGATGAAGGCCTCGAACTTGCCGGTCTCCCGGTCCAGCCGCGCGCGCACCGGCTCCTTGATCCGGTGCTGCTTCTTCGCGGCCGAGGCCATGGCGTCCTCGAGAGCGGCGATCCACCGGTCGAGGTCGATGTCCTTCTCACGCGCGACCTGGCGCAGGATCTCGTTCAGGTTCAGCTCTGCGGTCTGTGCTTGCGGCATGTTTCGTTCTTTCCTGGTTCCCCTGTCTACAGCTCGATCTCCAACCGAGCCTGGCGAATATTTCGCAACGCGATCTCGTGGCGCTCGCCCCTGGGCTCCTCGACCACGATGACCCGGGCGTCCTCCTCGGAGGCACCCTCCGGCCTCTCAAACTCCTGCAGGCGGCCGATCACGGTCCTCTTCTTCCCCGTCTCCGGGTCCTCCACCGTGACCCGCGCCAGCCGGCCCAGAAAGCGCTCATAGTCGCGCGGACGGTACAGCGGCCGGTCGAGCCCGGGGGAGGAGACCTCCAGCACGTAGCGGCTCTTGCCGAAGTCGGCGACGTCGAGGAAGGCCGACACCTGCCGGGAGACGTGCTCGCAATCCCCGAGCGAAACCCCTTCCGGCTTGTCGAGGATCAATCGCAGGACCCCGCCCTTGATCTCGACGTGAACCAGCTCGCAACCCGCCGCCTCCGCGATCTGCTCGAGCTCCGGTCGGAGCTCCGCGACACGGCCGGCGCCCTTCCTGGCCTCGTTCATCGTCCGCCGCCCTTGGTCCGAAAGCGCCGTCCTTGCCCTTACAACAAAAAGAGTGGGCAGAAGATGCCCACTCCTTACCGACCGTTGCCGGTCAGGGCAAGCTGGCCCGATGCATTATAGGGCCGCGGGGCCGCAACTGCAAGTTGCGGGAGACGGGCATATTGCGGATAGAATCGCAGGCAGGCCTCGCGCCATCGTCAACGCGTCATCTTTGACAGGAGGAGCCTGTGCTCACCCTGATGTACATCGCCTTCGCCGTCCTCGGTTGCGGCTACGTCCTGGTCTCGGCCCTGCTGGGGCATATCGACTTCTCGGACGGAGGGGCCGACGGCGGAGCGGGGGGCCACGACGCGGGCCACGCCACGGCCGAGAGCCACTACGGCCTCGACGGGCAGGGCCACGGCACTACCTCGACGGACGCCGCCGGTCCCGGGGATTTCCACTTCCCGTTCTTCTCCCCCCTGGCGATCGCCACGCTGCTCGCCTGCGTCGGCGGCTACGGCCTGATCGCCCAGCACGGCTTCGGCGCCGGCGACGCCGCGAGCCTGCTCGTGGCTCTCCCGGCGGCGCTGGCCACGGCCTACGGGGTGACCTGGGTCGGCTGGAAGCTGGCGAGCGGCTCGCGCGCCTCCAGCGTCATCCGCCTGTCGCGCCTCCAGGGGGCGCCGGCCGAGGTGACGGTGCCGATCCCGGCTGGAGGAGTGGGGGAGGCGGTGGTGATGATCGACGGGCAGCGGTTCCCCTCTCCGGCCCGGGAGGCCGGCGGCCGGGAAGTGCCGCGCGGGTCGCTGGTCACGGTGGTGGGGGTCGGACCCACGCTCACAGTGGCGGTCCGAGCACGCGAAGAAGGGAGCTTTCAGGCATGAACGATCTGGGTCTCGGAATGGTCCTGGTGCTCGGCGCGGTGGGCGTGCTCGCCGTCGTCGCCGTGGGCTACGTCATCACCTACCTCGCCTTCCTGAAGAAGGCGGGCCCCAACGAGGTCATCGTGGTCTCCGGCCGCGGCCAGGTGAAGTTCATCACCGGCGGCGCCGACATGGTCATCCCCCTGTTCCACACCTGGAACTCCCTGTCGCTGGAGGTGATGACGCTCGACGTCACCACCCCCGAGGTCTACACCTCGCAGGGCGTGCCCATCGCCGTCGACGGCGTGGCGCAGATCAAGATCAAGAAGGACGAAGGCTCGCTGCAGGCCGCGGCCGAGCGCTTCCTGGGCATGCCGCCGCAGGCCATCGCCAAGATCGCCCTGGAGACCGTGCAGGGGCACCTGCGGGGGATCCTCGGCACTCTGACGGTCGAGAACATCTACATGAGCCGCGACCAGTTCGCCCAGAAGGTCCAGGAGATCTCGGCCGGCGACCTGGCCAACATGGGGCTGGGGATCGACTCGTTCACCATCCGCGACATCCGCGACAAGCACGGCTATCTGGAGGCTCTGGGCAAGCCGCGGATCGCCGAGGTCAAGCGCGCCGCGACCGTCGCCGAGGCCGTGGCCGCCAAGGAGGCCGCCATCGCCTCGGCCGACGCCGAGCGCGAGACCCGCGAGCGGCAGGCCGAGGCCCAGCGCCTGGCCCAGGAGGCCGAGGCCCGCCGCGACGCCGCCATCGCCGAGGCCCAGGCCGACCGCATGCGCCGCCAGCAGGAGGCCGACGCCGCGGCCCGCCGCGCCGCGGAGATCGCCAACTTCCAGGCGGCCCAGGCCATCGCCGAAGAGCAGAGCGCCGCCAACAAGAAGAGGGCCGAGGCCGAGATGGCTTACGACCTCCAGAAGAAGACCATGGAGATCCAGGTCCAGGAGCAGGAGATCAAGAGGAAGGAGAAGGAGCTCGACGCCACGATCCGGCGCCAGGCCGACGCCAAGCGCTACGAGATCGAGACTCTGGCCGCGGCCGAGCGGCAGAGGATCGAGGCCGGCGCCGAGGCCGAGAGGTCGCGCCTCACCACCGTGGCCGAAGGCGAGAAGGCCCGCGGCATCGCCGCCGCCGAGGTCACCAAGGCCCAGGGCCACGCCGAAGCCGAGTCCGACAGGGCGCGCGGCATCGCCGCGGCGCAGATCCGCGAGGCGCAGGGCCTGGCCGAGGCCGAGGCGCGCAAGGCGCAGGGCCTCGCCGAGGCCTTGGCCATGGAGAAGAAGGCCGAGGCTTGGCGCATGTACAACGAGGCCGCGGTCCTCCAGATCCTCGCCCCGATCCTGCCCGAGATCGCCAGGTCCGTGGCCGAGCCGCTGGCGAAGATCGACCGCATCACCATGGTGAGCACCGGCAACGGCGACGTCGGGGTCTCCAAAATCACCAACGAGATCGCCAAGGTGATCGCCCAGATGCCGCCGGTGGTCGAGTCGCTGACCGGAGTGAAGATGGAGGAGCTGTTCGCCAAGGTGCGCGGATCGTCCGCGGCGCCGGCGAAGGCGGACCTGCCGGTGGTGAAGGTCGAAGAGAAGGTCGAGCTGCCGCCTGTGCAGGCTTGAGGCGTGCCAAATTGGCGCGTAATCGAGGTCTCCGGCAGCCGCTCTCCTGTGGAATTTTCCATGGCAGGGCGCTTGCTTAGAGTTGTGAGAGAGGAAATGGAAAGGAGATCTCAACGCCCATGAGCACATCCCGCAAACACCTGGCCACGTTCCTGCTGGTCCTGGGAGCGGTCGTCTTCGGCATGGTCCTCGCGGGGGGCCTGCAACTGACGCTGCCCGGATCGGCAGCCCCTGAAGCGACGCTCTCCGCCACGCAGATCGCCAGCTCCAAGCCGGCGATCGCGACGCTGCCGAGCTTCGCGGACCTGGCGACAGCCGTCGATCCCGCCGTCGTCTCCATCCAGGCCGCGACCATCGAGAGAGGCCCGCAGGGCCGCGGTGGCCGGGGCGGCGTGGATCCCTTCGAGTTTTTCTTCGGCCCGCGCTTCCGTCAGGAGCAGGAGGATGGCGAGGGGCAGGGACAGCGGCCGCGGCAGCCGGAGGAGTTCCGCTCCGACGCGGGCGGCAGCGGCTTCGTGATCAGCCGCGACGGGCTCGTGGTCACCAACTACCACGTGATCGAGGGGGCCAGCGAGGTCAAGGTCCATCTCGGCGACCGCGACTACACCGCCGAGGTCAAGGGGACCGACCAGGCCACCGACATCGCCCTGCTGAAGATCAGCGCCGGCCGCGACCTGCGCTACCTGGAGCTGGGCGACAGCGACAATGTGCGCGTCGGCGACTGGCTGATGGTGATCGGCAACCCGCTGAACCTCGACAAGACGGTGACCACCGGCGTGGTCAGCGCCAAGGGCCGGTCGCTCGGCATCAGCGACGCCTCGTTCGAGAACTTCATCCAGACCGACGCCGCGATCAACTTCGGCAACTCGGGCGGCCCGCTGGTCAACCTGCAGGGGCAGGTCATCGGCATCGCCACGGCCATCAACTGGGGGGCCGAGAACATCGGCTTCGCGGTCCCGGTCAACACGCTGAAGCAGATCCTGCCGCAGCTTCGCGAGAGGGGGAAGGTCAGCCGCGGCTACCTGGGCATCCAGATCGGCAACCTGACCTACGCCCAGGCGCAGGCCTTCGGCCTCGAGTCGACCGACGGCGCCCTGGTGGGCTCGGTCGACGCGGACACGCCGGCCGGCAAGGCGGGCATCCGCCACGGCGACGTGATCCTGCAGGTCGACGACATCCCGGTGAAGAACACGCGCGACCTGATCAACTACGTCTCGGCCAAGGGCCCGAGCTCCACGGTCCAGTTGAAGGTCTGGCGCGACGGCAAGACCTTCGAGAGAGAGGTCCGGCTGGGCGAGCGTCCGGGTCTCCAGCAGGCGGAGGCCGAGGAGCCCGAGGAGGGCGAGACCGGCATCGACTGGCTGGGCATCCAGTACCAGGACCTGAGCGCCAACCTGCGCGGCGTCCACGGCATCCCGGACACCGTCGACGGCGTCCTGGTGACCAACGTCACGCCGACCAGCCCGCTCTACGAGCAGGCCGTGCGTCCGGGGGTCATCATCACCGAGGTCAACGGTCAGGAGGTCAAGAGCGTCGAGGAGTTCGAGGAGATCGTGAAGGGCGCGAAGCCGAAGTCGTACCTGCGCCTCTACGTGACGAGCTTCGGCCGCCGGGGCGAGCGGCTGCAGCCCTTCTTCGCGGTGGTCCAGGTGCCGTAAGGCCCCTCACCCCCCGGCCCCCCTCTCCCATCCCCCTCCCCGCCTGCCGGGAGAGGGGGAGAAGACAGGGAGGAAGATCGGAATAAGGACAACTGTGGCCGGCCCGACGAAGGGCCGGCCGTTTTCTTGTTACACTGGCTTGACAATGGCGAGAAATGACAGCTTCCGCGCTTCCGTCCTGGTGGTGGACGACGAAGCCGCGATCCGCGACAGCCTGAGGATGATCCTGGAGTTCGAGGGGTACCGGGTGGAAGAGGCCGCCGGGGGATCCCAGGCCCTGGCGCGGGTGAACGAGCGCCCGCCGGACGCCGTGCTGCTCGACATCAAGATGCCCGAGATGGACGGCCTGGAGGTGCTCAAGGCCTTCCGCGAGCGCGGCTACGATATGCCGGTGCTGATGATCAGCGGCCACGCCGACGTGGCGACCGCGGTCGAGGCCACGCGCCGGGGAGCTTACGACTTCTTCGAAAAGCCCCTGCAGCGCGAGCGCATCCTGGTCTCCCTGCGCAACGCGGTGGACAGCTACCGCCTGCAGACCGAGAACACGGTTCTGCGCCAGGAGCCCGAGCAGCTCGTCGGCAACGCGCCGGCCATGCGCCGGCTGCGCGAGATGATCGAGCGGGCCGCACCCACCCCGGCCACGGTCCTGATCACCGGCGAGAGCGGCACCGGCAAGGAGCTGGTGGCGCGCGCCATCCACCGCCTCTCGCCGCGGCGCGACCGGCCCATGGTGCAGGTCAACTGCGCGGCTATCCCCGAAGAGCTGATCGAGTCCGAGCTGTTCGGCCACGAGAAGGGGAGCTTCACCGGCGCGGTCCGGCGGCAGCTCGGCAAGTTCGTGGCCGCCGACGGCGGCACCATCTTCCTCGATGAGATCGGCGACATGTCGGCCCGCACCCAGGCCAAGGTCCTGCGCGTGCTGCAGAACGGCGAGGTCGAGCCGGTCGGCGCGGAGAAGACCGTCCAGGTCGACGTCCGGGTGGTGGCGGCGACCCACCGCAACCTGGAAGAGGAGATCGCGGCCGGCCGCTTCCGCGAGGACCTCTACTACCGTCTGAACGTGATCCCCGTCCGCACGCCGGCCCTGCGCGAGCACATGGAGGACATCCCCATGCTCGTGGAGTACATGGTGCGGCGCTACGCCGAGCTGAACAACTACAAGCCCAAGGAGCTCTCGGCCGAGGCCATCGCGCACCTCAAGTCGCTCCCCTGGAGGGGGAACGTGCGCGAGCTCAAGAACCTGATCGAGCGCCTGCTGATCCTCTCGCCGGGAGACAAGATCACCCGCGAGGACGTGATCACCGCCACCGGCGGCGCCCGGCCGGAGCTGTCCGGCGCCCTCATGGCCGTCGAGACGCTGCGCGAATTCCGCGACCTGTCCGAGCGGATGTTCATCCTCCACAAGCTGGAAGAGAACAACTGGAACGTCACCCAGACCGCACAGGCCATCGACACGCCGCGGAGCAACCTCTACAAGAAGCTCGACCAATACGAGATCCATCGCGACAACATCCCCCGGGAGGAGCTCAACCATGAATCGTGAGGACAGGCAGCGGATCCTGATGCGTATGCTGGAAGAGAGCGGAGCGTTGCGCCGAGGACACTTCCTGCTCTCTTCCGGCTTGCACTCCGAGGCGTACGTCCAGTGCGCGCTGCTGCTGGAAGACCCGCTGCGGGCGCGCCAGGTGGGGGAGAACCTCGCCGAAGAGCTGCGCTCGTTCCATCCCGACTCGGTCCTGGCGCCCGCCCTCGGCGGCTTGATCATCGGCCACGAGGTGGCCGCCGCGCTGGGAGTCCCCTTCCGCTTCACCGAGCGCAAGGGAGAAGAGATGGGGCTGCGCCGCGGCTTCACCCTGCGCCAGGGGGAGCGCGTGGTGATCGTCGAGGACGTGGTGACGACCGGCCGCTCCACGCTGGAGACCGCCGCCCTGGCTACGAACCGGGGAGCGCGCGTCGTGGCGATCGGAGCGATCATCGACCGCACTGCCGGCCGCGACCCCTTCGACGTCCCCTTCCGCTCCCTTCTCCAGCTCGACCTGCCGTCCTACCAGCCCACCGAGTGCCCGGTCTGCATGGTAGGAGGCGTCCCGCCCGAGAAGCCCGGCAGCCGGCCGGAAGCGGCGGGAACGCAAGCTCTGAGTGGTGATGACACGGGGGCGACCGGGACGACAGGGACAGCGGGAATCGCGGGGACGGGATCCGGGACGTCGAGCGCGACAGGGTAAGCGGCGAGGCTCCGGAAGTCCGCCCGGACCCTCCGGAAACTCACCTGGAGCCTCCGGAAGTCCACCCGGAGCTTCCGGAAGCTCACCCGAGCCCTCCGGAAGTCCACCCGGGGCTTCCGGAAGTCCACCCGAAGCCTCCGGGAGCTCACCCGGAGTCTCTGGGAGTCCACCCGGAGCCTCCGGAAACTCACCCGAGCCCTCAGGAAGTCCACCCGGAGCCTCCGGAAGTCCATCCGAAGCTTCCGGGAGTCCACCCGGGGCCTCCGGAAGTCCACCCCGGGTCCCGGGAAGTCAGGGCATCGTCTCGACGAGGAATCCGGAGACCCAGCCGCCGCGGAAGGCTCCGTTCGGCGCGAGAAGATTGGGTTCGCGGCAAAAAGCTGCCAACTCGCGTCTTCAGCCCTATAGAGCGAGACAAAGACCTTTGCGGCCGGAAGAGAGAGGCCGGAGGTTTGGCCTAAGTTGTTGTAGAGTATAGATCTGGAGCCTACGCCATGATCGAGTCCCTCTCATTGCGGAACTTCAAGGTGTTACGGAACGTCAACGTGAAGCTCCGGCCTCTGACGCTCGTCGTAGGGCCTAACGGCTCAGGCAAGAGCAGCATCTTGCTCGCGCTTAACTATGCAGGATATCGGATCGTTAAAGGGCGCCAAGGAGCTATGTTTACCATTGTGCCGGAGGATTCGGCGGTATTGACGAGCCGAATGCCAGAAGGGCCACTCAAGATCGAAATCTCAGGAGCATTCAAGGGCGAGCGATTTTCCCTTGGAATGGAGTCTTCAGAAGTAATACCTATGCCGAGAGTAAGAATATTTGAATTCCCAGACTCGGCCCTGGTAAGACCAGTAATCCTGGATATCGACCTCAAGAAACTTGCTGCTCCGGCTTACATCCGGGAGATCCTCGACACCTTACCTTCCGACGGGACGGGGCTGTCATGGTTTCTTTCCGGTCTCCAGCTTGAATTCCCAGAGCTCTTCGGAAGTATCGTGGATCGTCTTCGGGAAGTCGTCCCTTCGGTGCAAGGCCTGCGACTGAAGCGTACAGCTCTCGAATCGGGCGATATCGGATATGAGCTCCTCTTTGACATGAAAGGAGGAAGCGGTATCCCAGCCTATGCCGTTAGTGAAGGGACCTTGGTGACTCTGGCCCTTCTGACGGTGCTTGCATCTCCCAAGGCTCCTCAGCTCATCCTTGTCGACAATCTGGAGCGCGGTCTCCATCCCAAGGCCCTGGGAGATCTAATCTCCCAAATCCGGTCGCTTCAGAAGCAGAATCCCGAGCTGCAGATCGTGGCGACCAGCCATTCCCCGTATCTCCTCGACTATTTGGAAGCCGAGGAGATCCTGCTGACTTCGCTCGACGAGGACGGCTACGCCTCCGTGAAGGCTCTCTCCGAGCATCCCGATTACGAGCGCTGGAAGGACGTCATGGCTCCAGGCGAGTTCTGGAGCACCGTTGGCGAGTCCTGGGTCGTCCAGAAAGCCTCTCGTTAACCTGAGCCAGCGAGATCGATGACCTCTTCGGGCTGGTCCCGATCTTCGCCGGGCGCTAGAATCCTCCTGCTTCACCAACCCTCAACCTGGAGGGCATCCGAATGTACAGCCGTCGCGAGCTCTTTGGCGCCTTCGCCCGGCCGGCCGCCGCGGCCGTGGCCTTGGCCGCGCTCGATCTCACCCGCGCGCAGCGCGCCCTGGCCACGCCCCGTCCCGGCTCTCCGGAGGAGGTGGCCGCGGACGAGGCCTTCTGGTTCGAGATCCAGCAGGCGTTCACCATGGACCGGTCCATCGTGAACCTCAACAACGGCGGGGTGAGCCCGTCGCCGGCGGTGGTCCAGGAGGCCATGAAGCGCCACCTCGACTACTCGAACAGCGCGCCGCCGCCCTACGCCCTCTGGCAGATCCTGGAGCCGCAGCGCGAAACGGTCCGCCAGCGCCTCGCCCGCTTCTTCGTCTGCGATCCTGAAGAGATCGCCCTCACCCGCAACGCCTCCGAAGGGATCCAGATCTGCCAGTACGGCTTCGACCTGGAGCCGGGCGACGAAGTCCTGACCTCCAATCAGGACTACCCGCGCATGCTGACCACCTGGGAGCAGAGGGCCCGGCGCGACCGGATCGTCCTCAAGCAGATCTCGCTGCCCGTCCCCTCCGAGGACGACGACGAGGTCGTCGAGCGCTTCCGCGCCGCCGTCACGCCGAAGACGAAGCTGATCCTGATGTGCCACATGATCAACCTCACGGGGCAGATCCTCCCGGTGAAGCGGGTGGTGGCCATGGCGCGAGAGAAGGGAATCCCGGTGATCGTGGACGGCGCGCACACCTTCGCGCACTTCCCGTTCACCCACGCGGACCTGGATTGCGACTACTACGCGAGCAGCCTGCACAAATGGCTCTTCGCGCCCCACGGCACCGGGCTGCTCTACGTCCGCAAGGACAGGATCGCCGGCCTCTGGCCGCTGATGGCCGCGCCCGCCAAAATGGACGGCGACATCCGCAAGTACGAGGAGATCGGCACCCATCCGGCGGCCAACTACCTGGCGATCACCGACGCGCTGACCTTCCACGAGGGAATCGGCCCCGAGCGCAAGGCCGCCCGTCTCCGCTATCTGCGGGACCGCTGGGCGAAGCGCCTGATGAAACATGACCGGGTGCGCCTCCATACCAGCCTCGACCCGCGCTTCTCTTGCGGCATCGGCAACGTCCAGATCGCCGGGATCGAGACCCCCAGGCTCGTTCAGCACCTCTGGGACCGCCACCGAATCCTGGTCACGCCGATCGTCCATCCCGAGTTCGAAGGGCTGAGGATCACCCCGAGCGTCTATACGACCCTCCAGGAGATCGACTACTTCTGCGATGCCATGGAAACGGTGATGGAGAAGGGGATCGCGGTATGAGGGCGTCCGCGGTCTGCCTCCTCCTCGCGCTGACCGGCTGCGTCGCGGCGACCGAGACCGGCCGTCCTCGCGAGCGGCGGGTCATCTCCACCGACCGCGCCCCGGCAGCCATCGCCTCCTACTCGCAGGCGATCCAGGTGGGGGACACCCTCTACCTCGCCGGCCAGATCGGCCTCGACCCCGCCACCCGCGAGATGGTCCCCGGCGGCCTGGAAGCGGAGACCCGCCGCGCGATCGAGAACTGCCGGGCCGTGCTGGAGGCGGCGGGCTATTCGTTGAAGGACGTGGTCCAGGTCCAGATCTTCCTCGCCGACATCGCCGACTACGCGAAGCTCAACGAGGTCTACGCGACCTACTTCCCCGAAGATCCCCCGGCCCGCGCCGTGGTCGCGGTGGCGGCTCTCCCGCGGGGCGCTCGGATGGAGATTGTGATGACGGCTGTGCGGAGGGAGTAGTCGGCAGGTTGAGCTTTATCTCTGGTCGATAGAACTTCCCTCGCTCACCTTTGGAAAAGTCGTATTCCTCTTTCATAGCCTCACTTCTCTTCCGTGACGTACATCTTCTCGAACCTGAGCCCCAGGTCCTTGTCGATCCTGCGACCTCCGGCGGCGATCAGGGTCACGATCAAGGTCCGGCTGTTCTTCAGCAGGATGGGGAGGTTGCCGGTCACGTCGAGAACGATCTCGGTCTTCTCGGACTGCCGGCCTTCCTCGGTGGTCCTCGGGACGATGGTGAAGTAGCCGAGGTAGTGCGGGCTGTTCTCCACTTCCTTCAGGTTCACGGCCTCGGGAAGATTCCCGAAGACGTGCACCACGGCGGGCTCGTTGGCGGGGAACTGGACGCCATCGATGTGCAGGAGGTAGGCGGTGGAGGCGTCCCCCGCCCCTGACACGATGCGGGTGTGCAGGTCGGCGGGGACCGGGACCGTCGCCGTTAATCCCTTCGGCTCCGGCGCCGCGGCGCTCTGAGTGGCGCAGCCGAGCAGGACCGCGGCTACCAGGGCGCGGGTCCGGCGGGAGTTGGATAGCCTCACCCCTCTAGTGTAAACGGTTCGCTCCTTCCGGGAGAGGGGACCTCTGAGCCGGCAGGGCATCGGCAGGGTCGTGGTAGCATCAACTCATGAGCCAGGGGACGGTAGCCGAATCACCCGCCGCGCCTGAGCTTTCGCTCGACGAATGGTTCGCCCTGCCCGAGGATGAGCCCGGGGAGCTCGTGGATGGACGTCTGGAGGAGGAGGAGGTGGCTGATTTCCTTCACGAGTTCCTGGTCATACGTCTGGGGCGGCTCCTGGATAGCTGGATCTCGCCGTACGGTGGGCTGGTGGCTGGCTCCGAGGCCAAGTTCGCAGTCGGCTCCCGGCGCGGCCGGAAACCTGATCTCACGATCTACTTGCCAGGCAGCCGCTGGCCACCGGCTCGCGGCCTGATCCGCGTCCCGCCCGACATTGCTATCGAGATCGTCTCTCCAACGCCCCGCGACGGCCGGCGCGACCGGGTGGAGAAGCTGGCGGACTATGCGGCCTTTGGAGTGGCCTGGTACTGGCTCCTCGACCCGCAGCTCCGCAGCCTGGAAATCCTCGAGCTCGACGCCCAGGGACGCTACCTCCACGTCCTGGGGGTCAGCACCGGCACGCTGGAGAAGATCCCAGGTTGCGAGGGGCTGATGCTCGATCTTGACGCGCTCTGGGCAGCGATCGACAGCCTCGAGTAGGTCCCCCTCCCCTGGCATTTTCGTGTCTTTCTCCCCCTCTCCCGGGGGAAGGGAGTGCGGGTGGGAGAGGGGGCCGGGGGGTGAGGGTCCGGGAGGTGGGCCTACCGCCTCTTCAACCCATCCGCCAGGTCCGCCTGCACGGGAGTCTCCCCCGGCTCCAGCGGCTTCGGCACCTCCTTGGGCGCCTTCGGTTTCTCCTCGGGTGCCTTGCCGGACGAACGGATGTTGATGACCTTGTTCAGCATATCGAACCAGAACGGGGCTCCCAGCGAAATCGCGAAGGCCGTGAGCACCCAGCCGAAGAGGTGGAAGCGGATCGTGTCTCCCCAGAGGCTCGCCCACTTCGTCCACTGCTCTTCGGTCATGTCCGCCGCCCACCAGCCGGGCCAGTCGCGGAAGTCCGCGTTCTTCAGCTCGGGAGGAGTCCCCGGCGGCGCCTTGCGCTCCCCTGGAAGGAGCCAGCCGATCGGCAGATCCAGGCTGTCGAGCTGCGCCCGCAGCTTCCGGTAGTTCTCGGCCGGATCCGACGCCTGCGCGCCTCCCCCGGGCTGGCCGTTGGCGGGTTTCTCCTGATCGGCGTAGGCCTCGGCCTCGGCCACCAGCGACTGGCGCAGGGCCTGGTTCGTGGAAAGGGCATCGACGAGGAGCACGGTGTCCACGTTGATCACCAGCGTCAGCACGATGGCCAGGAGGACGTGGACCGTCTGGGTCTTCCGCTTGTACCAGCCGCTGACGCGAGCCATGGAGTTGTTGAACCAGACCTCGAGGGTCTCCTTGAGGGATTCCACGTCGCGGTTTGAATCCTCCAGCAGGGTGAGGAGCGCCTTCCTCAGCTTCGCGTCCGGCAGGTTCTCGATCAGGGTCTGGAGAGGTAGATCCGAGAGCTTCTGAGCATAGGCCCGGAGATCTCCCTTCGCCTCGGCCAGCGGCACGTTGTCCGGGATGCGGCCGACCAGAGCGGTGGCGTGCTGCTTGAGAGTCGCGCCGATCCCGTCGTCCGGGATCTTCCGGACCTCGTCCGCGATCGCCTTCTTCAAGTCGCCCATCGACGCGGAGTCCGGAGTGGTGTCGAGGACCCGGTGGAGCGCCTGCGAGAGGAGCCGTCCCGCCGGGTGCTCGTCACGCAGGACGTCCAGAAAGGCGATCGCGAACGTCCGGGATGGGATGTAGGAAGGGCCTCGTCCAGCCGCGGCCTCGGCAGTACTGTCCGCCGAGGCCGCTTTCCTCCTGTCCTGAGTGAGCCCCTGGATCAGCGGGTGCTCGTAGAGCGCGCTCACCCACTTCTCGGGCTGCTCGGAATTCAGCAGCCTCTGGAGACCGGCCCGGAGATCCTTGGCCCGCCACTTGAGCCACCCCGAGATCAGCTCCGTCACGGCCGTGACGATCAGGCTGAGGAGCAGGTACGCGAAGATCACACCGATCGCGACTTCCAGCACCATCGATCCGAACATGGCGAGCCTCCGGATATGAGTTGAAGAGAGAGTAGCAAAAAAGAGCGGCGGGAGCGGTGACGCTCCCGCCGCGAACAGAGGGCGGTTGGCAGGGATGGCGGGCTACAGCGCGCCCTGGCCGTTCGCCGGGCTCGCCGGCCGGGGCCCCGTCGTCCTCCGCGGCCGGGTCGTCCGGGTGAACGGCGTCCTGCTGGCCACTGTTCCGCCGGCCGTCGTCACCTCGATCGGTCCACTCTGCGCGCCCGGCGGCACCACGGCCGTAATCGAGCGCGGCGAGTCCACCGTGAAGCTTGCTGCCTCGATGCCCCGGAACTTCACCGAGGTGACGTTGAGGAAATTCGTGCCCCGGATGGTCACCCGGGTCCCCACCGGGCCGCTCGCGGGCGAGAAGGCCGTGACGGTATGGATCCGCGGGCTGGACTGCAGTACGTTGAATGGACGGCTGGTGGCGGCGATCCCCTTGGGAGTGATCACCAGGAGCGTTCCGGTCTGGGCGCCGTCCGGTACCTGGACCGTCAGCGTCCGAGAATCGGCGACATTGGCTCTCACCCTGACCGCCGGCTGAAACTGCACCTCCGTCCTGCCCTTGACGAATTCCTCGCCGGTGATCGTCACCGTCGTGCCGCGCGCTCCGTCCTGCGGAGTGAAGTCGATGACTTTCGGGTCGTCGGTCCGGAAGATCTTGAAGATCTGGCTGTCGCCTAGGCCGATGATCCTTCCGTTGCGGTCCTTGGCGATTACGCGAACTCGGGAATTGTTCTCCTCCGCGAGCTTCGAGTTGTTGATCTCGAAGCTGAACATGCGCTGAGCCGCGTTGGTGGTCTCTCCCACCTTGTCGAACTGGTTGCCGCCGTCGATGGACAGTTGGATCTCGTGACTATCTACCGGCCCCACGGTCGTCCACGTCACCGTAAGCTGCTCAAAACCCTGAAAGGGCCCGGCGGGCGTGTTGACCGAGACGGCGTCATCGACGACGAGCGTCACCTCTTTCGGAATGATCTTGGCGCCGGCGGCCTCGCCTTCGATCGGGATCAGATAGCGGTCCGCCCGCGCTTCCAGGGTCGCCCCGAGCCGCACGAACCCCGGGGACGTGCTGCCTGACATGGTGCCCGTGGGCTGCTGGATCTCCGCGACAAAGACGCCGCGCGGCAGGCGGTTCGGGTTCACCTTCAGCGTCACCGGCTGGTCGAAGAACAGCGGGCAGCCCGGGGTGCCGCGCCGGACGTCGAAGCCGAAGTTGGCCGGCACCGAGCTTCCTTTCGCCGTCGACTCCTCGGCGACCGGCGGAGGATCGATCGGAATCAGCTCGACTTCGGGAACGGCGTAGAGAACCGAGAAGGCGCCGGAGATCTTGTTGGATTCGATCTTAGGATCGCTGGCCAGCTTGGCGACGATGTCGAAGTCGTACTTGATCCGGACGCCGTCTTTGCTGAGATCGACCGGCACCTCAAAGCGGAGCTTGACGACGTTGTTGTCCGCATTGTTGAGATCGGGAGTGAAGGTCGTGCCGGTGCTGCCGTTCGGCAGGACGAAGACGCCCCGCACCAGGTCTATCGAGGGAGAACGCTCGAACGACAGGCTCACCGGCTCAGGAGTGGTGAAGCCCAACGCCGCGACCTCGAAATCGAACGAGGCGCACTCCAGCACCCGGACGTCGCCCGGTATGGCCGGCATGGACCGGAAGCTGAGCACGATCCTCTTCTCCACGGGCTCCACCTTCAGGGTGGCCATGGCGGAAGGGGTCTTCACGATCCCCTCCCGGGTGAAGGGGGCGGTCACGGTCAGCGGGAACTGGACCGGCATCGTCCCGGCGGGGGGAGTGATCTCCAGGTTGAACCGGTCTCTTTTCCCGGCCTTGATCGTCTTGGTGCCCGCGGGGACGAAGTCGACTTTCGAGCCTGTGGGCTGTCCGGTGACCCGAAGGTCGTCCTGCTCCTGGAAGGCGTACTTGAACAGGTCGACCGTGAAGACCGCCTTCTCTTCCGGAGCGGCGCTGAGCCGGTCCGGACTGATCGTGACGTCGATGTCCGGCCGGATGTCCACCTCCAAGGAAAGAGTTGCGGGAGTTACCTGAAGGAAGGGCAGGGCGTCCTCGACTTCGATCACCGGGCTGTAACTTCCCTTGCCGGTCCCCGGCGAAACATCGGCCTGCGGCTTGCTGGTGATGATCGTGAGCGTCGTACGGTCTGTGCCGGCTGGATTGGAGCTCGACCGAAACTCCTGCGGGATGAAGACGTTTTCGGATAGGTCCACTTCCGTTCCAGGACGGACCCTGAGTCTGACCGGTCCTACATAGTTGGTCCTCTGGATCTCGACGTCATAGTCGAGCTGCTCCCCTGCAAAGATCTTCGGCTCCTGCCGCGGACGGGCGGTAATCCTGATTTTCGGTTGGGGGACGGCCACCCTGAAGGGGTCGATCATCTGACCGGTGTTGGTGCTTTTCACATTGAACGTGTACGTTCCCGGCGGAGTCTCGACCGGTGGCGTGACGCGGATTGAGTACCTGCCGCAGTCTCCCGACTCGCCTTGATTGCAAGTTTCGATTTTCTGGGCGTCGCACCTTCCGGTCAGGGCGGGCACGATCGTGAATTCGAAGGGCTTGGGAGGTGCGGGGTTGCCTGGGGTCACCTCGCGCCCCACGCATTCCTTCACCAGCATGCCACTTTTCATGAACCGGGCTCGCTCGCGGGGCACATTCACGCTCAGGCCCGCGACGACGGAGAACGTCGCCTGCGGCTGGATCGACGGCTCGTCGAAATCCTCGATCGTCGCGATCTGGATGGTGAAGACCGAATTGCTGCGGTCGCCTCCCTGGTTGCCGGCGGCATCCCGGGCCACCACCCGGATCACACCTTGGCTAGTCGGGGCATCGGGAACGATCCAGGAGAAGCTCTGTGCCGAACCGGGAAGGTTCGTGACAATGTCCGAGAAGTTGAGCCCATTGTCGGAAGAGAGCTTCACGTCGTGAGCGATGACTCCGACGTTGTCGGTGCTCGTCCAGCGGATCAAAGCGGTCTGACCCGGCGTCAGAATCTCCCCGCCGTTGGGCGAGATCACCTGGACGGTCGGTGGGATCGTGTCGATCGGCTGAGCGATGACGAAGAAGGCGTCGCTGCGATCCCCAGCCTGATTTCCCGCCGCATCGCGGGCGACGACGCGGATCACCCCTTGGCTGGTCGGAGCGTTGGGCACGATCCAGTTGAAGCTCTTCTGGAATCCCGGCAGGTTGGTGGCGATGTCCTGGAAGGGGTCGCCGCCCGTCGGGGAGAACTTCACGTCATGAGCGAAGACGCCGACGTTGTCGCTGCTGGCCCACTGGATCGCCACCGGCTGTCCGGGCTGGAACTGCTGTCCGCCGTTGGGGAAGGTGACCTGGACGGTCGGCGGAATCGTGTCGATCGTCTGGATCTGCCCGATCGTAAAGGGTGCGTCGCTGCGGTCGCCGCTCTGATTCCCTGCGGCATCCCTCGCCACAACCCGGATGACTCCCTGGGTGGTCTGCAGGTTGGGGGCCGTCCAGCCGAAACTCTGGACCGAGCCCGGGAGGTTGGTGGCGATATCCACGAAGTTGTTCCCGCCATCGGAGGAGAACTTCACGTCATGGGCCACGACGCCGACGTTGTCGCTGCTGATCCACTGGATGGTGACCGGCTGGCCAGGCTGAAACTGCTGCCCGCCGTTGGGGAAGGTGACCTGGACGGTCGGCGGGGCGGTGTCAACCTGCTGGATCTGGCCGATGGTGAAGGTGCCGTCGCTGCGGTCGCCGCTCTGGGTGCCCAGGCTGTTGCGGGCAGTGACCCGGATCACGCCCTGGCTGGTCTGGAGGTTGGGCACGGTCCAGAGGAAGCTCTGGCTGAAGCCGGGGAGATTGGTGGCGATGTCGGTGAAAGGGGCATCGCCGGTAGCTGAAAACTTGACGTCGTGGCCAACGAGGCCGAAGTCGTCGCTGCTCTGCCACTGTATCCCGATCTGCTGGCCTGGCTGGAATCGTTCGCCTCCGTTGGGGAACGTCACGCGGACGAGGGGCTCGGACATGGCGGTTCTCCGTTTTATCTGGTTGGGGGACACCCGGCGCCCCGGCTCTTCCGTGCTTCCAAGACGAACCTCTCCCAATCCACCGTACACGGAGGCCTGGAGCGCATTGCCGATGTCCCGGGGGTTTCTGCTCCACCTCTAGCTACGGAGATCCCGGCTGTCCGGATGACGGCGTGAAACAGATCCGCCCCCTGGCGCGTAGTTGGAGCCGAACCAGGAGGAGAGCTTCCATGAGTCTGGTGATCCAAAACCTCCGTTATGCCGTCCGGGTCCTCCTCAGGTCTCCGGGTTTCACGCTGGTCGCCCTGCTGACGCTGGCGCTCGCCATCGGCGCCAACGCGGCGATCTTCAGCGTGGTCAACGCCCTGCTGCTGCGGCCCTTGCCGTTCCCCGATTCCCACGAGCTGGTGCAGGTGATGCGCGGCTATCGCGACAACGAGAGCATCTCGATCGCCATCCCCAAGTTCCTCTACGTGCGGGAGCACAACGATGTCTTCGACGCGGTGGCCACCTACGACACGCTCGGATCGGGGTTCAACCTGACCGGCGGCGGAGACCCGGAGCGGGTGGTCGGCTCGCGGGTGAGCAAGGAGTTCTTCTCGGTCTTCAACGTCCGGCCGGAGATCGGCCGTGACTTCGTGGCCGAGGAGGACCGGCCCAACGCCCAGAAAGTGGTGGTCCTCAGCCATGCGCTCTGGAAGAGGCGGTTCGGCGGCGACCGCTCGCTGGTCAACCGCACGATCCACCTGAACGGGGAGAGCTACGTGGTAGTCGGGATCATGCCGGCCGCGTTCCGCTACCCCGCCACGGCCGAGCTGTGGACGCCGCTGGGGATCGACCCCGCGAGCACGGAGAAGGCGAACTACCTGGAGATCACGGGCCGGCTCAAGGACGGGTTGAGCGTGGAGAAGGCCCAGGCGGCCCTGAACGTTGTGGCCCGGCAGTACCGGGAGCGCCGTCTCGGAGACATGAGCGACGAGGAGACTTTCCGGGTGAAGACGCTCCAGGAGCGCCTGTACGGCGAGCTCCGACCCGCCCTGCTGGTGCTGCTGGGCACGGTCGGCGGCGTGCTCCTGATCGCCTGCGTCAACATCGCCAACCTGCAGCTCGCGCGTTCGGCGGCGCGGCGGCGGGAGGTCGCGATCCGCACGGCCCTGGGAGCCAGCTCGTCGCGCATCTTCGCGCAGCTCATCACCGAGAGCCTGGTGCTCTCCCTGGCCGGCGGCGCCGTGGGGCTGCTCCTGGGCTATTGGATTCTCAAGCCGCTGGTCGCGCTGAGCCCGGTGGGGCAGGCGGGGCTGATGGCCGCCCAGGCGTCGCTGCCGGAGATCGGGATCGACGGCACGGTGCTCGCCTTCACGCTCGGGATCTCGCTGCTGGCGGGCATGATCTTTGGTCTCGCGCCGGCCGTCCAGGCCGCCCGGCCGAACCTCAACGATCCTCTGAAGGAAGACTCGGCGCGCTCGACCGGCGGCCCCCGCGGCATGATCGCGCGGACCGCGCTCGTGGTCGCCGAGGTGGCGGTCGCCCTGGTGGTGATCATCGGCGCGGCCCTGCTGGTGAAGAGCTTCAACGGCCTCCTGGAGACCGATCCGGGCTTCCGGCCCGAGAACGTGCTGACGCTCAAGCTGTCGCTGCCCGAGGCGCGCTACGGCACGCCGGTCAACATGGAGCTGTTCAGCCGGCAGGTGACCAAGCGGCTCAACGCCCTGCCCGGGGTCAAGAAGGCGGCCGTCGCCTCCTCGCTGCCGCTGGAGATGGGGCCGGACCTGACGTTCACGATCGAGGGGCGTTACGCGGGCGGGGACAGCGAGGAAGGGGTGGGCTCCGCCCAATACCGCGCCTCGACGCCCGGCTACTTCGAGGCGCTGGGCATCCCGCTCTCCCGCGGCCGGCTGCTCACGGCGAACGACACGGTGAATTCCGAGGGGGTGGCCATCATCAACGAGGAGGCCGCGCGCCAGTACTGGCCCAACGAAGACCCCATCGGCCAGCGGATCACCATAGGCATGCCGTACGCTCCCGAGCTGGCGGATAAGGCGCCGCGGCGGATCGTCGGAATCGTCAAGGACGTCCGCGAGGTGGGGCTGGACGAGGCCGCGCCGGCGATCGTCTACCTGCCGATCGGCCAGGTCAACGAGAGGCTGATGGGGATGTTCGTACGCCTGCTCCCGCTCTCCGTGGTGATCCAGGGCGAGGGGACCCTGGCCGGAATCCCGCAGGCGGCGCGCAAGGAGATCTGGGCCGCGGACCCGCAGCAGCCGATCACGGACATCCGGACCATGGAAGAAATCGTCGACCGGTCGCTGGGTTCCTACCGCTTCAACATGCTGCTCATGGGGGCGCTGGCCTTCGTGGCGCTGGTCCTGGCGGCGGTGGGCATCTACGGCGTGCTGTCCTACCTGGTGAACCAGCGCACCCGGGAGATCGGCATCCGCATGGCGCTCGGGGCGACCGGGATGCACGTCCTCCGCATGGTGGCGCGGCAGGGGATGACCGCGGTGTCGGTCGGCGTGATCGCCGGCCTCCTCGGAGCCTTCGCCGCCACCCGCGCCCTCTCCAGCCTCCTCGTCGGAGTGAGCACGACCGACCCCTTCACCTTCGTGGCCGCGCCGCTCGTGCTGGCCACGGTGGCGCTGCTGGCGAGCTGCATTCCGGCGCGGAAGGCGAGCCTGCTGGATCCGGTGCTGGCGTTGAGGAAGTAGGGTTATACTCAGGGTATGAAAACAGCCGTGTCGATCCCCGACGACGTGTTTGAGGAGGCTGAGCGTCTGGCGGAAGAGCTCAGGACTTCTCGCAGCCAACTCTACAGTCGAGCGCTCCAGGAGTTCGTGGCCAGACATGCGCCTGACCGCCTCACGGATGCCATGAATCGAGTGGTCGAAGAGGCTGGAGACGGTGTCGATGAGTTCAGCCGGAGGGCCTCACGCCGGGTGCTGGAGCAGGTCGATTGGTAATCGCCCAGGGGGAGGTCTGGTGGGCCGACCTGGGAGAGCCGACCGGATCCGAGCCTGGATATCGGCGGCCTGTCGTGGTGGTGCAATGCGACGCCTTGAACCGGAGCCGGATCGGCACCGTCGTCTGCGTACCCTTGACGAGCAACTTGAAATGGGCAGAAGCGCCTGGAAATGTGTCGCTGGCCGCAAAGGCGACGGGCCTATCGAAGGATTCGGTCGCGAACGTATCGCTGATCGTTGCGATCGACAAGCGGCAACTCACCGAGTGCGTCGGCAAGTTGTCCGGACGCCAGCTCGAGTTGGTGTTAGCGGGCATTGACATGGTGCTTGGGCGGTAAGTTGGATCCTTCTCCGGCGCCGCCACTATCCAACGGGTGTCTTGAGGCGGATCCTCTCCGGAACTCCGAGGAGGACCTGCTGCTCACGGACAGGTCGGAAACGCCCCGGTGTCCTGGATCGGCTGGAAGGGCGTCCCCTGCGGGTTCTGGTAAGTCCGGGTCACGCCGCTCTGGGTGTCGGTCACGGTGAGGGTAACCTGGACGTTGGTCAGGCCGCTGGCGAAGACCCAGTAGTTCCCGCGGGCGCAGGCGTTGAGGACCTTGACGACGACCTCCACGTTGGCGGGGTCGAAGAACCAGAAGTAGCCGGTGTCGGAGGTCAGGGGGATCATGTTGCCGGCTCCGGATTGGCCGTTTCGGAGCCGCCAGGTGGCGCGGACGCGGAAGCGGCCGTTGTTCAGGCACAGCGTCGTGGCGTCAGGCACGCAACTCGACGAAGAGACCCCGAACGTGGTCGCGGTGAGCTGGTACGCCCCCGAGCCGCCCTGGCGGTGGACGAGCACGTGCCACTCCCCGGCGACCGGCGACGGCAATTCACAAAATTCATAGGGCCCCGGCATCTCGCTCTCGCAGAGGAAGTCCTCTGGCGTCGGCGGCGCGCCCGGCTTGACGTAGAGCTGGAAGTTGGCGTTCGCGGTGCCGAAGTCGCCGTTGAGCGCCACGCGCAGCAGGTCCGCGCCCGGCGGGACCTGGAGGACATGGCGGTCCCCGGAGTCTGTCCGCGCGAGGTCCCCGTTCACAGCGACCACCGGAGCCTCGGCGGAGCCGGCCGGCGGGAGCGTCCCGCAGCTCGTGGCCGTGGCGTCGGCTCCCGCCCGCTCCAGGATCCAGGCGCGGTCCACATAGACATCGGCGGCGAAGACCTGGTCGGGCGGCGCGCACGTTCCGGGCTCGTCTCCGGACGTGACTCCGGCGAGGCGGGCGACGCCGCCCGTTTCGACCAGCAGCGGACCGCCGGAGTCGCCCTGGCAGGCGGTGCTGTCCAGCCCGACCGGACCGATGGGAGCTTCGAAGTTCCAGCAGAGGTGGGTGGCGGCCGGCGCGTGCGTGCAGGCGGCGGTCGTCACTCTTCCGGAGCGCTTCAGCCCGAAGTCGTCGGCCGTCCTGCTCGATCGCCCGAACCCGGCGATGACTCCCTGGACGCCGGGGGCCACCCGCCCGGTGAGGTTGAGGGGAGTCGGCGCGATTCCCGCCACCGGAGTTGCCAGGCGCAGGATCGCGAGGTCGCCCCGGACCTGGAAGTGATAGTCCGGATGCACCGCCACGCTCGCGACGTCCAGAACCCCGGCGTGCTGCGAGAAGACCGCGACCCGCGAGGGGTCGAGGAGGCCGGGGGTCTGTGCGCAGGCTGATCCCGTGAGCTGATCGCTGCAGATGCAGTGCGCCGCGGTGAGCACGGTCTGGCAGCCGATGAGGGTACCCGTGCAAAGCTCGCTGTCCACGAACACGGCGACCACGGACGGCAGGTTTCCCTCGAGGTTCCCGTTGACGATGGGAGCGGCGGCATGGCCCTGCGGCGCTGCGGAGACCGGGGCGGACAGGAGGCAGGCTGCGAGAACGCAGAGGAGACGCGGGTACAGCTTCATCATGCTCTTATAACATAACAGTGCCGTTCTACGGAGTCGGAGTGAGCGGATCGCCCGTGCGGTGATCCTCGATCTGTGCGCGCAGGAAGGCGTGGACGGCTTCGCGGGCCTCGGGGCTCTCCGTGGCGATGTGGACGCGGGCGCCGCGCTCGGTCTCTTCGTAGCGGAAGCGTAGCTCTCCTTTGAGGCGGGTCATCTCCGGCACGCCGGGGAGGACCCGGTCGTGGATGGCGAACGGCATGGAGAAGTCGCCGGCCGTGAACTTTTCGGCGATGTCTGCGAGGTGGTGGCGGGTCTTGACGATGCTCTCGCGGTCCGCCAAGTCCTTGGCCTCGACCTGGATCACGCCGCCGTCCGGCTTCAGCAGGAAGTGGTGGGTCGTGCGGGTGTGCTCGAAGCCCATGACCTTGTCGCCCCGGGCGTCGACCCCGGCATGGTGGTCGTGCCCCGGGCTCTGAGCCTCCTGCTGGTGCTGGGCGTGGAGAGGGCAGGGCGGCGGATCTTCGGCCTTCACCAGAGCGGGCGCGGCGAGGACGAAGCAGGCCAGAACGAGCTGTGCTTTCATCGTGAGTCTCCATGTCGAGAGGAAATCTTACCGCACCCCCTTGAGCCCCAGGTACGTCTCGAACGGCTCGTAGCCCGGGCTGGAGTGGAGGAGAGAGAAGCCGTTCTCCAGGCAGAACGTGGCGATCTCGCACTCCGTGGTCGTGACCTCGATGCCGCGGACGCGCAGGGTGTGATAGTTGACCGCGCTCTTCTGGGCCAGGTCGATCCCGCGGACCTCGACCAGCCAGAACTTGGTCAGCGCGTCGGCCGCCAGGCGCCGGCTGCGCTCGTCCGGAATGCCGTAGAGGACCTCGGCGAGCGTCAGGTCGGCCACGGTGAGGGCCGCCTTCCCGAGCAGGGAGTCCAGGAGGTCGGTCTGCGGCGTGGCCTCGCCGGTGAAATAGTCGATCCAGACCGAAGCGTCAACGAGAGCTTGCACGGCGCCGCTTCCTCTGCTGGTCGAGATCGCCCAGCCACGCCAGCTTGCCCCGCAGACTACGCACCTGGGCCTGCTCGTGGAGGCGGACGTAGATGCGCAACGCCTCTTCCACGACGCCCTTCTTGGTCCGCTGGCTCGAAAGATTCCACGCCTTCTTGAACAGCTCCTCGTCCAGATCCATACTGGTGAGCATGCGTCTCCTCCTCCCTTTTGAAAGGCCCGCCCAAGGTTTCCGGACGGCCACTCTATATACTTTTGCAGCCTGATTATATAGGAAGGTGGCCGGTTCATATGGGGGAGCCGTCAAAATATATAGAGAGGCGGCGGGGAAGCGTCTCGGAGCTCAGGATCTATATAGATGAGCGCTCTTTTTATATAGGGCGGCGATCCGGAGAGCTTTCGGAGAGGGTTCGGACAGTCTGAACGGGAGGTCCCCCGCCTTTGCGCAGGCTCCGGTCTATATAAGAAAGCTGCGCGTCTATATAGGGAGACGGACAGTCTATATAGGTACACCCCTCTCCCTATATAAACCTGCGGTTCCTGAAGCGGTTCCAAGGGGCGGGTCTATACAAGCTCTCGGCCGGAGTATATAAATCGGCCGTTCGGACCCTCACCTCCACCCTGCTTTCAATCTGCCCCAGGAATTCTAACCCGGATCATGGGCTCGGCGATGAGGTGCCGGACCACGGGAGGCTCTTCGCCGACGTGGAAAGAGCCGGCGCGGTGCCGGATCTCCTCGTCGGCGACGGTGACCCGCTCGTGCTGGCGCAGATGCTCGATCCAGGAGCGGACGAGGAAGACCTCGGCGTAGGCGCCCGGAGTTTCGGCGACGGTGAAGAGACCCCATTGCAGGGCGCCGTCGCGCAGGCGGATGCGGCGCAGCTCCCGCATGGCCGCCGCGAACTCGGAAGCCTTCTCGGGATCGATCTGGTAGCGGATGGACACCAGGACCGGCCCGCGGTCGAGCTCCAGGTCGTGGCTGGCCAGCGGTGCGGGCCATTGCCGCGACGGGGCCAGGTTGAGCCCTTCGCCCGAGCGCAGGTGGATGCGCCAGGTGGCGGCGAGGCCGGCGATCATGCCGGCCGCGGAGATCCAGAGCGCGCGGGAGGTGCCCGCGTGGTCGGCCACCGCTCCCCAGAGCGCGCTGCCGCCCGCGAGGCCGCCGAAGAAGATCAGCATGTAGACCGACAAGGCCCGGCCGCGCACCCAGGAGGGGACCACCGTCTGGATCGCCACGTTCAGGCTGGAGAGCAGGCAGAGCCAGGCGCCGCCCGCGAAGACCAGCGCCAGGCAGAGAAGGGGAAAGCTGCGCAGCGATCCGAGGGCGACCGTGGCGCCCGCGAAGACCAGGGTCGCCACGGCCACGATGCCGTCCATCGAGCCCTCTCCTCCCCGGCGCAGCCGCGGCAGGACCATCGCGCCCGAGACCGCTCCGACGCCGAGAGAGGCGAGGAGCAGGCCGTACCCCGCCGGTCCCTGCCTCAGCTCGGTGCTGGCGACCACCGGCAGCAGCGCCCACAGGGAGCTGGCGCAGAGGACGAACGTGCTCCCCCGCGCGATCACGGCGAGGACCTCGGGCGCGTGGCGCACGTAGCGCAGTCCGGTGCTCATCGCTCCGAGGATGCGCTCGCCCGGGAGGACCGACTCCATGGCCGGGCGCTTCCAGCGGTAGACCACCAGCAGCACGCCGAGGAACGACGCGGCGTTGAGCAGGAAAGTCACCGCCGGCCCCGTCGCCGCCACGAGTAGGCCGCCGATGGCCGGGCCGATGGCGCGGGCGATGTTGAATCCGATGCTCTGGAGAGTGATGGCGGCGGGCAGGTCCTCCCGCGGCACGATCTCGGGGACGATCGCCTGCCAGGCGGGAGCGGTGAGCGCGGTCCCCAGCCCGAGCAGGAAGGTGAAGACCAGCAGCGTCCACGGGCCGGCCGCCCCGGCGAGGGTCAGCAGTCCGAGCCCTGCCGCGCTGAGGGCCATCCAGATCTCGGTGAACAGGAGCAGCCGCCGGCGGTCGAGCACGTCGGCGAGAGCCCCGGCGGGCAGCGACAGCAGGAACATGGGAAGGCTGGTCGCCGCCTGCACCAGCGCCACCATCGTGGCCGAAGCCGACAGCGTGGTCATCATCCACGACGCCCCGACGCTCTGCAGCCAGGTGCCGATGTTGGAGGCCACGGCGGCGATCCACAACGACCGGTAGAGCGGCTGCCTCAGTGGGGTCCAGGGGGATGAGGGACGGTCGGCCATCGGGGGCTCGGTGATCAGCTAAAGAGCCCCCGGCTTGGAGGGCCGGGTGGGAGTCTATCGAAGAGGAATGGGGAAGAAGGTCAGCCGGCCGAATCCCATTTGGCGAGCTCGCGGCGCAGACGGGCCAACTCCTCCTCGGCCTGCCGCCGCGCCTGGGCTTCCTGGGCTGCCCGGGCTTCGGCCTGAGCCGCTCGTACTTCCGCCTCCTGCCATGCCCGCTGCGCCTCCTCCTCCCGGTCTTCGGCCGCCTGGGACTCTGCGACCCACGACAGCAGCTTTCCAGTGGCAGTATCCACCAGACGCAACCTCTGCCCCTCGGGCTGGAGCGTCAGCCCCGTGACCTTGCTGATCAGCGAGCCGTCGGCTGCCGGCTTCATCAGGCGGTATTGGCCACGCACCAGGCGATAGCCCAGGAGCGGCGGGCTCAGATACTCCCCGCAAGGGTCGTGCAGGAAGTACTCCGGCACGCCGAGCCTCTCGTAACAGCTCTTCTTGCCGTAGAGGTCCTCGTCCTTGGTCGAGAGCGAGGTCACCTCGATGACCATGGACGGGGCGCGGCCTTCCTCCCAAAGCTTGTAGATCCTGCGCTCCCTCTTGGGCACGCCGAGCGCAACAAAGACATCGGGGGAGACCACCGCCCGCGGGTTGCCTTCGACGTAGTAGAGGAAGAGATTGCTCTCCACCGCCACATCCGCCGCGTCGAGGTACCAATGGTCCAGCGCGGCGGTGAGGTCCACCATCTCTCGGCGGTGGAGGGCGGTCTCTGCCATGGGCTGTCCGTCGGATTCCGGATAGTCGATATCGCGTTGCAGTGGAATTGCGCCCATACGATATCCTCCTCGCCCGCGGAAGGCCACCCGGGCATGGGGTTCGATGACAAGTCTAGCACCGGGATTCGAGAACCGCGTCAGGGCTCGTCCGGAGTAATGGGAACCGGCGGGGGCCGATGCTCGAGGAGCAACGGGTGGCCGGGGAAGGCTTCCGCGGCTCCGCGCCAGTCTCCGGCTTCGAGATGGCGGCGGATGGATTGCTCGACGGTGAGGTCCAGGACGGGGGACATCGTGCGCGTCCGCGGGTCGGAGAGGAACCAGCGGATCAGGGAGGCAACCCCAAGCTGGCCGAGAGGAGCTTTCGCGGTTTCCCGGCGCAAGCCGTTGAGGCGCGCGAGCTGATCGCGAATTTCCACCAGCCGGCCTTCCCCGTCGAGGGTCCAGCCGCCGACGGCCTCGGCCCAGCGGGCGAGGAGCTCCCGGTCCTTCTTCGGAAAGAGGGGGACGGCGAAGACGTGGACCCGGTCGAGAAGGGCAACCCACAGGAGCTCGCCGGTCGGGCTGAGCCGCGCCTCGTAAAAAGTCGAGTCGGGAACAGGGAGAGAAGCTCTGACGAGGAGCTGCCCCGTCTGGGCGTCCAGCAGGAGGGGGGACTCGCCGATCGTCTGGACCAGGATGCGGGAGCCGTCCGGGCTGAGCTGAGCGAACCCGATGCCCCCCTTTTGATCGAGCGCTCCGCCGGTGGGCTGCCCCGTCCGGGTGTCCCAGAGCCTGAGAGTGTTCTGCGCACGGGTCAGGAGCAGGCGGCCTGCGGGCTGGAATTTGACGAAGCTCACCGGATACCGGTGGCGGAGAGGACCGACGAGCAGCTCGCCGGACCGGAGGTCCCAGATCCTTGCGAGCCCCCTCCGGGTGCCCGTCGCAATCCGCTCGCCATCCTGGCTGAGGTCGAAGGAGACGACGGGGCTCTCGTGGTAGACGAGGTCGAGCGGCTCGCCCGTCCGCGAGTCCCAGGTGCGGATCACGCCTTGCGGGGAGACGGTGACGAGCCGGTCGCCGCCAGGGCTGAACGCGAGGTCCGTGACCTCCTGGCTCTGTTGGACCTCTCCCACCTGCCGGCCTGTGGCGAAGCTCCAGAGCTGGACTGTGGAGCCCCTCCGGATGCCCAGGACCTCCCTCTCGGAATCGAGATCCTTGTCCGGGCGGAGTTGGTATCGGTCGCCGGGCAGTGTCAAAGGCTGTCCGGTCCGACGGCCGGTGCGGGCATCCCAGAGCTGTACCGTGCTTTTCCGCTGCTCCAGCAGAAAGCGGCCGTCCGCGCTGAGCCGGAGATCGACGTTGCGGACCGGGGATTCCACGGACCGGACGGCGGTGGTGTCCCAGAAATGGACCACGCCATCCCGCGATTGCAACGCGAGGCGGCTCCCGTCCTGGCTAAAGACAGGGTACAGGCTCTCAGAATCGTAGAGGAGCTCCGTGCCGGTCCGCGCGGGCTCAGAGCTCCAGACCCTGAGGATGCCGCTGTCGTCGCTCGTGACGACCTGGCGGGTGCCTTCGAGGAAGCGGCCTTGCAGGCAATCGCAGAGCGGTTGGCTGACCGGATGGCCGGTGTCGGCGTCCCACAGCTCCACCCCCTCCTGGGACGTGGTCAGGAGGAGCTGGCCGTCGTGGCTGAATTGAGCGTGGAGCAGGTTGGGCTTCGAGATCGTCAAGGGTCCCCGCGGATCGCGGATGCTCCAGATCCGGAGCGCGGCTTCGGGCGCATGATAGGTCGCAAGCCTCCCGCCTCTTGGGCTGAGCCATGCTCGGTTCGCGTCGCCACCGAAGGTCCCTTCGGACGGTCCGCCAACGACGGTGTCCCAAACCACCAGCTCGTTCCCCGTGACCAGGAGGCGGCGGCTGTCGGGGCTGAAAACCACGTGAAGGATCATTCCTGCCGGCGGCCCGGGAATCGAGCGGCCGCTCCCGACGTCCCAGAGAAGGACCGCCAGCGAGTCGGTGGCGAAGAACCTCCGGCTATCGGGGCTGAACCCGAAACCCTCGAAGCCGCCGCCGTAGGGGATCATGGCGGGATCTACGGGGAGCCTTATCTCGCGCTCCTTGCCCGTGTCGATGTGGCGAAGGACGAGGGTGTGGCCGCCGTAAACCAGGGCGATCCACTGGCCGTCCGGGCTGAGCAGCGCGTGGGATCTCTCTTCTCTCAGCGGAAAGCGTCCGAGAGGCTGGCCGGTGCGAACGTCCCAGAGCCGCGCCAAGGCGGGGGAGAGGATCAGCATGCGCCGGCCATCCCGGCTCAATTCGAGGGATTCGGCGGCGTCTTCCGGGCGGACCGTTCCCGTCTTCTGGAGCGTCCGGGTGTCCCAGACGCGGACCGTCCAGTCCTCTGAGACCGCGGCGAAGAACCGTCCATCCTCGCTGAGGTGGACCGAATCGGCGTCCGCGAGCCGCAGCTCGGCGACGGGCCTCGGCCAGGCTCTGCCGAGGAGGAGGTCGCTGAGGACGCTCTGCGCCGGGATGTTGTCCGGGTCTGCGCGCAGCGCCCGGGCCAGGTAGGCGAGGGCGTGAGAGGGCCGGCTGTCCCGAAGGCTCAAGGCCCTCCCGGCGTCCGAGGCCGCCAGGGCCTGCTCCGCCCGCCTTTCTGCCCAGAGTGCCCAAGCGGCGAGGGTGAAAACGCCGACCAGGACGAGGGCGAGGAGCGCGATGATCAGCCAACTGCGCCGGAGCTTTCTCTCGGCCTCTCGCTCCCGGCGGAGGTCGCGGCTCTTGCGGATGACCCCGGTCAGCACGTCGTGGGTCAGCTCCAGGCGCTGCATGCCGCCGCGGTCCTCGATGCGCAGGAGCCGGCGGTCGGTCAGCCTGTCCAGGGCCTCGCGGGTGACGCCGGGCAGCTCGAGGGCGTTCTCCAGGGCCACCGTGTCGCGGAAGCCGGACCGGGTCAGCAGGCGCTCCTCGACGAAGGCGCGGACCTCCGGTCCCAGGTCCTCGACGCTCCTTTCGTAGAGCTCGGAGAGGATCTCGTCGCGGTTGCCGCTCACCAGGCCGGCGGTGATGCGGGACAGCCCCTGGGCGCGGCGCTTGTTGTTCAGCTCCCGGCAGACGACGCTGAGGAGCGCCGGCTCGATCTCCAGCCCGGCCAGCGGGACCGCGCCGTCGCTCTCCTTGCCGGCGACGAAGCGGACCACCCGCTCGGGGACGTCCGGCTCGACCAGGTGGCCGCCCGCCTGGGTGATTACTTTCAGGGCGTTGTCGCCGTTCATCCGCCGCAGGCGGAAGCGGTTGTGGACGATCGAGCGGATGCGACCGCGCAGCCCCTCCAGCTCGGGCAGGAAATCCTCGCGCAGGCTGAGGAGGATCTTGTAGGCGTGGCGGGTGAAGGAGAGCTCGCGGGCCGCGGACGGGTCCGCCTCCAGCCGCTCGCGGACGCTCGCCGGCGGCGACCCTTCGCAGAGGTCCGCCAGCTCGGCGAGGAACGCCTCGGTCTCCCGAGCCCGGGAGGGATTCCGCTGTCCGAGGGTGAAGACCTCTTCGAACTGGTCGAAGACGAGGAGCGGCGTGACGATGCGGTTGCGCGGGCTCCAGAATTCCGCCTCCTGCCGGTGCAGGGACTCCCAGAGCGTCTCCGACTCGGGGAGGGGTGGAGCCTCGATGCCGGCGGCCCTGGCCTCGCGGGCGATCGCCTGCCGGATCTGATCGGTCAGGGTGCGGCGGGCGCCTCCGCCTTCAGAGAAGTCCAGCCGGATGTAGACCGGCAGGACGTTCTGCTCGCGGAGCCGGGGGAAAAGGCCGGCCCGGAGCAGCGAGGTCTTGCCGAGGCCGGAGAGCCCGAAGAGGACCGTCAGCCGCTCGCGCAGCGCCAGCCGCAGCACCTCCTGGGTCTCCGTCTCCCGGCCGTAGAAGAGCTCTCGGTCCGCCTCCCGGAAAGAGGCCAGCCCGGGCCAGGGATTGTCAGCGTCGACCGTGCCGGGATCGGCTTCGCGAGGGAGGGGCTCCGCCATCAGGAAGCCTCGGTCACCTGGAGGCCTCGGCCGTGGCCCGCTGATACTCGCGGAAGCACCGCTTCAGCGTTTCGACCACGCCGGGATTGGGTTGACCCGGCGCCAGCCGCTCCCAGTGCAGGCGCTTGAACCGGTCCGGCAGCGCCGGGTCGTCCGGCGCCACGTCGTCGACGGCCAGCGGCACGATGTAGCGCAGGTTCGGAGGAGCCTGGACGGCGACCCTCTCGGCCCAGTCCCATTCCAGGCGGAAGAAACGCCGCCGCGAGGTCAGGGTATGGTGCGAGAGCACGGGGACGAACAGCGAGCAGCTCTCGATGTTGCGCCGGATCTTCTTCTCGTACTCGTCTCCCCCTTCCAGGGCGTCGCGGTCGAACCAGACGTCCAGGCCGGCGCGCTCCAGCTCCTCCTTGAGCGCCTCCACCACGGGACGGTCCTCGCTGGCGTAGCTCAAGAAGACTGCTCCAGGCTGCATATCGAGCGGTCCGTGCGCGCGCGCCGGCTCCGCGGCCGCGGCGGCCTGGGGAGGGTGCCGCTCGATCCAGCGCCGGTGCAGCTCGTCCACGAATTCCACCGCGCCCTGCGAGGCGATCCGGGTGCGGGAGCTGAAGTGCTTGAGAAAGGCGACCAGGGAAAGGTCGTCGCGCATGCGGGCATCGGCGACGATGTCCGTCCGGCCGCGCACCAGCCACAGGCGCTCGCTGCGGGGGGCGCGCAGGAAGAAGCGGGCCAGCCAGTCGGAGAAGCCGCCGCCGAGCAGGAGGAGCTGCCGGCGGTCGAGCTCGTCGAAGAGCCGGCCGGGGCGCCGGGTCTCGGACTGCAGGGCATGGACGAGCTCCAGGGTGTCCTCGTCGGTCACCGCGTACTCCGGCATGGCCGAGAGGCGGCCGAAGAGGTGGAAGACGGCCGGCCGGTCCATTTCGTCCACCGACTGTTCGAGGTCCTGCACCTGGTTCGGGGAGTAGGCGAAGACCCGCGTCCTCGGCTGCCCGCCAAAGCGAGACTCGTCGAGGGCCTGCTGGAGAAGAGGGTCGAACGTGGTGGTCAGGAACAGCTTGAACGGCCGGATCCCGGCGAGCTGGAGGAGCGGCTGCGGGATGGGAAAGGCCTCCCTGGAGGGGAAGACCCGCTTCAGGCCGGAGTAGATGTCCTCGATCTGGCCGCCCTGGCTCAGGAAGCGGCAGGCTACTTCGTGCAGCGCGCCCGCCGCGGGGAGATCGCCCCCGGGGACCTCCAGATACTCCGCCAGCCGCTCCGCCAGAAAGGAGTAGAGAAGGACAGAGCGTCCCTCGACATCGGCGACGAGGAGATCGGGGCCGACGATGGGGACGACCCGCCCCTCCTCGATGAACTGGAGGAGCTGGTCCCAGAACCGGGGGCCCTCGCCTGCCGCGGAAATCATGGCCCTATGTTAACGGTGGGGGCTGCGCTACGAGCCCCAGCCGGTCAGGACGACCCCTTCGACCCTCTTTCTCGCACCCGGCACGGCCATACGGTTTCCTCCTGAGGGAAAGTGTAGCCTTGTTACCGGTCTGACACCTCTCCGTCACCCGCAAACCCGCAGGGGGACTGGACAAACGAGGTAAAGGTGACTAAAGTCATCTCCAATGTCACCGCTGATCTCACCTCCGCCCGGTGCCATGGCCGCCGTCACGTTCCAGCCCACCCCTGGCTGCATATGTAGCAAGCGGGTGTGAGCGGCGTAGCCGTTCGCATCCGCCAAGGTCCGACCCGAAGCCAAAGCTAGCGTGACCCGCTCCGCCCGACGGCGAGAGCCCAGGAGGGGTCTACCCTGCGGAGCTGCGCTCGCCCAGGCCCTCCGCAACGTTTCGGTCCAGGAGTCTATTAATGAGCGGTACCGGCAGCAGTCGAACAGCCACCGAGGGCGAAGTCACCTGGGAGCTGGTGCGCAAGCGGAACTTCGTCGAGCGCCTCAAGCACGAGAAGGGGGGGCTCGACGTCATCCACGACCTGCCGTCCATGATCACGACGGGGTATGAGGCGGTGCCGGAGGAGGACTTCGTCCGGCTCCAGTGGTACGGCCTCTACCACGACAAGCCCAAGCTCGGCCATTTCATGATGCGGGTCAAGGTGCCGGGCGGCGTGCTGACCCCGGGGAAGCTGCGCACGATGGGCGAGATCTCCGAGCGCTACGGCCGGGGCTTCGGCGAGCTGACCACCCGCCAGAACATCCAGATCCACTGGCTCGAGCTGGAGAAGATCCCCGAGGTGCTGGAGACCGTGGCCGCGGCGGGCATGACCACCGCCGGGGCCTGCGGCGACAACGTGCGCAACATTACGGGCTGCCCGGTCGCCGGGATCTCGCGGGAGGAGCTGTTCGCGGTCCAGCCTTTCCTGGAGGAGGCGTCGGACTTCTTCGTGCGCAACCGCGAGTACTCCGACCTGCCGCGCAAGCACAAGATCACCATCGCGGCCTGCCCCCACCAGTGCAACGCGCCGGAAATCCACTGCATCGCCCTCCTCGGCTCTGTGGTGGAGGGGCGGCCGGGCTTCGCGGTGACGGTCGGCGGCGGGCTCTCGACCTGGCCCCGGCTGGCCGACGACCTGAAGGTGTGGGTGCCGCTGGAGGAAGGGCTGGAGGTGCTGCGGGCTCTCGTGGACGTCTGGCGGGAGGATCTGAGGTACCGGCTGTCGCGCACCCGGGCGCGGCTGAAGTTCATGGTGCACGACCTCGGGGCCGAGGCTCTCCGGGCGCGCGTCGAGGAGAAGCTGGGGCGGCGGCTCCGGGACGGCGCGGCGCCTCCGCCACCGGCCGAGGAGCACGACCACACCGGCATCCATCCGCAGAGCCAGGACGGCCTCTTCTACGCCGGGTTCCCGGCCTATCTGGGGCTGATGGACGGCGCCGCCATGAAGGCCGTCGCCGACCTCGCGGAGTCCTGGGGCGGCGAGGTCCGCCTGACCCGCCGGCAGAACTTCATCCTCAGCCACATCCCCGGGGAGCGGGTGGACGAGGTGGTCCGGAAGGTGGGGGAGCTGGGGTTCCCGATCCAGGTCAACGCCCTGCGCAGCTCCAGCATCGCCTGCACCGGCGATCCGTTCTGCAACTACACGGTCGCCGAGACCAAGGGGCGGCTGCGGGAGATCGTGGAGCACCTGGAGCGGGTCTTCGGCGAGGAGGCTTCGGGCCTGCGCCTCAACCTCGACGGCTGCCCGCACGCCTGCGCCCACCACTGGATCGGCGACATCGGGCTCCAGGGCACCACTCTGCGGGAGCGCGGCCCGAACGGGGAGCGCATCCAGGGCTACGACCTCTTCCTGCGCGGCGGCCTGGCGAGCGGCGCGGCCATCGGCCGGCCGGTCCTCAAGCGGGTGCCGGGCAGCGAGGTCCATCTCATCATCGAACGGCTGTTCCGCGCCTATCTCGGGGCGCGGAGCGGCGGAGAGACGCCGCAACAATTCTTCGTCCGCAGCACGGACGAGGATCTCGTCGCGATCGCCCAGGGCGATCCAGCGCATGCATCTTTTTTTGACGCCGGCGTTGGCCGGAATGAGGTCCGCACATGAACCGGGGACTTGCCTTTCAACCAAAGGAAGACGACCGTGACCTGCTCGACGAGTTCGAGGCCGGGCAACTGGCCGTGGAGCTCGACTTCGCGGAGCCCCAGGGGGTGCTCGCCTGGGCGCTGGAGCGCTGGGGACAGAACGCCGCGATCTGTACCAGCTTCCAGGCCGAGGGCATGGCCATCCTCGACATGGCGTGGCGGATCGATCCGCAGGTGAGGGTGTTCACGGTGGACACCGGGCGCCTGCCCCAGGAGACGTACGACATCCTGGAGACCGTCCGTGATCGCTACGGCATGAAGATCGAGGTCTACTCCCCGGACGCCCGGCAGGTGCAGGAGATGGTGCTGCGGCACGGTCCCAACCTCTTCCAGAGGTCGGTGCCCGCCCGCCTGCTGTGCTGCAACGTGCGCAAAGTGGAGCCAGTCCGGCAGGCGCTCGAGGGGCTCGACGCCTGGATCACGGGCCTGCGCCGCGATCAGTGGGCGAGCCGGGCCAACATCCGCAAGGTCGAGGTCGACCACGAGCACGGCGGCCTGGCCAAGATCAGCCCGCTGGCGGACTGGACGATCGACGAGGTCTGGGACTACATCCGGGCGAACGACGTGCCGGTCCATCCCCTCTATGAGAAGGGCTTCACGAGCATCGGCTGCGCCCCGTGCACCCGGGCCACGCTGCCGGGCGAGGACCTACGCGCCGGCCGCTGGTGGTGGGAGACGAACGCGCCCAAGGAGTGTGGGATCCACTGCCCGATCGAGACCGGCGGCTTCGAGCACGAGATGGAGGCGATCCTCCACAAGGGGGCGGTGGGGCCGAGGGGGACGGTTTGAGAGCCCCCGCCCGACCTCACCCCCCCGGCCCCCCTCTCCCATCGCCCTCCCCCCAACCGGGAGAGGGGGGAGAAAAGCAAGAAGAACCGGGTTTTTCTCCCCTCTCCCGCTCTGCGGGGGAGGGGCCGGGGGAGGGGGCTCTGACGATCGACCCGTCCCAGCGGGAGGTGCTGCTGGAGGAGATCGCGGCGCTCCTCGCCACCGTGCGCGAGCCCGAGGCCCGGGCTCCCTGGGAGGACCTCGCCGGCGCGGTCGAGGCCGGCGCGGTGGGGGAGGGATTGCTCGGCCACCTTGAAAGGCTCCTGGAAATGTCGCTGCAGACCGGGCGGGTCCGGCGGCTCCACGGTCCGGAGAGCGAGCGCGCCCTCCTGCGGCTCTTCCACAACACTCCGCGAGGCTCCGCGGCGCGGCGCTCGACCGAGGCGGTCAACGAGGCGCTGCGCGCCCTGCGCGGACAGGCGCTGGAGGACGCCCTCTTCACGGTCCAGGGGCCCGGGGTCTACCGGCTGGGGCTGCGCACCGACCAATACAGCCTGACGCTGGAGATCGACCGCCACGGGATCTCCGTCGAGAGCCTGGAGGTCTGACGTGCAGCACTATCCCGTCTATCTCGATCTGCGGGTGCGCCCCTGCGTGGTGATCGGCGGCGGGTCGCTGGCGGAGGAGAAGGTCAAGGGGCTGCTCGCCTCCGGGGCCGTGGTGACCGTGGTGTCTCCCGGCCTGACTCCGGAGCTCGAAGAGCTCGTGGAGAGCAGCCGGATCGTCCACGTGCCGCGCGGCTACCAGCCGGGCGACCTGGAGGACGCCTTCCTGGCCATCGTCTGCGACCAGCCGCTGGAGACGCGCGAGGCGGTCTGGAAGGAGGCCCTGCGCCGCAGGGTCCTGGTCAACACGGTCGACGACGTGGCCCGCTGCGACTTCATCGCTCCGGCCATCGTGCGGCGCGGCGACCTCTCGATCGCCATCTCGACCGGGGGCAAGGCGCCGGCCCTGGCGGTGCGGCTGCGGCAGTGGCTGGAGCGCCAGCTCGGCGAGGAGTACGGGCGGTTCCTGGCCCTGGCCGGCACCGTGCGAACGGCGCTCGCCGAACGCTGGCCGGACTTCGCGACCCGGCGCGACCTCTGGTACCGGCTGGTCGACTCCGACGTGATCGATTTGCTGCGGAAAGGGGAGGACGAGGCGGCGGCGGGAAGGTTCCAGGAAATCCTGGGGGTCGCGCCGGACGTGGATCAGCCGGCCCGTGCGCCTGGGGTTGAAACCCCAGGCTGGGCTGTTTCGCCCTCTCGGGCGACTCCTTCCTCTGATTCTCGCCCCATGGGGGCGATACAACCTAGCCTGGGGTTTCAACCCCAGGGCGAGCCGTGATCTCCCCGGGTGTCTATCTGGTCGGCGCCGGTCCCGGAGATCCGGGCCTGATGACGGTGCGCGGGATGCAGGTTCTGAAGCGCGCCGACGTGGTGGTCTACGACCGGCTGGTGAGCCCCGAGATCCTGGCCGAAGCGCCCTCTTCCGCGGAGCGGATCTACGCCGGCAAGGAGCCGGGAAACCACCGCTGCGATCAGGAGGAGATCAACGGCCTCCTGGTGCGTCACGCCCAGGCCGGCCGGGTGGTGGTGCGGCTCAAGGGGGGCGACCCGTTCCTCTTCGGCCGGGGCGGCGAGGAGGCCCTCGCCTGCCAGGAGGCGGGGATCGACTGGGAGGTCGTGCCGGGCGTGACGAGCGCGGTGAGCGTTCCGGCCCGCGCCGGCATTCCGGTCACTCATCGCGGAATGTCCGGGGGCTTCGCCGTGGTCACCGGCCACTGCATGGCGCACGACCGCGTCGACTGGACGGCCCTGGCGCGGATCGACACCGTCGTCGTCCTGATGGGGCTCTCCCGGCTGTCCGAGATCGCGACGCTCCTGATCCTCCATGGCCGTTCTGCGGAGACCCCCGCGGCCGTCATCTCGCGCGGCACCCTGCCTGGCGAGCGGGTGGTGGAGGGATCTCTCGGGGAGATCGCCGAAAAGGTGACGCGGGAAGGGCTCGTCTCTCCGGCGACCCTGGTCGTGGGTGAGGTGGTGCGGCTGCGGGAGGCCCTCACGACAGAAGAGGCGCGGCTCTGCCGCGCCTCTCATCAGGCCTGAAGGGGCTGGAAACCGCCGGATTGGAACGAGGTCACGGAGGGGTGAACCCGAAGTGCTCGTAGTTCTTGGCGATGTAGGCCTTCCACTTGTCCGGAGTCTCCTCCAGGGGATAGATCGCCTCGACCGGACAAGCGTCGACGCAGAGCCCGCAGTCGATGCACTCTTCCGGGTGGATGTACAGCATCTCCCAGTCCTCGTTCTTGCCGTAGATGCAGTCCACCGGACAGACATCAACACAGGCTGTGTCCTTCACGCCGACACAGGGTTCACAAATGATGTGAGTCATACCGGGCCCCTCCTTTGGCCGCGAGCTGCCGGGTCGCTAAAACCCGTGGTGGCGCATTATACCGAACCGTTATCGCGGCTCAATGGGAAGGTGTGAGAGGGAAGCGCGCAGGCGAAAAGGGCTCGGACTCGGGCGAGCCGCCGTCGAGAATGATGCGCGCGACCTCGCGGGCGGTCCACGGGGCGAGGAGGATGCCGTTGCGGAAGTGCCCGGTGGCGGCGACGACCGGCCAGCCGGGGAGAGGTCCGATCAACGGCAGCCCGTCCGGAGTGCCGGGACGGAGGCCGGCCCAGGTGCTCTCCAGGCGGGCTCCGGCCAGTCCGGGGAAGGTGCGGCGGGCGAAGGAGAGCAGGCTTCCGATGCCGTCCACCGTGGTGTGGGAGAAGAAGCCCGCCTCTTCAACGGTGGCGCCGATCAGCAGGCCGGTCTCGCCGCGGCGGACGGCGTAGCCGTGAAGGCCACGGATGGTCCCGGCCCAGCTCCAGTCAATGCCGCCGAGCAGGAGCATCTGGCCGCGGACCGGGTGCACCGGCAGGGGAGGAATGCCGGCGATCTGCCCGCTCCAGGCGCCTGCGGTGAGGAGCAGGAGCCCCGCCTCGAGGGTCTGGTCTCCGGAGGTCACCCGCACGCCGTCCCCCGCGCGCTCGATCCTTTCGACCTCGAAGCCGTAGGTGAGGATCGCTCCGGCGCGCAGGGCCGAGGCGGCCAGGATGGCGCAGGCCTGGATGTTGTCCACCCGGTGCTCGCCCGGGAGAAGGACGGCGCGGCGGAGGTCCGGCGCGATGTCCGGCACCCAGCCGGAGACGGCCTCAGCGTCGATCTCCTCGGCCCGCTCTCCGAGCTCCCGCGCCGCCGCGACGAGGCGGTCCACGTGCGCCGCCTCCGCGTCGTCGAGCGCGAGGAGCAGGGCGCCGCTCGTGTCGTGCTCGATGAAGAGGCCGGTCTCTTCCTCCAGCTCCGCGACCCAGGGAAGCCAGAGGTCGCGGGAGGCGCGGCAGGCGTCGAAGAACGGCCCCGGGACAGGGACCTCCGCGAGAGGGGAGAGCATGCCGGCCGCGGCGATCGAGGCCTCGGCGCCGGCGGGGAGGCGCTCGACGAGCTCCACCCGCAGCCCGGCGCGCGCCAGCTCGCGGGCGCAGGCCAGGCCGATGATGCCGCCGCCGAGGATCAGGACGTCAGGGCGCATGGAGCCTCAGGCCTCCTCGGTTTCCTCAGCCAGGGCGCGGTCGAAGGCCTCGACCGTCTGATTGATCTCCGCCTCGCCGTGGGCGGTCGAGAGGAACAGCGCCTCGTAGGCGGACGGCGGCAGGTGGATCCCCTGGGCCAGCAACCGGTGGAACACCCGGGTGAAGCGCGGGCGGTCGGTGGCGTGGACGTCCTCCAGCCGGCGCACCGGCTGGTCCGTGAAGAAGAGGCCGACCATGGAGCCCTGGCGCTGGATGCGGCAGGGGATGCCGTGCCGGCGGGCCGCTTCTTCGATCCCCGTTTGCAGACGGGAGCCGGTCTTCTCCAGCTTTTCGTAGGCGCAGTTGGTGTCCCGGGACAGCTCGGCGAGCGCGGCGCGGCCGGCGGCTACGGCCAGCGGGTTCCCCGAGAGGGTACCGGCCTGGTAGACGGGACCGGCGGGGGCGATCTGCTGCATGAGGTCGCGCGGCCCGGCGTAGGCCGCCAGGGGGAGCCCGCCGCCGATTACTTTGCCGAAGGTCGACAGATCCGGCCGGATGTCGAGCAGGTTCTGCGCTCCCCCCCAGGCCACGCGGAAGCCGGTCATCACCTCGTCGAGGATCAGCAGCGATCCGTGCCGGTCGCATAGCCGGCGGAGCCCTTCGAGGAACCCGGGCTCCGGCGGCACCAGGCTCATGTTGCCGGCGATCGGCTCGACGATCACCGCGGCGATCTCTCCGCCGCGCTCCACGAAGTGCCGCTCCACGGCCGCGAGGTCGTTGTAGGGGGCGACCAGGGTGTCCGAGGTGACCGCCATGGGCACGCCCGGCGAAGAGGGGACGCCGATCGTCGCCGCGCCCGAGCCGGCCGCGATCAGGAAAGGATCGGCGTGGCCGTGGTAGCACCCCTCGAACTTGATGAACCGGTTGCGTCCGGTGGCCGCGCGGGCGAGGCGCAGGGCCGACATGGTCGCCTCGGTCCCGGAGTTGACCAGCCGGACCATCTCGACGGCAGGGAGGGCGGAGACGATCGTCTCCGCCAGCTCCACCTCGGGAAGGGTGGGCGCGCCGAACGCGGTGCCGCGGCCGAGAGCCTCCTGGATCGCGGCCACGATCGCGGGATGGCGGTGCCCGAGGATGTGCGGCCCGTAACCGCCGATGTAATCGATGTACCGGCGGCCGTCCTCGCCTTCCAGCCAGGCTCCCAGGGCGGCGCGGACGAACACCGGCTCGCCGCCGACGCCCCGGAAGGCGCGGACGGGGGAGTTGACTCCACCGGGAAGGACTTTTTCAGCGCGTTCGAGCAGGCTCATTCCGTCCACCCCGCCGCCAGCAGCATCGCGGCCTCGCGCGCCGCGTAGGTGATGATCAGGTCGGCGCCGGCCCTCCGGATGGCGATCAGCGACTCCATTATCACCCGGTTGTAGTCGATCCAGCCGCGCTCGGCCGCGGCCTTGATCATCGAGTACTCGCCGCTGACGTGGTAGGCCGCGAGGGGGAGGTCGAAGCGGCGCCGCAGCTCGGCCAGGATATCCAGATAGGGCAGGGCGGGCTTGACCATCAGCATGTCCGCGCCCTCCTCCACGTCCAGGGCGGCCTCGCGCAGGGCTTCGCGGCCGTTGGCTGGGTCCATCTGGTAAGACCGCCGGTCGCCGAACTGGGGGGCCGATTCCGCGGCCTCGCGGAACGGGCCGTAGAAGCCGCTGGCGAACTTGACGGCGTAGGAGAGGATCGGGATGTCCGCGAAGCCGGCTTCGTCCAGAGCCTTGCGGACGGCGCCGACCCGGCCGTCCATCATGTCGGACGGAGCGATGATGTCCGCGCCGGCCTCGGCGAGCGATACGGCTTGGCGGGCCAGGTTCTCCAGCGTGGCGTCGTTGTCGACCGTCTCGCCGTGGAGCACGCCGCAGTGGCCGTGGCTGGTGTACTCGCAGAAGCAGACGTCGACGATCTTGATCAGGCCGGGGACATCGGCGGCCAGGGCGCGCAGGGCCTTCTGCACGATGCCGTCGGGCGACCAGGCGGCGCTGCCGATCTCATCCTTGAACTCCGGGAGGCCGAACAGCAGCACCGAGCGGACCCCTTCGGCGAAAGCCTCGCGGGCGGTCTCCACCAGCCGGTCCACGGAGTGCTGGAAGACGCCGGGCATGGAGCCCACGGGGTTGGCGACCTCTTCGCCGGGACAGACGAAGAGCGGGAGGACCAGGTTGTCGGGGGAGAGCCGGGTCTCGCGGACCATCCGGCGCAGGGCCGGGCTCTTGCGGAAGCGGCGAAGCCGTGTGGATGGGAAGCTCATGTCCGGGCGGTTTTACCATATAGTCAGCGCCGTCCGGGAGCCCGGACGATCCGCTGATGAGTCTTCTCGACGTACTCGCCAAACGACAGCTCCTGGTGGTCACCGGCAAGGGTGGCGTGGGGAAGACCGCCGTGTCGGCGACGCTCGGCCGCGCCCTGAGCGAGAAGGGGCGGCGGGTGCTGGTCGTCGAGGTCGATCCCCGGGAGAACGTGTACCAGATGCTCGGGATCCCGCCGTCGGGAGGGGACATCGTCGCCGCCGGTCCCCGGCTCTGGGTGCAGAACCTGAAACCCCGGCAGGTGCTGGACGCGGTGGTGCGCGAGCGCCTGGGCCTGGAGCTGCTCACCCGGCGCGTGCTGTCGAGCTCCGTCTACCAGCACTTCGCCGAAGGGGCGCCGGGGCTGACCGAGCTGGCCATCCTGGGGCACGCCTTTCGCCTGATCCGCGGTATCGAGAAAGGCGCGCCGGAGCTGGACATGATCGTGCTCGACGCGCCCGCCACCGGCCACGGCGTCCGGCTCCTCTCTTCCCCTCTCCTGGTGACCGACGTGATCCGCAACGGACCTTTCGCGGAGATGGCTGGCGAGCTGGCGCGGTTCATCTCCGACCCGGAGCGCTGCGGGGTCGTGGCCGTGACCCAGGCGGAGGAGATGCCGGTCCAGGAGGTGCTGGAGCTGCGGACCGCGCTCCGGCAGCAGGTGAAGAGGGACCCCGAGGCGCTGGTCGTCAACGGCTTGTATCCGCCGCCTCCGCCGGAGGGCGGATCGCCGGACAACGACCTGGTCTCGCTCTGGCGGCGCCGGCGCCGGCTCAACGAGCGGGAGCTGGACCGTCTGAGGGAAGAGTGGGAGGGGCCGCGCGTCGAGCTGCCGCAGCTCGCCATGGACCGTGGGCCCGCGCTGATCGCGGCGCTGCAGCGCTGTCTGGAGGCGGGAGGCGCGGGATGAAGCTGATCTCGGACGAGCACCCGCTGGTCATCGTCGTCGGCTCCGGCGGAGTGGGGAAGACCACCCTGGCCGCTTCCATGGGAGTGCTCTCGGCGCGCTCGGGGCGCGACACGCTGGTGATGACCTTCGACCCCTCGGTCCGCCTCAAGGATGCCCTGGGAGTGGGGGAGGAGGCCCGGCTGCGCGAGGTCCAGGTGCCGTTCGAGGCTCCGGGGACCCTCCATGCCAGCCTGCTCGACGCCCGCCAGACCTTCGACCGGCTGGTGGAGCGCTACGCGCCGGACGAGGCCTCCCGCAAGCGCATCCTGGAGAACCGCTTCTACCAGCACCTGTCGGGAGCCCTGGGCGGCATCCTGGAGTACATGGCCGTCGAGCGCCTCTTCGAGGTGGCGGCGGAGGGGCGTCACGGCCAGATCATCCTCGACACTCCTCCCACCCGCCAGGCGCTCGACTTCCTGGAGGCCCCGGCGCGCATCGTCGGCTTCCTCGAGAGCGGCGCCCTCCAGGTGGCGCTCAAGCCCTGGTTCGACGAGGAGGGACGGCTCAACGCGGCCTCGCGCTGGGGTCCGTTCGGCAAGAGGGCCGAGCGTTTCCTCGACGAGGTCGTCGGGCTCGACCTGCTGCGCGACATGGCGGAGTTCTTCCAGGCCTTCGCACCGCTCTACGAGGGGTTCCGCGAGCGGGCCCAGGCCGTGGAGCAGCTCCTGCGTTCCCCGAAGACCCGCTTCGTGCTGGTTTCCGGCCCCGGCGAGGAGCGCATCCCGGACACTCTCTTCTTCGCCCGCCGCCTGGAGCAGGCCGGGTTCCATCTCGGACCGGTCGTGGTCAACCGCGTCCACCCGCGCTTCCTGATCGAGGGCGAAGTCCCCGGAAGCGACGACCCCTGCCGCCCCAGCGGCTGGGAGCTCCTCACCTGGCTTGGCGAGCGCGACCGCCGCGGCCTCGTCGAGCTGGCGAGCCTCCTCTCCCGCGAGCAGCCGCTGATCGACATCCCCCTCCTCCCCGAGGAGCCGACCGATCTCCTCTCCCTCGAAGCCCTCGGAAAGCAGGTCGAGGAGCGGCTGGCGGAGTGGGAACGGTATGTGAGCCGGTCGTCGTAAGGGCCCTCACCCCCGGCCCCTCTCCCAGAGGGAGAGGGGTGAAATTCAGCAGAAAGCAA
>DASVEF010000369.1:0-6503 GCA_036380715.1 Thermoanaerobaculia bacterium | reverse complement strand
GGTGAGGGATCGGCTGCCCTTGTCCATCCTGGATTTCATACTCGCCTTTTCCGTTGACGGCGACCCGGAAGCCCGCGGAGCCGTCTTCCGCGAGACGGAGAAAACCGCGGCCTCCACTTTTGATCGCTTTCTGAACGCGATCGAGGGCAGGCTCTCGGCCGACGCTCACCCCTCTTCGCAGGCCCAGCGCGCCTGCGTCCAGCGGCACGGCCTGGGTTCCGGACTCCAGCGCTGCGGAGCCTACCGACTGGACGATCCTGGCCCACGATTCAGTGGCCCCGAGCTGGTTGATCTCCGCCACCGCCACCCGCGAAGCCGATGAATAAATCGCGAACTGGGCCCCCTCCCGGATTCCGTGGATTTCGCCGATATTGAGGAGCACACGCCCGTCGCGGACGTCCATGACGTTGATCTCGTACCGGGGAGCGGCCTTTTCGAGGCCGAAGAGGGTGCGGGACGCGTCCCCCAGAAGCATCGGCGTCTGGAGAGAAAATTGGATGCGGACTCCGGCCTGGACCCGGTCCTGGAGCCGCTTGCAGGTCTGCTCCGCGCCGTCCCGCTGCAGCGCATTGAGAAGATGGTAGGTCAGTGCTCCCTGGCTCTCGTCGCCTTCGAAGGGAAACTCGAACGCGGACTCCTGGGGCCGGCAGGCGGCGACGAGCACGTATCCTTGGGGATCAGGAAACCAGCTCTTCACGGACAGGCCCCGCATCACCGGTCCGTCCGCCGGCCGGTGCCCTTGCCGGCGCGACCAGGACTCGGCCAGCTCTTCGCGGGTAGCCACCAGGCTCTCCAGCAGCCGCGGCGTGCGGTCGATCGTCTGCAACCCCCGCTTGACCGCTTTTCTGGGGCCGCGGGCCGCGCCGGCGGAGTGGCAGCAGTCGAGGACCAAGGTGACGAAAAGCCCTTTGCCGACAAGGTCCTGAATCAGCCGGGCGAGCTCGACGTCCCGGAGATAGCGGGACCCCGGATCGCCGATGTCGCAAGGCACGAGAGCCTCGTCGATGGGAACGCTGCCTTTCAGGTCCGGGACGATCGTCGGAGTCCGCCCGCCGTGGCCCGAGTAGTGGACGAACACCGCCTCCCCCGGGGCCGCCTCGTCGAGGAGGCGCCGGAAGGCCGCAACCATGTTCTCGTAGGTCGGCCACTGCTCCCGCGGCTCGGGTGGCCCGCCGTCCGGAGACGCCGTGGCGGTCAGCTTGGAAATCCTTTCTGGCGCGAGCCCGATCTCTTCGCGCAGATACCGCTCCATCCGCGCGACGTCCCGGACGGCTCCCTCCAGGCTCGAATAGCTGTTCCCGTCGGGCAGGCGGTTGGGAAAGTAATGGCCTGCCCCGATCAGCAACGCGCGAAGCGGCGGGCTCATGGCTGGCCGTCCCAGGCCACGAGCCGGACCGCCGGATCGCCCAGCACGACGTAGTTGCGCGCATCGTGGTTGTCGGTCCAGAGACTCGCGAGGCCGGCTTCGTCAGGAGTCTTGCTCGTCTGAATTTCCTCCAGCTTCGCGCTCAGCTCGGTGGAGAGGTCGGCATAGCGCTGGCCGAACGGCTCCATGGCCGAGCCGATCGGATGACCGGAGACCAGCCGGTCCACAAAGTCTTCGAACGCTTCGATGTGCTGCGTCTTCTCCTCTTCTCCCCATTCGATCGAGCACTGCCACGCGCGCTCGACATGACCGATCGAAGCGAGCGCCCCTTTCTGGAGAAGCCGGTGCGGCAGGCGGGCGATGAAAGGATGAGGAGCGACGGCTTTCTGCCCGCGCTCGATCGAGAAGTCGTCCCAGGCCGGGCCACCGGCGCTGTAGCAGGCGAAATGGAAAGTGACGAGCCCGCGCAGCCGGTCCGAGCCGTTCACATCCTCCCCGGAGAAATAGAAGTCCGGCGGAATCTTCCCCTTCCAGACTTTCGGACCCGGCCAGTCCTGGCAGAGCACCGCGCCCTGATAGGGGAGCTGGCGCGGGTCGCCGCTGGGGAAAACCGTGCCATGCCCTGCGGTGAACAGCAGATCCGGCGTCTCGGCTCCGCCCAAGAGCTCGCGCAGGCGGGCCTTGGTGGCGGTCTCGCCCACGGCTTCGCGGACCGTCCAGCCGTGCCCCTTCATCCGCTTGGCCAGCGGGGCCGCGAGCTGATACGCGCTGAGCTTCGTCGCCTCGTCATCCGTATTCTGCGGAGCGAAAAACGCGGCGGTTTTCGCGCGCTGGCCGAGAGACGCCTCCGCGTCGACGACGTTCTGCGCGTAGACTCCGTATTCCTCCGGCGTCTCGAACCAGATCCGGCCGACCGCGTACTGCATGTCGAGCTGGTACTGAAATTCCCAGGGAATCGTCTCCGGATCGCCGATGATGAGCAGGTAGTAGGACATCCTGTCCGGATCTACCGAACCGGCGCCGACGCCGTGCCGGGAGAGGAAGCTCCGCTTGGTATCGCCCGGCCAGACACCCTTCCGGCCGTACAGCTCTCTATAGTAATGCTCGCGCCGGCCGCCGGCTTCGGAACGGCGGCGGTCGAGCAGAGGCTTCAGCGCTTCACGAATCGCGCCGGTCTGCGGGTCGTCCCGCCCGAAGAGAATCCCCCAGCCCGCCTGAGCGAGGTCACGGGCGTCGCCGGACCGCAGCCCCTTCTTCCCTTGTCGGAGCCAGACTTGAATGTCGACGCGCGTTTCAGGATTCAGCGACTCCCCGCGGGCGAGAGCCGCGACCTGCCGCGCCGAGAGGGGCGGCGTCAGATAGTCGCCGGTTTCGGCGTTGATGCCGTTGAGGAAGAAGGATCGGTTTTCCATGATGGCCCTCGCGAGATCGCCCGAGGGCTCGCGAGCGACTTCCGGAAAGGCCGCTCCCGAGCCCTCGACGGGGTGGTCAGGCTTCGACGGAGTAGCCGCCGGGCTTGGAGCCGGTCTCCGGCTCCGGGTCGGAGCTCCTCTCGACGGGAGTGCCGTAGCCTCCGGGCTTGGTACCCGGATCTGTCTCCGGATCGGAGCTCTTCTCGGCGGGCGTGCCGTAGCCTCCCGGCTTGGTGCCCGTCTCCGGCTCCGGATGGCAAGACATCCCGCTCAGATTCGCCGTGTCCATCGTTTTTCTCCTTTCCCAGATTGAAGCGGTGAGGGCCGGACGCGTCCGATGATCACGTTGGTAGAGACACTGTCGAAGGATTTTTGTTAGAGCGCTACCAGTCGCCCTGGAGGACGAAGCCCGCCCAGTAGTAGGGGGCCTCCCATCCTTTCTGGCGTGAGATCGCGAGCTGCGCGGTCCGCAAAGCCTCCGCCGGAGACAGCCCCTCCTGCAGCATGCCGTGGTAGAAGCGCGCCATCAGCCGCGCGGTGGCCTCGTCATTGACCTCCCAGAGGCTGACGACGACCCTCCTGGCGCCGGCATAGAAGAAGCCCCGCGTCAGGAGGCCGAGCCCGTCGCCCTTCACCTCCTCCTCGCCGGCGGTGCGGCAGGCGCTCAGCACCACGAGCTCCACGGGAAGATCGAGGCCGTAGACGTCGGCGGCCCGCAAAAAGCCGGGCCTGGGCCTTCCTCGTTCGTCGAGGTCGGAGAGGACGATTCCCGACCGGTCGGGATCGCCGCTGAAGAGGCCGTGCGTCGCGAAATGCACGATGCGGAACTGGCTCAGCTCCATGCTGGTCGCGGCCTGCAGGTCCGCCGCGAAGCCGGTGAGGAACAGGCCCTCCTCGGGACGCGCCAGCGCGGCCCGGATCGCCTCCGCCTCCGCGCGGGTGTGAACGAGACGCTTCAGGTCACCGAAGACCGGGTCCGCCAGCACCGCGACCGGACGGGGCGCGGGTCGGCGCCCCCGAAGCTGGCGGCGCAAGACGCCTAGCGCGGAGGCCGAAGGAGCCATCGCGATCTGGTGGCGCGCGAGCAGAGAGCGGGAGAACCAGTCCTCCGCACCCTCGCCGTTCGGCCGGCGGGGATCGGGAAGCGCGCCGAACGGGATACCGCGCAGGGCTCCATCGGCGACGATGATCAGGCGCTCTGCGGTCAGCTCCTCCGCGATGGGCTCGAGCAACATCTCGCTGAGAGCCTCCGCGGCCTCGCGCGCCTGCTCCTGGGCGTCTCTCCGCGCGCCATGGGCCAGCGCTCCGGCGAGCTTGACCGCCACCAATTCGATCTTGTCCCCGTCGGCGAGCTCCCGGACGGCCAGCGAATTCCTGCCGATCAGCCAGACGAAGCTGCGCGGCTCTCCCAGGAAGTACGACAGCAGGAGGGTTTCGCCGTCCAGAAGCTCACGCTGGATCTCGGGGACCGGCCAGGGTCGCGGCTGGGTGAGCTCGGCGTAGCGCGGGCTCTCCTCGCGGATCTCGGCGAGAGCGGCCTCAAAGCCCGCTTCCAGGTCCCCAATCTCCCTTTCGATCTCCGCCAGCTCGCGGACGCTCTCCGCGGTCTGGGGGGAGACGACCAGCTCCGCCCGCCGGCCCTCCCGGGTCCGCCTCCTGCGAAGCAGGTCCCTCTTGCGCGCGACCAGATCGGGGCCCACCTCGGCTTCCAGGTCCGCGCGCGCTCCGGAAAGCTCGTCGAGGACCGCCCGCGCCCGCGCGCTCTCAGCGGCCTCGAAGGCCAGCGCACCGAAGCCGGCCGCCGGGTCCTCCCGGTGGAGTCGCAGGTACAGATCGATGGTGAAGTGGTAGCGCTCCCGGACGCTCGCCAGGTAGGACGATCGCGTGCCGCCGGGCAGAGGCTCGACGCGCAGGGATTCCGTCACCGCGAGCGACTCTTCGATAGCCGAGCGGGCCTCCGCGAGGCGACCGAGGTCGCGCAACGCCTGGGCGCTCCGGTAGAGGACGGCCGCGACGGCGTCGCGTTCTCGGAACTCCTCGAACTGCGGTCGGGCCTGCGCGAAGAGCCGTACCGCCTCGGCATCCCGTCCCATAAGGTCGTAGCAGCGGGCGAGGCCGGCGAGCGCGACCGCCTCGCCGCGCCTGTCCTTAATGGCCCTCGCAAGCCCGAGCGCCTTCTCGAAAAGCGCCAGAGCCTCCTGGTGATTCCCATCGAACAGATGCAGGCTCGCTTCGCGGGAGAGCAGGAGGACCAGGCCGCTATGATCCCTGTTGCGCAGCATCCACTCGACCGCCTGCCGGAACAACCGGCGCGCCGCGAGATGGAGACCGAGCTGGCCATATGCCTCGCCGGCACCGCTTAGAGCCCGGCCACCCGTATCCGTGTGGCCCTTATCGCGCAGGAGAGGGAACGCCCGCTGGAAGGATTCCAGGGCTTCTTGGGGCCGCCCGGTGGCCAGGTTGAGCTCTCCGAGATTGTAGAGGATCACCCCGCGCGCGCTCTCCGCGCCCACCTCCGGCAGGCGGTCCAGCGCCTTACGAAAGAGGCTCAGCGCGTCCTGCGCCTCTCCCCATCTCTTGTGGACGAGCGCGAGGTTGCTCAGCACCTCCGCCTCTCCCGTGGGAGCTCCCAAGGCGCGGAAGAGCGCCAGCGCCTCCTGGTACAGGTCGTGGGCCTCCTGGAGCTCGCCGAGACGGAATCGAGCACGGCCGAGCCCATCGAGGGCCACAGCCTGGGCGTGCCGGTCCCCGTTCGCCCGCAGCGCCGGCAGGGCCCTCTCGAAGCAGCGCCGGGTGGTGGCGGCGTCGGAGGACTCCTCGAGATGTGCTTTGCAGCGGGCGAGAAGCCCCTCCTCCCGGCGCTCTGCCGGCGGCGCATGGACCGGCGCCGAGGCTCGCGGGCGTCCGGAGAGGGTAGCGCCGAGCAGGACGGCGGCGAGGCACAAAAGGAGGAGACCGATGCAGGCCTTGGTGCGGAAAGAGAGATCGTCGAGGATCATCGCTTCCCCGGCCGTCTCTCAGGGCCGGCGCGCGCCTGGAGGGAGGATCTCGAAACCGATCTCGCCCAGCGGCACCCGCCGGCCGTCCTCGATCCCGTAAAGTCGGATCGTATAAATACCCGGCTCGAAAAAGCTCCCCGCGAAGTGAAGGTCAACCCTGCCCTCGGGCGTCCGAACCTCGGACCGGGACCTCCCCGCCGCGTCCAGGACTTCCGCCTCGTACTCGCGATAGTCGGCGGTTGGAGGAGCGTCCAGCGAGATCGCGATTTGATCGCGCTGGGAGAACCGCAGATCCTCCTCGACTTCTCCTCCTCGGTTCTGGTCCTCGTCGAGAGAGTGGTGGGCGATCTTGCCGAGCCGGGGCGCGGCCATCTGCTCGACCTGGCGCTTCTGCGACACCCCCCAGACCGCCAGCCCCACCGCGACGAAAAAGAGCGCCGCCGCCAGCGCATAGACCGAGCGGAGCCGACGCTGCCAGTTTACGGTCGCATAGGCGGGATCAGATTTCTCCGTCTGCCGGAACCGCTCCGGCACGGCGACCGGCGGTGCTGCCGGCTCTCCCCTCTCCAGCCTCGGCCGCAGTCTCTGCCAGGCGGCCTCCACCTCTGCACCGGCGAGCGCAGCGGGCTCTTCCGCGGGCTCGAACTCCTCGAACCTCACCAGGTCCAGGAGAAGCTGCCCGCACTCCGTGCAGAGGGCCAGGTGGTCCTTGATCCGCTCCATCTC
>DASVEF010000368.1:0-4835 GCA_036380715.1 Thermoanaerobaculia bacterium | reverse complement strand
TCGTTCGCCTCGAGGTCCCGAAGCCTCGCCTTCTGCTCGACAAGGCTCGCCTTCCGGTCTCGAAGGCTCGCCTTTTGCTCGAGAAGCCTCGCCTTTCGGTCCCAACCGTTCGCCTCGAGGTCTCGAAGGCTCGCCTTCTCGGGCGAACCGTCCAGACCGAAAGGCGAGCCTTCTCGAGCAAGGTCCCGAAGGCTCGCCTTCCGGTCCCGACGACGTTGATCTCGGTCTGAGCCACGTCGATCTCGGGCGGACGGCTCATGGACTTGACAACGCCAGTCTGTACGGTAAGCTTATCCAACTCGGATCGAATGTCAACTTGGGGTCTTGACATGGACGTGCAAACAGTGAATCCTATACGCACGGTTATGGACGACGGGCTCCCGTCGGGTTAGGAAAGGAGGACGTGCATGGACACGAGCTGAGGGTGAGCCGAGGACAGGCTGTCAGGTGAAGGCCCGGCACGCGGGAAGCCGGGCAGGCAGGAGAGAGAAACGATGAGCTCAAGAAAGGAGAGAGACTATGCCGCTCATCAACGCACACGGAGAGATCTTCCGGGAGTGGGAGAGCCAGCTCAGCGCCTACGAGGCGCACAGCCCCCTGCTGCCGAACAGCGGGGAGCTGGCCGGCGAGCTGCGAAGCCTCCTGGCCCAGGGCCGGCAGCTCAAGGCCCAGCAGGAGGAGTATGAGGGCCGCCGGCAGTGGGCGACCCAGCAGCTCAAAGAGCTGGTCGACCGCGGCCGGGAGGTGGTCCGTCGCATGCGGGGTTACGCCAAGTCGCAGCTCGGGACCAAGAGCGAGCTTCTGGTGCACTTCGGCGCCGCCCCCATCCGCCGGAGGACCCGGTCGAAGAAGACCGAGCCCGAAACGCCGGCGCCGGCCCAGCCGGAACAGCAGTAGCCGTACGCAGTTGAAGCCGTAAACCCCCTCCTCGCCGGCTCACGGCCCGCCGGGAGAGGCGAGGAGGGGGTGCATCTCGTTCTTTGAAAACTGAAATACCGAGAAGGCCGGGGCATTCGTCCACGGCGGGAGCCGGTCCTGGCCGGGCCGCTTCCCGCCGTGGTTTTTTTCGGGCTCGGCAGCTCACGCGTCCCCTCGACCGCCTGCTCCGCCTGGGGACCTACGGCGCCCGCGCCCTGCAGGAACGACGCCTGTCCCCGAGCCCGCTAGTATCCCTGGCAGAAGGGCGCGCCGCAGAAGTAGGAATAGTGCTCCCACTGGCCGTTGATGCACTGCTGCCGCTCCTTCGGGGTCGACGTCCCGTACTCGCAGCCGCAGGTGGGGCCGACGGTCAGGGTCCTGAACGATCCTTCGGTGCATGTGATGGGGGTACAGACGGGGCAGTAGTAGGTGACGCCGTCGCACGTGGCGTACCCCCGCTGTTCCGGGCAGCTCCGGTCCACGGCGAAACATGTGCTACCGCTGCACGAGACAGGGGGGTACGACCCGCAAGAGGCCGTGCAATCCGCATTCACGGTTTCGCCGCTGTCGAAGTCGAAGCTGGCCTGTTCCACCAGCGCCGGAGCGCTGGAGCACGCTGCCGGAGCGGAGAGGGCGGGTGGTAGGGCGAAGGTGCTGGCGGCGAGGACGAGGGCGCTCAACAGTGGGGTCATGACGACACCTCCTTGGTTCCGGCGTGGCGCCGGGAAGCTCGGCTCCGGAGGAGCCTGCACAAGAAGAGGTGCGCAAGCCGGCGAAGACGAGCCCTGAATAAGGTAGGGTCGGCGGCGGGAGCCTGCCGGAGGCTCCCGCCTGGCTTTTTAGTCCTCTTTGAGGGCCAAGTCCAGGAAGGCCTTCGCGAAAGGTGCCAGCTCGAGGGAGTCGGGGACGCCGTCCAGGTCGCCGCCAGTGGCCGCCGCCGACACGTTGCGCCTCTCCATTCCTCAGTCGTGAATCAAGACGACCGCCCCTCCGCCCGGCTTGCCATGGGCGGTCAGGGAAATGACATTGCCGTCGCCCGGCCTCATCGCCGAGGCGACGTCGAGCGTCCGCACCTCGCCCGTCCTCAAGCCGCCGAGGTGATACTTCCTGCCGTTGACGGCGATGGCCAGTGTGGTGAGGCCCGGGTCCCCGTTGTGGATCGTCAGGAAGTGCTCGGCCTGCGGAATGCCGGTGAGGGTCTCTGTGACCGGCTCGCCGGTCGTGCGGCCGATCTCGACGAGGACGGGATCGCAGCGGGTGACGTTGCCCGCGGCGTCGAAGACTTCCAGCTCCGTCGTGCTGCTCTGCCCCTGGTTGATCTTGGTGGAGGTGATGATCAGCAGTTCCTGGCTGCCGACTTCGAAAACCGGGGTGAGCACCTCGGCGTTCTGTGACTTGACGACGTTGACCGCCGCGAGGCCGCTGCGCAGATCCCGCGCGTTGATCATGATGAATTTGCGGCCGAGCGCGTCGGTGCCGACACCCGCCAGCGCGCATTGGGGAGGATCCGGCTCGGGCACCACCCCGACGAGAGTCACGCCATTGAAGACCAGGCGCCCGTGGTCCGGCCGCACTCCTTCGACCGAGACTTCGACCTTGCAGGAAGCGGTGGTCCCGGCACTCGGAGTCAGCGAGAGCTCGACCACCTTTCCACACCCCGTGGCTCCCAGAGGAAAGCCGGCTTCGCTCTGCGAGAAGGACCATCCGCTGCAGGCCGGCGAAAACGCCGGCAGGATCTCCATGAACAGATCCTCCGCCGTCGGGTTCACCACCTGCATTCTGAACTCGGCCGGCGATTGGCTGGTCTGGATGTCGAGGTTTCGCTGGCCGTAGTTGTTCGCCCCGTTCGGGTCGCAGAAGTAGATGATCTCTCCCTTTACGCAGGCGTGCACCACGCCGGGTACGGCTCCGGATACTTGCGGCGTCCACGGGCATCGCACGTCCCGGCAGGATCCCGGCTGCAAATCGGGCACGCTCAGCGTACAGACCGGGTAATTGGCGCCGCTGTCACCGAAGATGTAGGCGCTGAGCTGGACCTGGAAACGGGTCGCGGCCACGGCGCCTTCGTTGCAGACCGAGGCGCGGAGAGCGTTCGGGACCCCGCTCACGATGCGTGGGTTTTCGGCGGTGATGGAGCGGAGACTCAGGTCGGTCTTGCGGCAGGGCCCCTGGGGTCCACAGCCTCCGATCACCGCGCAAAAGGCATCGACCAGACCGCGTCCTCGGGAGCCGTCCCAGCCTGGCGGATGGAAGTCCTCGGCCGTGTCCAGGATCCGTGCCTTGATCGACCGCGGGAGCATCCCGGGATTCGCCTGAAGGAGCAAGGCGGCGAGGCCCGCCACACGGCCCGCGGCGATCGAGCTCCCGGCTCCTTTGGCGTAGCCCGAGACGCTGTTGGCCGACGCAACGGTAATGGTTTCGCTGGTGCCGGGAGCCGCGACATCGGGCTTCTGCTCGTCCGTGCTGTCGGAATCGCCGTCGCTCACCCGTGGACCCTGGCTCGATAAAGGCGACATCAGGTCATCGCCCCGGAAGACCGTACCCCGGTCCATGGAGTCCGCCACGGTGATCGCGTCATCCGCGGCCGCCGGCGATTCGATCAGGATCTGAGGCTGGCCGAAGCCGTCCAATCCGTTGTTGCCGGCGGAGACCACGGCCACGATTCCTTCCTGGACCGCCCGATTGACCGCCTGGGACAAGGCGTCGAGCCCGTTGCTGGGCGAGGGTGGAGAGAAGTGCAAGACCTGGATCAGGCTCAGGTTCATCACACCGATCTTCCATTCGACGCGTTTCTCGATGCACTTGTCGATGCCGACCAGGACTCCGGACGTAGTGCCCGGTTCGCCGGCCCGGCGAATCACTTTGATGTCGATCAGGCCTGCGGCCGGCGCCATCCCGCGGAATTCGCCGTCCGGGCTTGCCGTGCTCAGAGCAACGCTGGCCACGGCCGTGCCGTGCCCGGGATCGACGTCGTCGGGGTTGCCCTCCTGGCCCGTAAAGAGATCGAACCCGCCCACGAATTTGGACGCCGGCAAGGTCTCATGCACTCCGTCGTCCACTCCGGTATCGAGGAACGCGATATTGACGCCGGCCCCGGTGATGCCCGGAGCATTCTCCTCCAGGGTGTCCGGAGAGTAGACGGAGCTCCGGACCACCCGCAAGGCGGCGGCGCTGACATCGAGCGTCGTATGGACCGGAGCGTCCCATTCGACCATGGCCACCCGTTCGTCCAGCGCGAGGAGCCAGACGTCCGCCTTCCTGACATTCTTGAGCTGGACGACGGTGATGGATCGGAGGGTATGCCCGAGGGTCCCGAGCTGCGCGAACCGCGCCTTGTCCGCATCGGTCGGGCAGTCGTTCAAGTCCAGGAGGACGTCGACCGTCTCGCCCCCGAGCCGTGGTATGAGGTCGTCGACGTTGTCGTTATTGGCGTCCCGGCTCCAGCGGCTTCCGAGCTTGGGCTGCCACTCGAGCGGAGTGAAACATTCGATCGCCAGGACATCCGGAGCCATCAGCAGACAGAGCAGGATTCCAAGCACGATGCGAAGCCATCCCGCGGGCAACCGCCGCCAGCGGAAGGCCCGGGAGGGGAGGAATACAGGACCGCCGGACACCGCCGCTTCAACCGAGTCAGGCATGGGCACCTCGGAAGCGCTACGGCAGCCGGGCGGTCTCGGGATCGAGATCCTTGGCTTTGCGTCGCCACCTTGCGGTGGCTTTGCCCTCTTCGTATCGCTAGATGGCCTTTATGTTCCTCTCAAAACGAGAAGTCAAGCTTATCGGTCGCTGCGCATATCCAACTGCCGTGGCGGTTGACCGAAGCGGTCTCCGAGCACGAAGAGGTCGAGGAAGGCCCGCGCGAAGGGGGATTTCTCGACCTCCGCCTTGTCCAGAGGGCTGTCCCACCAGAGCCCTTG
>DASVEF010000367.1:0-38033 GCA_036380715.1 Thermoanaerobaculia bacterium | reverse complement strand
CAGGGCGATCGCCGTGGAACGGATGTTTTTGACTTCAAGACGCATGGTCATTCTCCTCGTCAGAGTGAGAGCCTGAAAAAGGTTCCCACGAGCTGCTGTTGCGACTTCGGTGAGGGAATTTGGAGGGGCCCTTCCTTGTTTCCTCCCGTGTTTTCCTGCTTGTATGTACGAGGGACGGGATCGCTGCGTCCAGACGGCCGCCGGCCCGGTGCCCGGACATCCAATGTCCGGGCTATGAGCGGCGCCGGACAAGCCGGCTTTCAAGCCCCGCTCACCGGGGCGCTCCTCATAGCCCGGCGATTCATCGCCGGGCTTCTGCCCGGTGCTAGACTCCCCCGCCGGAGGTCGCCCAGAGGACCATGACGCGACGATCGATCCAGACCTTTTCCATCCTCCTCGTCCTGCCGCTTTTCCTGGCGCTCGCGCTCGGCGCGGCGGCCGGCGAGGTCAACCTCGCCTCTTCGCCCCTGGAGCCGCCGACGACGGGCGGCATCGCGCTTGTCGAGCGGGCGCTCGCCAAGCTCACCATCCACAAGCGGCTGCTGGTGATCGCCGCGCACCCCGACGACGAGGATACTTCGCTGCTCACCCTGGTCGCCCGCGGCATGGGGGGCGAGTCCGCCTACCTGTCGCTCAGCCGGGGCGAGGGGGGCCAGAACCTGATCGGCCCCGAGCTAGGGGTCGGGCTCGGCCTGATCCGCACCCGCGAGCTGCTCGCCGCGCGCGGCGTGGACGGCGGCCGGCAGTTCTTCACCCGCGCCTACGACTTCGGCTACACGCGCTCGCTCGACGAGACGCTGAAGCTCTGGCCCAGGGAGGTGCTGCTGGAGGACGTCGTGCGGGTGATCCGCCGCTTCAAGCCGCAGGTGGTGGTCTCGGTCTTCCCGGGCACTCCTCATCCCAATCACGGCCAGCACCAGGCCGCCGGGGTGGCCGCCCACGAGGCGTTCCCTCTGGCGGGCGATCCGAGCGCCCTGCCGCGGCTCGCGGCCGAGGGGCTGGCCCCCTGGACGCCCCAGGCCCTCTACCGCTCGACCTTCTTCGACCGCGACGCCACGACGGTGACGATGCCCACGGGCGTCATCGATCCGCTGACCGGCAAGTCGATCTACCAGCTCGCCGCGGCCAGCCGGAGCATGCACCGCTCGCAGGACATGGGACGGTTCCAGGAGCTGGGCCCGCAGGAGGCGCGCGCCGGCTGGGTCGCGGGCGGCGCCGGCAAGGAGGCCAAAGACCTGTTCGCGGGGATCGACACCCGCCTGGTGGCGATCGCGGCGACGATCCCCGACGCCGAGCGGCGGCGGCACGTCGGCGAGCACCTGGACGCCGCCGAAGCCGCGGCGGAGCGCACGCGCCAGGCGCTCCATCCGGAGCGGCTCGGGGATGCGGTGCCCGGCTTCCTGGAGATCCTCAAGCACCTGCGCGCCGCGCACGCGTTCCTGACGGAGAAGGGGCTGAAGCCGGAGGAGCGCCCGGCCGCCGGCCTGATCGCCGAGAAGATCGAGGTCGCCGAGATCGGGCTGGCCGCGGCGGCCGGGATCGGCGTGGACGCCAGCACCGAGGCCGAGGAGCTGACGGCCGGCGAGGGCTTCAAGGTGCAGGCCGTCCTCTGGAACAGCGGCGGGCGCGCGGTCTCCGGGGCCTCGGCCGCCCTGGCCTCGCCGGAGTGGGGCGGCGATCCGCTGGCGGGCGAAGGCAAGGAGCTGGCCGCGGGAGCCCTGGGCACCTGGGAGCTTCAGCCGTCGGTTCCGGCCGGGGCCGCGCCGACCGTCCCCTACTTCCTGCGCAAGCCGCTCGCCGGCAGCCTCTACGACTGGACCGAGGCCGCGCCCGAGATGCGGGGCGAGCCGTTCGACCCCCCGCCGCTGGTCGCCCGCTTCACCTTCGCGATCGACGGCGTGCCGGTCACCCTGGAGCGCGAGGTCGTCCACCGACACCGGGACCAGGCCCTGGGCGAGATCCGCCGTCCGCTGCGGGTCGTGCCCCAGGTCGAAGTGGCCGCCGCCGAGGAGCTGCTGGTCTGGCCGACGGGTCAGCGCAAGCCACGGACCCTCCAGGTGACGCTGACCTCGCACGCCAAAGCGCCGCTCCGCGGCCGTCTGGAGGCGTCCGTCGAAGGGAGCGGCAAGCCGTGGCCGCAGATTCAGCCGCTGCCGTTCACCCTGGAGCCGGGCGAGGAACGGGCGCTCAACCTGGCCCTCTCTCCTCCCTCCGATTTCGCTCCCGGCCGGTATCAGCTACGGCTCGCCGCGGTCCTGGAAGACGGCGGCCGGTTCGATCTCGCGGTGCCGGTCGTGGACTACCCGCACATCCGCGCCACCTCGCAGCTCAGGCCCGCCGCGGTCGGCATCAGCGCCGCCGACGTGCGCCTGCCCCCCTTGCAGCGGGTGGGATACGTGCGTGGCGCCTCCGACCGGGTGCCCGAATTCCTGCGCCAGATTGGCGTCCCGCTGGAGCTGCTCGGCCCTCACGAGCTGCTGGAAGGGGATCTCGGCCGCTACGACGCGGTCGTCGTCGGCAGCCGAGCCTACGAGACCGATCCGGCGCTGGCGCGGGCCAACCACCGGCTGCTCGACTACGCGAAAGCCGGTGGGCTGGTGATCGTCCAGTACCAGCAGTATCCGTTCATCGAAGGGAAATTCGCTCCGCTCGCCCTGGAGATCGCCCGGCCGCACGACCGGATCACGGACGAGACGGCGCCGGTGACCGTGCTCGACCCGGCGCATCCGGTCTTCAACACGCCGAACAAGATCGGCGCGGACGACTGGTCCGGCTGGATCCAGGAGCGCGGCCTCTACTTCGCGCACACCTGGGACCCCGCCTACCTCCCCCTCCTGTCCATGGCCGACCCCGGAGGCGCGGATCTCAAGGGCGGCCTGCTGGTCGCCCCTCTGGGCAAGGGCCACTACGTCTACACCGGCCTGGCCTTCTTCCGCCAGCTCCCGGCCGGCGTGCCGGGAGCGTACCGGCTGTTCGCGAACCTGCTGGGGCTGGGAGGGTAGATCAGGGGTTAGGCGGCACTCGGACCAATTGCTGTTCCTTCATCTCTGTACCAGACATCTTCCCCTAAGCATCGACTAGCGGAGCCACGGCCACCTTAGACGATCGCGGCGCCGCTTCCGTATCCTTAGGGAACGGACTTCTTCGACAAGGAGGCTGCCATGCAGAACAGGCTTTGGATGTTGGCAGTGGTTGTTCTCGTCGTTGTCGCCTCGGCGCTGGTCGCGGCCGATCGCCCGCCCGCGGCCCATTTCGAGTTCGAGCTCCAACGAACCACCGCAGGGGTCGCACTCAAGTGCAACTACGGCTGTAACTGGATATCCCTGACAGGCGGCTGCGACAAGACCCACCAGAGCTGCTCGTTCGTCGTTAACGAACACGGGATCCGAACGCTTCCTGATTCGGGTCAGCCGACCCCGAGTACCCGTTGAACAGTTCGGGCACTCCTCTCCGGTGCGGCGTCTCTCCGGGCGGTCATGCTTGGCCTCGAAGCGCGCACCAACCGAGCGGTGCCGCCTAACGGACCGACGTTCAGCGGGCGGGCACTCGACCGACACTCGAATCACGAGGACCGCGTCGCCCGCCCGGTCCGCTGCAACGGCTGGTTACATCGCCTCACGTGCGGGCGCGATTATGTTCTCCCCCCGGTCGAAAACCGTCGGCTCAGGACCGAGCGGGTTCGGGTCCGCGCCGTCATGTTCCCCTTGCGCTTCCGAGATGCACGCCTGCGAAGACGCAATCTCAACCGCGGCGCGCCGCCTCGATTGCAGCGATGTCGATCTTTTTCATCTCCATCATCGCATCGAATGCGCGCTTGGCGGCAGCGGGATCGGGACCGGTTATCGCTTGGGTCAGAGCGATCGGCGTAATCTGCCAGGACAAGCCCCATTTGTCCTTGCACCAGCCGCACGCACTCTCTTCGCCGCCGTTGCCGACGATCGCGTTCCAGTAACGATCAGTTTCGGCCTGGTCAGCGGTTGCGACCTGAAACGAGAATGCCCAGTTGTGCTTGACCTCGGGTCCGCCATTGAGCCCGAGGCAGGGAATTCCCATCACCGTAAACTCGACCGTCAACACATCCCCTTTTTTCCCAGACGGAAAGTCTCCCGGCGCGAGGTGCACCGCGCCAACGGATGAATCGGGAAAGGTCTTGGCGTAAAATCGCGCCGCGTCCTCGGCGTCGCCATCGTACCAAAGGCAAACCGTATTCTTTGCTTGCTTCACCATGTCACTTCTCCATCGTGATGAGCCACCCGAAACCGGAGTCAACGATGTGCTCGCAGTCGAAGGGCATTGGCTCGGCCGACATTTCCGCGTCAATGGGCCGCACAATCCGTACCATACGAGCCGATCCGGAAGCCCAGACCAGTCAAGCCACCATTCCATCGGAATGTCGAGCGACTCCTGCGACATAACCGGCGGCGCCTCAGCGGCGCCCGTTGCAGGCCGCCACCGCTACTCGAAGCCGGCGACACTCACAGAACGCCAGACCATGAGGACGCCTCAAGCGTCCGCCTGCAGGCGCGGGGTTGTGCGCAGACTTCGTGCAATGATTTTACCACGGCTGCGACGGGGACCGACGGCAGGCCAGCTCCAGAAAGAATGCTGAAAGGAGAATCGGCCGTTCGGGAGGGATCTTCCGCTCGAGCGCGCGCCGCGAACGCCCCGGGCCCCTGCCGCCGAGCCACCCACACGTACCGGAGCGAGTTGGTCGGAGTCTTCGGAGCCGCGCTGGCTGGACTCGGCGAACGGCTCATGAAGCAACCCATTGTCAGTGTAAATCGCTTTCCAGCGACCGCCTTGATCCTCCAGGCCTACAGGGGTAGGATCGGAGGGCTACCGGCCAGAGCGTTTCTGGCGTGGATTCAAGAAAGGAAGCCACAGATGTTCCGTCCGGAAGTCCGTTCTCTGCGGAAAGCCGTCCTGGTCGTGCTCCTCGTCGCAACGCTGACTGCGGTCTGTTCCAGCTCGACCCCGAAGGCCAACGCCAGCTTTGGATGTTGCTCCTCCTGCGTCCCTGAATACGACGCGTGCGTCTTTGAATGCGCCAATGATCCCCAACCGTCGGCTTGCTATGATTACTGTGTATTTGCCTACAACATGTGTATCCGACACTGTGACCCGTGCTGAATTGCAGAGCCGAGGCATGATCGACAGCGCGATGGTCGCCCTCGCGCTCCGAACGCACCACGTGATGGTGTGGGGTTTGCCGGTCCTGGCCCTGGCGGTCCCGAAGCAACGTCAGCCACTTTGGAGATTGGCGCTCGTGGTCTCGCTTGCGCTTTAGCGACGGCCATGTGGCAGCCCCTCGAAGCTCCCGTGGACGGTGAGCGGTGCCGCGGGCCACTCGATGACCTTTCCCGTCGCGACATTCTCGCACGTGGCGAGCTTGACGAGGAAGCGGCCGTCGAGTTCGTCGAAGCCTGGCCGCGTGGTGGTGCGAAGATAGCCGGAGGCCTGACCTGCGGGTCGGCAGCGGAACCTCAGCTGCCTGTCCGCAGGCTCCACCGGGAACACGAGGCGCGTCGTTGGAGCGACCCTCCCTTCGCCGTCGGTCTCGATGAAGAGCTCCCAGCCGTCGGCGCTGAGCTCGAGGCGATCGTGTTCGACGCTGCCGATCTTGGCACCATGGCTGGCTTGGTCGAACCGCAGCTCGTCGGGAGGGAGCCCGAAGAGGCCGTCAGGGAGGAGCCCGAAGAGGGGTCGGTTGATGAGAGGCTTCACGACGTGCACCTCGAACAACGGCGCTCGGGACGTATGCGAGGCGCTCGCTGCGACGGGCTCGTCCGGTCGCGATGAGAGCAGGACAAGGCAGGCGAGCAACGCCAGCGCGATGACGATCAGCAATCTCTTCAATCCCATCCTCTCTTCACGGGCGGTTGGACGACCAGCCATGTCTCGACTGGCGCCTAACGGGGATGCGCTTCATCGGCGGACGGCGAAGCCGGCCGTCCGAGTGCAAGCGCCGTGTTAGGCGCCATTCCGTGACTCGGCACGATGTCCTCGCACCTCATAACAGAGCTCCACCATGCCGCTCTTGTAGGCTTTGACCTCCGCCAGATGGAGGGCGATGTCTCTGTCGAGCTTCTCGAAGAATGGGACCCCATCACCAATCAAGATCGGCAGGATCGAATAACGAACTTCGTCGGCTAGCCCGAGACGAAGGCATTCGGCGGAGACTACACCGCCTCCAACAAACCAGATGGTACGGAATGTGGGCCGCAGGTGCCCATTCACGAACTGCGCAAGATCGCCTGAGTAGAACTCGACGGTATCCCGGACCCGCGGCAGTTCCCGACTAGTGAGGACGAAGGTGGGTTTATCGCCGTACGACCACCCCAACCCTTGGGCTTCAAAACGAAACGCGGTCTCATAGGTTCGCGATCCCATGACGTAGCAGTCGATCGTCTTGAGGAAGGCCTCGACGAATCCTGGATCCATGGTGTCGCCGTCTACGAATTCGTCTGAGGTCTCGAGCCAGTCGACGTTCCCGTCTTTTCGAGCGATGAAGCCGTCTAGACTCGCCGCCATGTGGATCGTTACGCGAGAATCAGTGTATGCCATCGTGTTGCCTTCACGTCATCCATCCATGCCGCCCAACCGCCAAGTGACAGTTTATCCGGCACCGCCACAAGCGTGCCGGTTGCTTATCCGACATCGTCTAGCTCCCGCGGCGTGGATGGCGACGAGCCCCATGGGGTTGCTATCCCTCTCTGATGCTGAGACTTAGCTATCCTACCCCTGTTTCCGCCTTCGCGTCAATGCGGCAGAAGCGGCCCTAGCCCTAGATGGAGTGCCAGGTAAATCGTTGGCATCGCGGCCCAGGCGGCCCAGGCGGGACGGCGGCGTCCTTGGGCCCGGAGGCCGCCGTCCCTATTCAGTTTTCAAAGAGCGCCGCCCCTCTCCCCGCCGAGGGGAGAGGGGACGGGTGGGTTTCGGGCAGGTGTGCCTACTGCATCGAGATCTCAGGCGCGCTGCTCAGCGCCTGGGGCTTGGGCGGCCGCTTCCGCTTCCGCCGCGGCAGAGGCTTCACGCCGTAGCGGCCCAGCTTGCGGTTGTAAGGGCTGAGGAAGCACTTCAGGAAGCTGCGGATGCGCGATGCGGATTCGCGAGCGCGCCCGGTGGCCTGCGCGAGCTGACGGGCAGACTCGACCACCGAGGCGTACAGCCTGTCCTTCCGCAGCCTGGCGTCCTGGGCGTCGCGAAGGGCCTTTTCCAGGGCGACCTGATACGGCTCGATCCCCTGCATCTCGCATGCTTCCAGGCGGAGCGCGGCGAGGAGCGATTCCCACTCCTGGAACTGCTTGGATTCCTTGATCTTGGGCATGTTGCTGTCCTTTCGTTCGATTCGGTTTCAAAAGCGGGGGGCGCTTCCGCCCCCCTGGGTTATCGGCTACATCGGGGCTGCATCGGAACTACTTGGTCTCGGAAGGGTCGGGCTCCGGCGGCTGCTCGCGCGCCTTTTGCGGCCGGCGGCGTGGCTTCATCCGGAACTCCACCAGCTTCTCGTCCTTCAGGCCGTAGCGGACCCGGATGCCGTTGCGCAGCCGCGTCGCCGCGTCCCGGCCCTGCCGCAGGAATTCCTCGAGGTCGCGGGTGGCCTGCTGGACCTGCGCCTTGAGGGTGGCCTGCTTGATGCTCGCCTCCCGGGCCCCCTGCTGTGCCGCCGCGAGCTGGGCGCGGTACTCCTCCAGATAGCCCAGCTCCGCGGTGTTGGCCGCGACGGTGACCAGGAGCGAGTCCCACTCGGTCATGTATTTGGCAAACGTCGCCATGGCGATCACCCTTTCTTAGCTCGTCTCCGTGGCCCCGTCGCCCGGGGCCGGTCCATAGATGGCGATGGCCACGTCGAGGCTCGGCACCTCGAGGGTCATCCACTGCACACGCTCCGACTTGAGCCGGCTCACGGCCTGGCCCGCGGGCTGCGAGCCCTGAACCCGCTCCGACTTCAACTTCTCCTGCTCTTTCCCACGCATAGAGGCATTCCCTTTCTGGGAAAAACCGACGCCTTCATTGGCGCCGGAGATCGATCTCGTCGGCTACGCCTTCTTGAAAATCGCCAGCGGCCGGCGGATGAGGTCGACCGCTTCCAGCGTGGCCTCCTCCAGGTCCGCGACCTCCTCCTGGACCGCGCCGGCGAAGTCGTGAAGCGCGAGCGCCATCCGCAAGGCGTCCAGAGACGCCGGAGAGCGTTCGTACAGCTCGTCGGCCAGAGGCTGGATCCGGTCCACCCGCCCGATCTCGGCGAAGACCCGGGCCATGTCGAGCGAGCAGAGCGCCGCGTCGAGGAGCTTCCTCTCGGCCAGCAGGTGCCTGCGCGCGGCTTCCAGCCGCTCCAGCGCTGGGTCGTGCTCCCCCAGGTGCGCCAGTGCCCTGCCTTCCAGCCAGCCGAGCCGCGGGCGCTCCGACTCGCCCGCCCGCTTGGCCATCGGCCGCACCGCCTTGAGCAGGTCCCACGCCGGCACGCTCTCGCCCGCGATCGCAAGGCAGATCGCCAGGCCGAGACCGCAGCGCGCCACCAGGAGCGGCGTGCGGTCCAGCGACAGCAGGCCGTACGCCTGGGAAAAGAGGCCCTGTGCCCGTACGCGGTCGTTCTGGTCGAGGAAGAGGAAGCCGAGGTGGTAGAGGCAGGCGCCCTGGTCCTCCCCGCGTCCCAGGTCGCGGAAGATGCCAGCGGCCCGGCCGAGCAGCGCCGCGGCCTCGTCGAAGTGACCCTCCTCCTCGCGCAGGCAGGCCAGCAGCCGGTTGTAGAAGCCGCGCTCGTACGACACCGGAGGTCCGGTCAGCGCCGCCACCGCGCTGCGGGAAATAGTGCCACCCAAATCTGGAAGCGTTTGGTTGCTTGGAGGGCCGCTCAGCCTTTTTGGCAGGACAACACCCCTCTTTGGCCAGGATTTGAACAATCAGAGTATCGTGGCAGCGTGTCCTGAGGACCCTACGGCTTTGAGAGACCGACCTGCCGTCCGTTCTCGGGCATCGATAGATACTCTTCCCCCTCATCGCCGTGGAGGGATGGGACGATGGCAGGAAGACGTGAACTACGTCGAGCGCTGGCGGGCGGAATCTCCGCTAACTAGTCACGGGCAAGGCGAAGCCGGAGGCCGAGGGCGCGTCGGGTGCAAGCAAGCCACGCAAACCGGGCACCAAGTCCAAGTCCACGCCGGAGGCAGGCACCAAGGCCGAGCCCGGTGCAAGTGAGGCCAAGCCGTTGAAATGCCTTGCGGGCGGCAAGCCGCAAGGCGCGAAAGCCGACGGCGACGCGCCCGGCCTGGCGGGGATGAAGAGCCGAGAGCGAGCGAGCGGGGAACCCGCTTCCCGGCTCAACGACCAGCGGATCCGCGACCTGGGAGGAACGAACTCGGATCGGCCGCAGAGACGACAGGAGGGCACACCTCCGCTCTGCCTCGCAGCGCGAGGCGGAAGAGGTAGGACGGAGGTGGTCGGGGCGGGGGAGACGGCCGGCCCGAGATAGCCGTGGGTTATCCACCGACCCACGACAAGGCAGGTGGGAAGCTACCGGGCGGGAAGACCACGGACAGATCTCCGGCGCGGAGCTTTTCGGCCGCGTCGCGGAAGGCGGCCACGAAAGCCGCATACATCTGGTAGAGCTCGTCGCGCACTCGGCGGGTGGCGGCGTGAAAGAGCGGCGCGGGCGATTTCTTCACTTTGTTGGGGGCGATCATGAGGATACTTGACGCAGACCGCTGCCGGACCCGGGGGAGTGACGCCGGTCCTCTCCCGCTCGGCGGCGGCCTCCTCTTCAATCCCGCTCACCAGGTCGGCGATGCGCTGCCGGTGGGTCTCCGGCGAGAGATGCTTCCAGCAGGGGAGAGGCTCGAGGATGACCTCCTCCCGGGTCGCGTATTCGAGGCGGCCGAAGTCTTCCCCGCGCAGGCGAGCGGCGTACTCTTGGGTCCGATCGAACCAGTAGCCGGCCAGAGGCTCGCCGTCGAGGCGCGCCCGCACGCAATGGACTCCGGGCCACTGGCGGAGACGCTCGACCAGACCTTCCTTGCAGCCGTGCGCGAGCACATACGCGAGGCGCTCGACCTGGGCCGCCTCCTCGTTGCTGATGACGATCGCCTGGTAGCGCCGTGACCAGACTCTGGCCTCCCAACCGGTCAGGCGGGAGATCTCGCGGGCCGCGTTCCCATTGAAGTAGCCCATGAAGTCGGCGAGCTGTTTAGCATCTTCCACCCGCAGGAGGAGGTGGTAGTGGTTTGACGCCGCCACCGCGACGCAGACTCCTGCCGGATAGAGCTTCTGGGCTCGGGCCAGGACGCCGACGAGGATCTCGTTGAGTGCCGGGCCGGGCCGCAGCAGGTATCGGCCCTGGATCGTCCGGGTGGTGACGTGGACCAGGGCGCCGCCGTCGGGTACATAGCGCAGTCTTCTCCCCATCAACCCTATAGAGAACGGAAAACGGGGCTGGAATTTCGTACACTTTTTTCGGACTTTTTCTGGGAACCCAGGCCGAACGGCGGAAGAGGCTCTGATCGCGACCGGCAGCGCAGCAGGGGCGGCCCTGGGTCGATCGCCGAGGCAACTGACTCGGTCGCGAGACAACTGGCTCCCACGTTCGAGGCCGCCACTACACCCCTCCCACCCGGTCCGGTTTGAAGCAGTAGCCCACCAGAGGGTCGTCGCTGGTTTGACGGCGCTTCCGTGAGGGACTAGCATTCCAGCCATGATCGCGAGCGGCATCAGGAGATCCCGATGAGCGTCAGCCAGGTACTCCAGCAGGCGCAGTTTCTGGTCGATGCGGAGGGCAACAAGAAAGCCGTCGTCTTCGAGTACAGCCTCTGGGAGGAACTGCTGACTCTCTTGGAGGATCTGGAAGACACCGAGGAGATCCGCCGCCTTCGCGAGGTGGGCGAGGACAAGGAGGCTCTCCCCTGGGAACAGGCCAAAGAGGAGTTGCGCCGGCAAGGAGTCGATGTATAGGGTCCGGATCCTCCCGCGAGCCCTTAAGGACATCGCGGCTCTGCCCAAAGACTACACGCGGCTTGTCAGCCAGCACATTGACCGGCTGGCCCAGGAGCCGCGCCCACCTGACGCCAAGAAGCTCCGCGGCACCAAGGACTATAGCCTTCGGGTAGGCACCTACCGCATCCTCTACGACATTGATGATGAGGCCGTGCCGTGACCATTTATCGGGTCAAGCACCGGCGCGAGGCGTACCGCTGATACAGGAGTGTCGCCATTGCACCCCTGCCGCCGTCACCGCGGCTCACGGCAGGCTGATCCGGATCACCCTGCCGTCCACCAGGAAGCTGTCCAGCGTGCCGGACTCCACGATGACCAGGCGCCCCTGGGCGTCGAACGACATGTCCACGGGATAGTCGAGGTTGTCGATCAGCACCTCGCCGTCGCTGACCGGACGGCCATTGAAATCGTTGTATTCCTGGGGCCGGGTGCGCAGGAGGCGGCCGGTGTGGGGCGCGTACAGGTTGGAGTACTCGAGCACGTAGAGGAAGCCGTCGGGTCTCACGGCGCCGGAGATCGGCAGGCGGTTGAAGGAGACCATGCGGAAATTGCCGTCGGGCCGGACCTCGGCGATTCCGCCCAGGGCGTCCTCGCTCAACGCATTGACGCAGAAGAACAGAGTCACGTAGAGCCGGTCGCCGGGACCCTGGAAGACCTTGACGGGCACCGCCTCCTGCGTCTGCAGGCGGTTGGGGAAGACGGTGACCAGGTGGAGCGCGCCCGTCGCCTGGTCGACGCGGAAGAGGTCGTTGGCCGCGGCGTCGGCGACCCAGACCGAGTCGCCGCGCGGCAGCAGGCCGTAGGGGTTCATGGCGTAGACGGGCTCGCCCGCGTGGTGGCCGAAACCATCCGCGACGGGGTAGACGACGCCGTCGGGATTCCCGAGCCGGATCTCCGCCTGGCCGAGATCCGCCAGCAGCACGTCCCGCCCGGAGGGATCGGTCGCTCCGCCGATCACCTTGCGGACCTCGCCGAAGGAGATCCCGGTGTCGGCCGTGTCGGAGCGCGAGCGCTTTTCGTAGCTCGCCGGGCCCTTGTTATAGAGAGTCGTGTAGTAGAGGTCGCCGCCCAGGATCTCGACGCCGTTGATCCCCGCCTGGTAGGGGAGGAAGCTGAGAGAGCTGACGTCGAACACCATCATGAACTGGGAGGGTCTTCCGCCGATCCAGGGCCGGAGCCCGCCGGCCTCGGTATAGCGGTAGATGGTCGAGCTGTCGGTGTCCCGGTCGGAGATCAGCTCGCCCATCAGGTCGGTCTGGGCGTTACCGGCCGTGCCCACGAAGAAGGTGCCGTCCGGCTGGATGCGGGAGATGGACCGCGGGTTTTCGAGGTCCCGCGCCAGCACCTCGCAGCGGGATCCGGGCTGGCCACACTTGCGGGCGTCGAGGGCGGGGAGGGCCGAAGCATCCCCGGAAGGCAGAAGAAGGCCGAGCGTACAGACGGCAAGGAGGCCGCGGATCGTGGAGCGTTGCATGCCGATCACCTCATCGGAATTCTGGGCAAATTGTGGAGGAATCAATTATAGCAAGGGTTCACCCCTGTAAAGAGTTCGCCCTCAGTCCTGAAGAGCGGCCGCATTCTGGCAAGCGACCGCGTGCCCGCCGTCGCAGGCCCGGCGGAAAAGCTCGGCGGCCCGGCCCTCGTCCCTGGGCACGCCGTCGCCCGCGGCGAGCAGGTCGGCGAAGTTGGCGCAGCCCAGGGCGCTGCCGCCCTCGCAGCTCCGCTCGAAGAGCGCGGCGGCCTCGGTCTTGTTCCGCGGCACGCCCAGGCCGTCGCGGTAGAGGACACCCAGGTTGAAACAGCCCAGGGGATCTCCAGGGTCGCAGTCGGTCCCCTCGCAGGCGCGGCGGTAGAAGAGTCTCGCCTGCAGCAGGTCCGCGGGGATGCCCTGGCCGCGTTCATGGAAGAAACCCAGGTTCGTACAGGCGAGGGCGTTCCCCAAGTCGCAGGCGCGCTTGTAGGCGACCATGGCGCGGAACCGGCTCTGGAACGTCCCGCGGGCCATGTCGAAGTTGACGCCCGCGTTGTAGCAGCCGGCCGCGTCTCCCCCTTCGCAGGACTTCTGGTACAGGATCTGCGCCCGGGCGTCGTCCTCGGGAACGCCCCGGCCGGTCGCGTAGGAATAGGCGAGGTGGGCGCAGCCTGCGGCGCTCCCTCCGTCGCAGGCCTTGCGGACGAGGCCGAGCCCGCGGGACACGTCCGCCGCCACGCCCGTTCCTAGGAGGAAGCGGACGCCGAGCTCGGCGCAGGCCGCAGCGCTTCCATCCTGGCAGCCCCGCTCAAAAAGCTCGATGCCGCGGACCGGGTCCGCCGCGACGCCCTTCCCGGTGACGAAGAGGACCCCGAGCTGGTAGCAGCTCGCGCTCCGGCCGTCGCGGCAGCCCTCCTCGTACAGCCGGAGAGCGCCGGCCAGCTTCACCGCCTGCTCGAAGACCCGCGGTCCCCGCCGGACGGCGAGCTTCACCTCCTGCCCTGGTTGACGGGCGAGGAGATCGCGATCGAGGTCACACGGACCCTCCACCCGTTTGCCGTCGAGGGCCTGGATCAGGTCGCCCGAGCGGAGACCGGCGAGGCCGGCCGGCCCCGACTCCTCGACCTCTCCAAGGAGCGCTCCCCATGCGGCCGGGTCGCGCAGGCGGTTCGAAGGCCGCAGCTCCGCCCCCAGGGTCGCGGGACCCGCCGGAGGCTCTTCTCTGGAGCAACCGAGCGCCGGCACCAGGCAGAGGAGGAGGGCCAGGAGGAGGAGGGCACGCATAGTGCGAGGGGAAAGGATGGTGCGCCCTAGAGGATTCGAACCTCTGACCTACAGCTCCGGAGGCTGTCGCTCTATCCAGCTGAGCTAAGGGCGCGTACTGTCAAAAGTGCGCGTGGTGATCCAGGAGAACTTGGCCTGCCTGGAGGGATTCGAACCCCCGACCCGCGGCTTAGAAGGCCGCCGCTCTATCCAACTGAGCTACAGGCAGCCGTTGCGCGCTGCTCGCCAACCGCCGGCAGCCTGGGCCGTCGGTATCGGGGCGCCCAGATTTGAACTGGGGACCCCCTGCGCCCAAGGCAGGTGCGCTACCAGGCTGCGCCACGCCCCGACGATAACACGCAGACGCGGGAGTTTATGCCTGGATCACGATGGTGTCAATGAAGGATTGCCCGCAGGATGCCTCCCGGGTGGGGGCGCCCCTCTCCCGGTGACGGGAGAGGGGACGGGGTGAGGGCCTACCAGTTGAACGTCACATGGCCCAGGGCCCGGCGGGCGAGCAGATCGCCGCCGAAGGTCTGGAAGTGCTCGTCGTCGAGGAGGTTGCTGACGTCCACTCCGAAGGAGAAGTTGTCGGTGAGCCGGTAGCTGGCGCTCACGTCGACCAGGTCGTAGGAGGGGACGTCGCCGACGAACACGCCGGCGGCCCAGCGGAAGTCGTCGACCCAGCGGTACTTGACCGAGGCGCCGAGCTTGGCGCCGGTATAGGTCAGGCCGGCGTTCCACTTGTTCTCCGGCGAGTTGGGGAGGAGCTGGTCTCCCAGGGCCTGCTCCTTGACCTCGAAGTCGAACCAGGAGTAGCTGAAGTCCACCACCCACTGGCTGGCGACGTAGTAGTTGAGCGCGAAGTCGATGCCCTGGGTATCCACGTTGCCCGCGTTCGTGTAGGAGAGCACGAGAGTGGGCTGGCCGTTGACCGTGGTCAGGCCGCGGAAGTTCGGGCCCAGCCCCGTGCGCAGGGTGTTCAGGATCTGCGCCGCGACCGGGGCCGGCAGGAACGCGGGCGGCGTATAGCCCGGGAAGGACGGATTGACGCCCGGCAGCAGGTCGGTGACGAAGTTCTCGATCTCGCTCTGGTAGTAGTCGAGGGTCACGTAGGCCTTGCCGCCGAAGATCCCGCTGTAGCCCACCTCGTAGGTGGTGATCTCCTCCACGTCGAGGTTGGAGTTGCCGAAAGCGAAGATCGGAATGCTGCGCAGCCCGAGGGTCTGCCCGCCCAGGAACGGCGCCAGGGCGTTCTCCAGCGCCGCGAAGCCGGTGATCGGCGCGCCCGCCGGGACGCGCAGGAAGAACTCGGAGTAGTTGGGGACCTGGAAGGCCTCGTTGTAGGTGAACCGCATGGTCTGGTTCGGGGTGAACGAGTAGACCACCGAGCCCTTGGGAGAGAACTGGGTATCGTGCAGCGAGCTCTCGTCGACGCGCGCCGCCACGACCGCCTTGAGCTTCTCCGTGAAGCTGTACTCGAGCTGGCCGAAGAGGGCCTGCTGGTCCTCCTTGTGGGCCTGCGTCATCAAGGTGTGGAAGCCGGCGTCGTTGGAGGTGTCGACGTCCTGCTCGTGATAGGCGATGCCGCCCACCAGGAAGCCCTTGTCATTGGCGAAGCCCACGTTGCCCTGGATCTCGCCGTGCAGGTTCGAGGAGTCCTCGAACAGCGGGGCGCCGGAGGCGAGAGCCAGTTGGTTCTCTGCCTTGCGGGTGTCGTAGTAGCCGAGGAAGTTCCAGTGCGGCGTGTTGAAGTTGAGACGCGTCCAGGGGCGTTTCACGTCGGTCACCTGGACGCGGCCGATGCCGGTGAGGAAGGTCGGCCCCGCCAGGTCGGCGGTGCCCCCCTCGATCGTCAACACCGCGGTCTCGCCGAAGTGCTTGTCGAGGCGCAGGCCGCCGAAGCCGATGGTCACCTCGTCTTCCGTGAGCGGCACCGCCTCGCGGCGCAGGCAGTCCACCTGCCCGGGCGTGGTGCAGAAGGTGGAGTACTCGACCCGCTGGTTGCGCGAAAGGGTGAAGTCGTCCCCGTTCATGTAGCCGCCCACCAGCTTGGCGTACCAGCCGCCGCCGAGCTCGGTGGCCCAGCGGAAGTCGGCGCGCCGGGTGCTCATCTCGCCGGCCGTCACCCGGATCTGCCCTCCCTCGGTGCCGCGCGGCGCCTTGGTCGTCATGTTGAGGACGCCGCTGAAGGCGTTGGCGCCGTAGAGGGCCGAGCCCGGACCGCGGACCAGCTCGACGGTGGCGAGCTCGTCCATGGGGAACGAGACCGCGGCCCACTCCTGGGAGCCGAGGAACGGCACCGCCGGATCGCGGCCGTCGATCAGGGTCAGGATGCGCCGGTTCAGCGAGCTGTTGAAGCCGCGGGTGTTGAAGTTCGTGTCATAGAGGCCGCTCTGGGTGAAGTCGACGCCCGGCGTGAACTCCAGCAGCTTCGGCAACTGGCCGCTGGCCGCCTCGAGCTCGATCTCCTGCAGGGAGATCACGCTCACCGCCGCCGGGGCCTCGGTGATCCTCTCCGCCCGCCGCGACACCGAGGTCACCGTGATCGTCTCGGCGAAGCTCACGTCCCAGTCCACGGACTTGTCGACCACCTTCGTCGCGCCCGCGGCCACCTCGACGCCGGACTCTCCCGTCGTGCGGTCCGACAGGGCGTACGTCAGGTTGTAGGTCCCGGGCGGGACCGACTGGAAGGAGTAGAACCCGTCCGAATCGGTGGTCGCCGTCTGGTCCAGACCGTCGATCTCGACCGTGACCCCGCCGAGGCCGGCACCGTCCTGCTGGGTGACCCGGCCCTCGATCCGGCCGGTATCCTGGGCGTAGGCGAGCCCGATTCCCGTCAAAGCCAGGAGCAGGCTCAGAGCGATGACGCGTAGGCGCTTCCCGTGCATGCGAAACCTCCTGGAAAAAGGGCGAGGGGTGAGGGGCCGGACGCCATCAGAAGTAGAAACGAGGGGGACCCGGCACGCATCCGTTCGCCACAAAATGGCCGAATGATGAAAAAGACAGAGTCCTGGCCCTTATACTGCGCCGGTCTGAGGAAGTCAATTGCCGGAGCGCGCGCTTGAACGAGGAGCAGCACATCGATATCGCAGGCGAGCAGCGGCCGGCTTACAGCCGGGCCCTCCTGGTCCCGGGACCGCTCCCGCCTCTGTCCCACCTGGGGATCACCCTGCTCCGCTACGCCGCCACGACCGGGCTGCGCTACGCCCTCTACCACTTCGGGCTGCCGCTCCCGGAGGCGCAGCCGTTCAAGACGATCCGGCTGCGCCTCTACTTCGACGCCCGCGAGCTGCGCTCGCTGCTCACCCAGGTGCCCGGAGGGGCGGACGTCGTGGCGGCCCTGATCGAGCCGGGCGGCGCGGGCTCCCTCCCCGCGGCGGCGCGCCCTCTGGTCGCGGCGCTCGGCTTCCACCGCGTCCGCCTCCTGCGCTTCCGCCCCCCCTCCTCCCGCGCGCTCCAGCCCAAGGGAAGCGAGACGCCGCAGGAGCTCTGGAACCTCTTCCGCACCCACCTCTCGCGCCTGCTGCCGCGGGTCAACGACGCGTTCCTCGCGGACCTGATCGCCTCGGTCAACCGCCGGGCCGCGCGCGCCGCGGGCGAGAATCTGCCGCCGGTGCTCAGCCGCTCGGCCTGGGAGCTGCGGACCGGCGGCGCGGCCGACCTCCGGCTCTTCGGCGTCCCGGACCTCCTCACGCCCTCCTGGGCCGACGAGCCGGCGCGGGCCGAGGCCGCCCGGCGCGCCCTGGAGCCCCACTCCGTGCCCGGGCACGACCGCTACCGCGGCCGCTTCCGCGAGGCCTACCGCGCCCTCCTCAGCCAGCTCTCTCCGCTCTACTGCGCCCTCGCCCGGCAGGCGGCCGAGCGCGGGTTCCTCGAGACCACCCGCGACGCCTGTTTCCTGCCGTTCGACCTCGCCGGCGACCTCGCCGCCGATCAGAAGCCCTCCTGGCTGGAGGCCGGTGTGCGCAGCAACCGCGTCGAATACGAGAGCCTGCGCCGGGCCGCGGAGCCGCTCGACCTCATGACCGAAAAGCAGGAGATGTCGCCGGTGGGAGGGGAGAGGAACGAATGGGAATGGACGCCGCTCCTGCCGCTGCCGTGAGGCCTCACCCCCTCGGTCCCCCTCTCCCATCGCACTCCCCCCAACCGGGAGAGGGGGAAGAAAAACCTCAGAAAGTCATCCTGAGCGCAGCGAAGGATCTGGGCGGGGGCGCCCCCTCTCCCGGGGGCTGTGAGGGCGATGGGAGAGGGGGTCGGGGGGTGAGGAGCGGGTGGGGGCCGCCGCGGCTGGTACGATGACCCATGGCTACCCTGGACGAGCTCAGCCTGCCGGTCCGCCTGTTCCTGAAGGCCTACCGCTGGCGGGCGGTCGACCCGGTCCCCTGGACGCTCCTGCGCAGGCCGCTCTCCGAGTGCCGGCTGGCCTTGGTCTCCAGCGCCGGGTTCGTGGCGCCGGGACAGGAGCCGTTCTCGGATTCCGTCAAGGGCGGCGACAGCAGCTTCCGCGAGATCCCGGCCGGCGCCGACGTCTCCGCCTTGACCGAATACCACAAGAGCTGGGCCTTCGATCATTCGGGGGTCCTGCGCGACCCCAACCTCGGCTTTCCGATCGACCGCGTCCGCGAGCTGGCGGCGTCCGGGCGCATCGGCTCGGTCAATCCCCGGCACATCTCGTTCATGGGATCGATCACGGCGCCGGGACGCCTGATGCGCAATTCCGCGCCGGAGGCCGCCCGCCGGCTCGCCGCGGACGGCGTCGACGTGGCCCTGCTGGTCCCCGTCTGACCGATGTGCAACCAGACCGTGGGTCTGGTCGCAGCCGAGCTCGAACGCCAGGGGATCTCGACGGTCTCCCTCCAGCTCCTCCGCGAGATCGCCGAGGCCGTCCGCCCGCCGCGCGCCCTCGTCGTCCCCTTCCCTCATGGCTATCCGCTCGGCCAGCCGGACGATCCCGCCGTGCAGCACGCGGTGATCGAAGCGGCCCTGCGCCTGCTCGAAGATCCGGGCCTCAGCCCTCCTGTCCTAGAGGAGTACCGGCCCTAGTTGGGATCGCCGGGCTCACCGCTCCACCCTCACGAACCGGATATCCCGCACTCCGGACGTGCTCGCCGAGAAGCCGGTGACCGCGCCGCCCTCGCCGCGCGCGAACCGGAAGAGGAGCCCGCCGGCCGTGAAAGCGTCGGTGAAGGCCGGCGTCAGCGGCTCGTCCTCGAACCGCTGCCGCTGGAAGACGAGCCGGCCGTCCCGGACCGCCAGCGTCCAGGTGGCGCCGAGCTCGTCGCTGGCGTAGGTCCCCGCATAGCGGGCCAGCGCCGCGGCGTCCAGCGAGGCGACGGGCTCCACCGCGCGAAAGAGAGTGGGAGGCTGGCCCGCGGTCTGGAAGGTCATCCGGCCGGGCTCGAAGATCAGATCCACCCGCTGCGGGACCCCCTTCATCGCGAAGCGGCCCGGCCCGACCGGGATCAGCTCGGTCTCGTTGCCGGGACCCCGCTGATAGAAAGCCTTGCCGTCCTTGACGGCGATGCGCCGGACCAGGCCCCCCTCCTCGTCGAAATAGAGTCCGGCGAAGCGGTCCAGCTCCGCCGCGGAGACCGGGACCGCCGCCGGCTCGGCGGCCTGCGGCGGCGCGGGCGACGGCCCGAGCTTGTCCGCCAGGTAGATCTCGGCCGTGCGCAGCGCGAGCGTGTCGGGATCCGCCGAGCCCAGGTTGCACAGCACCGCGACCGAGAGGTGCTGCTCGGGATACTGCAGGAACATCGCCCGGAAGCCGGCCAGCGCGCCGTTGTGCCACACCCGCTTCAGACCCCGGTCCTGGTCGACGCCAAGGCCGAAAGCGTAGTCGAGCTTCGTGCCGTCGTTGAGGACACCGGGCGTCTGCACCTGCTCCAGCAAGGTTTTTCCCCCCACCTTGGCGGTGACGAAATTCTCGTCCCAGCGGGCGAGGTCCTCGATCGTCGAGTACACGCTGCCGCTCCCCGTGGTCTCCACGTTCGGCAGGTCCAGGCCGAAGCCGCCGCCGTCCCTGGGCGCGTAGGCGTGCGCCCGGCGCGGCACGATCGCCGTCCGGTCGTCCACGTAGCGGCTGTCCTTCATCCCCAGGGGAGCGAAAAGGTTTTCCCGCGCGTACTCGCTCAGCGGCTTGCCGCTCGCCCGCTCCACGAGCGTGGAGAGGAGGTCGTAGCCGGTGTTGCTGTACGAGTGCTGGTCGCCCGGCTTGAAGTTGAGCGCCTTCTGGCGGCTGGCGAGGTCCACGATGTCGCGCTGGGTGACCAGGTCGCCCTCCCGCCATCCGGCGAGCTGGAGGATCAGCCACTTCTCCCGCAGGCCGCTCGTGTGATGGATCAGATGCCGGATCGTGATCGGCGTCCCATAGTCCGGAAGCTCGGGAACGTACTTGCGCACGTCGTCGTCCAGCGAGATCTTCCCCTGCTGCGCCAGCAGGGCCACGCTGAACGCGGTGAACTGCTTGGAAACGGATCCGGTATAGAAGACCGTCCGCGGCGTGATCGGAATGCCGTGCTCCAGGTTGGCCATGCCGTATCCGCGCGAGTAGGCGGTCCGGCCGTCGCGGTAGACCCCAACGGCGCACCCCGGCGAGTCGGGCTTGTCGTACTCCGCGAACACCGCGTCCACGCGGGACGCCAGGGGATCGGGAGCGGAGGTCTGCGCGGAGGAGGCTCCGAAGACGAGGAGAATGGCAAGAACGAGCAGACAGACTTTCGTCGGCATGATGAGCCTCATACGGAGCCGGGGCCGGCAAGTTTCCCCGGATTCTAGAGCCGAGGCTCCTCCTCGTGCTCCTCGATCACGTACTCGTTTCGGGGCGTGAGGCGGACGCGGTAGAGGAGGTCGAATCCCTCGCCGCGGCTCGGCGGCTCGAGACGCTTGTACGTGCCCACCACCCCTTGGACCGGGATCGCCGCCTTGCGCTTTGAATTGCGGCCGATCGAGCCCTTGAGGTCGGGTGCAAAAAAGTACCCGACGACGCGGAACCCCGCCTCTCGCGCCGGCTCGATGAAGCGCGCCCGCTCCTTCGCGAGCACGTTCGTGTTGTCCACCACGAACGGCTGCCTGGCCAGGATGCAGGCGGAGAGGAGGACGTTCTCGCGGTAGCGCGTCTTCAGCATGTCCAGGTTGATCCGGACGTGCGTGTTGAAGAACCGCTCCTTGAAGAACGTCGACTTCCCGGCGCCCTGGATCCCAACGAAGAGAACGGCTTCCATGTCGCCGATCCTACCGGCGATTCACCTCGTTCCGGACCACCCTGCCGCACTTGAGGTTAATCTTCAATGATTTCAACAGTGGCTGGCGCTCCCCCCCTGGCGCGCGTAGAATGGAGGGTCACAGTCTGGGGAGAAGAGGAGAGCGCATGACTATACCCACCGAGCCGATCGGGAGCATCCCGAGGCCTCTGAAGCTGATCGAGGCGATCGCGACGCGAGACGGCGCGGACCCGGCCCTCGACCCGCTCTACGAGGAGGCGATCCGCGACACTATCGAGCGGTTCGAGGCGACCGGCTCGCCGGTGATCACTGATGGCGAGCAGAGGAAGTACCACAACTTCTGGACCTACTGCGTGCATGGGCTGCCGAACACGACCCCGGACGGGTTCAGGATCCCGTTCGCGGCGGGCCACGTCCGCCGGATGCTGCGGCTGACAGGCGGTCCCTTCCGCTACAAGAGGCACGCGGATGACTACCTGGACGAGGCCCTGCGCTACGCTCGCGTGCCGGTGAAGCAGGCGGTCATCTCCCCGTCGGCTCTGAGCCTGATGTATCCGGCCGACGAGGTCCCCGGCTACTCCCGCGAGGAGTTCATCCAGGACCTGCTGCACGAGCACGAGACCGAGGTCCGCAACTGTCTGCGCAAGGGCGCGCACGCGGTCCAGATCGACTTCACGGAAGGGCGGCTGGCGGTCAAGATCGATCCCACCGGAAACCTCCTCCACAGCTTCATCGATCTGAACAACCTCGCGCTGTCGCGCTTCTCCGCGGAGGAACGCAAGCGCATCGGAGTGCACACCTGCCCCGGCGGCGATCGCGACTCGACTCACAGCGCGGAAGTCGATTACGCCGAGCTGCTGCCGAGCCTCTTCGAGCTGCGGGCCGGAAACTTCTACATCGCGCTGGCGGGCGAGAAGGACCGCGTCCGCGTCCTGAAGATCATCCGGAAGCATATGAAGCCGAACCAGCGGATCTTCGTCGGCGTCGTCGCGCCGATCGACCCACGCGTCGAAACGCCGGAGGAGGTCCGGGACCGCACCCTCGAAGCAGCCGAGTACATTCCGGTCGAGCGGTTGGGCACCACCGATGATTGCGGTTTCTCGCCCTTCTGCGACGACACCTCGACCACCCGGGATACGGCGTTCGCGAAGATCCGCGCCCGCGTGCTCGGCACGGCGCTCGCCTCGGACATCCTCGCAGGCTGATGGCTCAGTGCTCCCGGCGTTCGAACGGATACCGGTCCCGAATCCGCCGCGACACGTACTGCCCCTTCGAAGGCGCCTTCAGGAGCGCCCGGTACACTCTCGGCGGCACCTCGTAGTAGTCGTACACCGCGCCGCTGCTGAACTCGACTTCGAGGACCTCCGACCGCGGATCGTAGCCCACGGAGGAGATCGCGGAGGATTCGATGGGCTGCCTGCGCATGTCGTTCCGGGAGCACTTCGAGCGAAGAAGTACTCGCCACACGATACGCGGGACTGCAAACGAGATACCAGAATTTGCGGATGGGGAGAATCAGGGCACGGAAAAAGAGAACGGCCGCCAGAGAGTGGCGGCCGTTTCTGATTCTGAATCGCCCCTCTCCCTCTGGGAGAGGGGGGTGAGGGCTCAGATCACGGTGCCCTTGAGCTCCACCTCGATGAGCGGCTTCTTCGGGCTGTCCGTGCGGATCATGAGCTTGCCGTTGAAGGCGCCCTTGCCGATCTCGGGGTTGAGGGTGACGCGGACCTGATATTCGCGCCCCTCCTCGACCGGCTCGAGCTTGACGTCGAGCCCCTTGACGTTCTCCTCGACGCTCGTGACCTTGATGGGCTCGGTCGAGAAGGCGCGGACGTTGAGCGCCCGGTTGAGCGGCTCCTTGAGCTCGATGGTGCCGAAGTCGGCCACCTGCGGAGTGACGGTGATCACCGGCCGCACGAACCCGGAGACGGGGATGGTCACCAGCTTCTGCTTCGCGTGGTTCGTGTGGACGGTTACGTGCTCGGCCAGCGCTCCGATGGGCGCGTTGTTGTCGAGCGTCATCTCCACCCGCCACTGCTTGCCCTGGGCCTCGGGGATACGCTCCTCCTGCGTGGCCTCACGGAAGGAGACCTTCAGGAACTCGTACGGGGATTCGACCTTGAGGACGTCCATCGGGCTGCCGTCCGAGGTCCAGAGGTTCTGCGCGATCGTGCCGGACTTCTCCTCGCCCTGGACGGTGAGGTACCGGGCGTAGCCGGGCTTGACGGCGATGTGGGGCTCGACCTTGGCCCGGATCGTGAGCTCGAGCCGCGGCGTGGCGGGGTCGTTGGTGAAGACGGTGACCCCCTTCGCGATGGCGCCGCTGAACGTGGCCGTGTCGACCACGGAGTTCACCTTGCCGGTCTTGCCCGGGGCGATGGTCTTGTCGAAGTCGACGACCGTGCAGCCGCAGGCCGGCTTGACCTGGGTGATCTCCAGGGGAGCGTCGCCCTCGTTGCGGATCACGAAGTCGTGCGAGATCTTCTCTCCCTTGGGCACGATGCCCGCGTCCATGACCGGCTCGACGGCCACGGCCTTGGGCTGCTTGCCCCCAGCCTGCTGGGCGAACAGGTGGGCGACGACGAAAATCGTGGCGCAGAGTGCCAGAATGGCGGTCTTGAGGTGGCGATTCATACGGCCGGCTCCTTTGCAACGCATGGTTGACAACCCTGGGAATGGTACACTCGGTTCCCTTGAACCGAGAAGAAACGCAGTGAAATTCCGACAGCTCGATATCTACTGCCTGGCCATCGGCGGCACGGGAATGGCTCCACTCGCCTGTCTTCTGCAAGAGCAGGGCCATCGGGTCCGCGGGGTCGACGGCCCTCTGTATCCGCCCATGAGCACCCTGCTCGAGCAGGCGGGGATCCATCCTCATACAGGCTACGACCCCGCCCACCTGGAGCCCCGGCCCGACCTGGTGGTGATCGGCAACGCGATCCACCGCAACAACCCCGAAGCGGTCGAGGCCGAGCGGCTCGGCCTGCCGGTGGTGTCGATGCCGCAGGCGCTCGCCCGCTTCTTCCTTGCCGATCACCGGCCGCTCGTCGTATCGGGGACGCACGGCAAGACGACGACCACGGCGATGGCCGCCTGGGTCTACACGGCCTGCGGCGCGGACCCCGGGTATCTGATCGGCGGCGCGCCTTGCGATCTGCCGGCCAGCTTCCGCAGCGGCTCCGGCGAGCGCTTCATCGTGGAGGGGGACGAGTACAACGCCGCCTACTTCGACCGCGGCCCCAAGTTCCTCCACTATCAGCCCGAGACGCTGATCTTGACCAGCGCCGAGTACGACCACGCGGACCTCTATCCGACGCCGGAGGCGCTGTTCGAGGCCTACGCGCGGCTGATCGACCTGCTGCCGGCCGGCGGCCTGCTGGTGGCCTGCGGCGACATCCCCAAGGTCCGCGAGCTGGCGCGAGGGGCGCGCTGCCCGGTGGTCTTCTATGGGCTGGACGAGGGCAACGACCTGCATCCGGAAGGGCCTGTCGAGGCTCTGCCCGAGGCCAGCCGCTTTCGCCTGCGCGACGAAGAGGCTGGAGAAATCGAGGTCAAGCTCCCTCTCGCCGGGGAGCACAACGTCTGCAACGCGCTCGCGGTGTGGGCCGCGGCGCGGCGGGACGGCCTGCCGGCCGCGGCGGTCGCGGACGCGTTCGCGCGCTTTCACGGCGTCAAGCGGCGGCTGGAGGAGCTGCGGGCCGGCCGCGGCGTGACCGTGGTCGACGACTTCGCGCACCACCCCACGGCGGTCGAGAAGACGCTGGCCGCCTTGCGCCAGCGCTATCCCGGGCGCCGCCTCGGCGTGCTGTTCGAGCCGCGCAGCCTGACCGCCGGGCGGGCCTTTTTCTTCGAGCCGTACCGCCAGGCGTTCGCCGGGGCCGACCGGGTGCTGTTCGCCCCCACCTTCCACCTCGGCCGTCTGGCTCCCGAGGAGCGGCTGGATTTCGGCGCCCTCGCCGCCGCGCTCAACGAGTCGGGGGTCCCCACGACCTTCTGCGCGAGCACGGACGAGGTCTTCCAGCGGGCCCTCGACGAGGCGCGGGAGGGGGATGTGCTGGTCACGATGTCGTCGGGCTCGTTCGACGGCATGCCGCAGCGGCTGGCTCAGGCGCTCCTCGCCTCAGCGCCCTCCGAGGCCCTCACCCCCTGACCCGGGCCGGGAGGCGAGGGGTCACCCCCGCGCGTCCCGCGATCCTTTCGCCTTCCTCCCCGGGATCTCCAGGTTCAGCCTCCCGGTGCTCGGGATGCCGGGACGGTAGTACACACCGCCGGGCGGCGGCGGCGTGACCACCTCGCCGGGCTGGCCTTCCATCGGCGGCATCTCCTGGATGACCGTCGCCTCCGGGCGCTCCCACTCGCGCAGGCCGCGGGGGGACGGGGTCGGCGGGCGGGAGCCCGGGCGGGAACGCACCGAGCCCTGCGGCCCGGCCTGGCCCGTGGCCCGCGAGTTGAGGTCCTGCTCGCGCAGCACGGTCCCCTCCGCGCCCGGCATCGGATGGCCCTGGCCGGGCTTCTGCGTCTGCGCATCCGGCTTGGCCGCCTCGGGCTTCTCCTGGGCGGCCTGCGCCGGCTGCGGCGGCCGGGCCACCATCAGCTTGGCGATCCGCCCGGGCTCGTCGTAGATCGTGGGCGCCTGCGGCACCGCGTACTCCTCCTGATAGGCGCGGAGCATCGCCTGCGTCACGAGCTGGTTCTCCACGATGTGCGGATTGACCTCGACAAAGGCGAGCTGCGGATCGAGCGAGAACGCCCGGGCGTAGTGCTCGACGGCCCGGGACTGGCTCCCCCAGGCCTCGTAGAGCGAGCCCACCTGGTAATGAGCCCAGGCGTGCTCGGGCTGGATCTCCAGTACCTGCCGGTAGTGGCGCAGCGCCTCGCGCGCCTCGCCGCGCTGCTGCAGCAGCAACCCGAGGTTGAACAGCGCCGACACCTTCTGCGGGTCGAGCTCCACGGCCTTGCGGTAGGCCTCCTCGGCCTCGGCGGGATTGTGGGCGAGCAGCAGCAGGTTGCCGAGGTCGTTGAACACCGCCGCGTCCTGAGGGCGCTCGGCGATCAGGCGGCGCTGCACCTCCAGGGCCTTGCCCAGGTTCGGAGGCACCGCGGCCAGCGCCGCGACCACGGCGATCGCCACCACGCCGGCGAGAGAGAGAACGAGGATCCAAGAGGTCCGTCTGCGCACCATGATCTCCTTACTGCGATGGACTGCTATGAGCCTTTGGCCGTCAGGGGCCGCGCCTTCAGCTTGAGCTTGCCCTCTTCCAGGGCGAGCCGGAACTGCACCTCGGCGCAGCCGGTCTTCTCGCGCAGGGCGGCGGCCTGGCGGGCCAGGTAGTTCTGGAAGCTGTCGAGGTCGAACTTCGGTCCGTCTCCCTGGCGGGCCAGCCCCTGGTAGAGGGCCTCGGCCGCCTGAGGGTCGATCCGGGAGCCGAAGACGATCCCCGTCATCGGATCATACTGGGGTTTCTCCGGCGCCGTGGTCCGGGCGGCGTGGTGCCGTCCCTCCTCGCGCTCGCGGATCCGGCGGTTGAACAGCTCGTTGTAGCTGTTGAAGCGCGCCTCCATGTCGCCGAGCCGGAAGTTGTCCACGGCCGAGGTGACGTTCAGGTTGCGGAGGTTGCGGATCTGCGCCTGGACGCGGATGCGGAGCTCCTCGGGCGGAGTGGGGAGCCCGCCGTTGAAGAAGCGCTCGAAGTCGATCTGGAGCTGCCGGATGTCCCGGCCGAGCTGGTCCAGGGTCTCCTGGAGCGGCGGCGCGGCGCGGCGGCCGGCAGGCTGGGCCGCCGGGGCTCCCTTGGGGGCGGCAGAGGCGGCGCCGGGTTTGGAAGCTCGCTTGGGTTCCATGGATCTCCTACAATGCTCGCTCAGGCCCGAGATGGAAAACTCCGAATCCCACGACGCCCGTCGAGGCATCCCTCCGCTCGATCGAGTCCTCAGCGATCCGGAGGTCTCCAGACTCATCCCATTATACGGACGGGATCACGTCCGGGTCCAAGCGCGCCGCGTGATCGACGACCTGCGCGGCCGGCTCGCCGCCGATCCGCCTCCCTCTCCCGAGGAGATGGACCAGGCCATCGCCGCCCTCGCCGCCCGCGTGGCCGCCGAGGTCGAGGCCGCTTTCGGCCCGCCGCTCGCCCGCGTGCTCAACGCGACCGGGGTCTTCCTGCACACCAACCTGGGGCGCGCTCCCCTGCCGCGCGAGATCGCCCAGGCCCTGCCGCCGCTGCTCGACGCCTACCTCGACCTCGAATTCGACCGCGGGAGCGGCAAGCGCGGCCAACGCAACCGCCGGGTGGAGCGCCTGCTGACCGCGCTCACCGGCGCCGAGGCCGGTGTCGTAGTCAACAACAACGCCGCCGCCCTGGTGCTGCTCCTCACCGCCCTGGCCAAGAACCGCGAGGTCGTGGTCTCGCGCGGCGAGCTGGTCGAGATCGGCGGCTCGTTCCGCATCCCCGAGATCATGGCCGTCTCCGGCGCCCGGCTGGTCGAGGTGGGTGCGACGAACCGCACCCGCCTCTCCGACTACGAGGCCGCGATCCGCCCCGAGACCGCGCTGCTCCTCAAGGTCTTCCCCAGCAACTTCCGGATCTCCGGCTTCGTGGCCTCGGTCGAGCCGCGCGACCTCGCCGAGCTCGGCCGGCGCGCCGGCGTCCCCGTGCTGGTGGACGAGGGGAGCGGCCTGGCGCGGCCTCACCGGGCGCCGCAGCTCGCCGGGCATCCCAGCCTGCGCGAGCTGATGGAGGCCGGCTGCGATCTCGCCTGCGGCAGCGGCGACAAGCTGCTCGGCGGACCCCAGGCCGGGCTGATCGTCGGCCGCGAGCCTCTGCTCGCGCGCTGCCGCCGCCATCCGCTCTACCGCGCGCTGCGGCCGGACCGCATGGCCCTCGCCGCTCTCGAAGAGGTCCTCCGCCTCCACCTCGCGGAAGCGGCCCTGCCGCTCGACCGCCTGTGGCCCGACCCGGCTGCCCACCGCGCCCGGCTGGAGCGCGCGGCGTCTTCCATCGGCTCCGAGTCTGTGGAGATCGCGCCCGCCGAGGCCTTCGTCGGCGGCGGCTCGGCGCCCGAGGCCCCGATCCCCGGCGAGGCGCTCGCCCTGCCCGGCGACGACGACCTGCTCGCCCGGCTCCGCCACGGCGATCCGCCAGTCATCGGCTACATCCGCCAGGGCCGCCTCGTCCTCGACCTGCGCACCGTGGCGCCCGAGGACGACGAGGCCCTGATCGCCGCCGTGCACGCGGCCTTACAAGGCTAGGGTCATGGGCTCCGGCCGCATCCTGCTCGTCGAGGACCGCGACTCCCTGCGCCGCATGCTGGAGACGGCGCTGGCCCAGGAGGGCTACGAGGTCGAGTCCGCGGCCGACGGCCCGTCGGGCATCCGGCTCGTCGAGCAACGGCCGTTCGACCTGGTGCTGACCGACCTCAAGCTCCCCGACGCCTCCGGCCTGGAAGTGCTGGCGGCGAGCCGCAACGCCCAGCCGCGGGTGCCGGTCGTCGTCCTCACCGGCTTCGGCACGGTCGCCGCCGCGGTCGAGGCCATGAAGCTCGGCGCCTTCGACTTCCTGGAGAAACCGGTCGGGATCGACGATCTCTACAAGCTCATCGAGCGCGCCATCGGCGAGCGCAATGAGCGCGAAGCGGGAGCCGTCTTCCACACGCCGGGCGCGCCTCCCATCGTCGGCCGCCACCCCCGGCTGCGCGCCGCCATCCGCCTGCTCCAGCGGGTCGCTCCCACCGAGAGCACGGTCCTCCTGACCGGCGAGAGCGGCACCGGCAAAGAGCTGTTCGCGAAGGCGATCCACGCCCTGTCGCCGCGCCGGAGCGGCCCGTGCGTGGCCCTCAACTGCGCGGCCATCCCCGACTCCCTGATCGAGAACGAGCTGTTCGGCCATGAGAAAGGCGCCTTCACCGGCGCCGACCGTCGCCAGCAAGGCCGCTTCGAGCTGGCCGAGCGCGGCACCCTCCTCCTCGACGAGATCGGCGAGCTGCCGCTGGGCGTCCAGGGCAAGGTCCTGCGCGTCCTCGAAGAGCGCACCTATGAGCGGGTGGGAGGAGGGCGCACCCAGCGCGCCGACGTCCGCCTGGTCGCCGCGACCAACCGCGACCTCGAGACCATGGTCCGGGAAGGAGAGTTCCGCGCCGACCTCTTCTTCCGGCTCAACGTCTTCCCGATCGAGCTGCCGGCGCTGCGCGACAGGACGACCGACATCCCGCTCCTCGCCCGCCACCTCCTCGGCGAGATCGCCCGCCGGCACCACACCGAGCCGCCGCGCCTGGACGATGAAGCCGCCGACCTCCTCGCCGCCGAGCCCTGGCCGGGCAACGTCCGCGAGCTGGCCAACGTCCTGGAGAGAGCCGTGATCCTCGCCGAAGGCTCGACCCTGCGAGCCGCCGACCTCCGTCCCCTCCTCCGTCCCCTCTCCGCGGCCGGAGAGCGCGACCGCCTCCGCCAGGCCCTGATCGAAACCGACGGCGACAAGAAGAAAGCCGCCGACCTCCTCGGTATGAGCTACCGCGCCCTCCTCCGCAAGGTCAAGGAGCACGATCTGGAAGGGGTGCCGAGGTATCGGGAGTAAAGCACCCTACCCGCCAATCACCCTGGCAAGATCCTGGTTTGTGGCGCCCAGTGCGAGAAGTGAGCGAATGAGGAGGTCCAGTGAGACCGACTCGTCCGCCGACTCGGCTTTTGCGATGCGACTCTGGCTTGAATGAAGCTTCTCGGCAAGCTGGGCCTGAGTCAGGTGTCCCTTCTTCCGGAATTCACGTACGGCATCACCGAGCTTGAGGCGGAGCTCGACATAAGCGGATTCCTCAGGTGTCAAACCCAGAAACTCTTCTGCCGAGCCGACCTTCCAGCCTTTGGCTTCAAGGTGTGCCTTCTTCTTCCTGTCCATCTTTATAGCTCCTGTCCCAAACGATCGTACTCCGCGAGACGACGCCTGCACGTATCCATTACGGTCTTGGGTATGACCCGTGTCTTCTTCTTGAGAACGTCCAGAATTACGATGACGTCTGGATCCACTCGGTAGAAGATTCTCCAGGCCACTTGTCCCTCGTCAATGCGCAACTCGTGGCAGCGTGGGCCGATTGACGGCATGGGCCGGGAGTCCGGCATCGAGAGGATCTCGCCTCGCTGCAGCCACCGGAGGAGGTGGCCGGCTTGCAAACGAGATCGGGCTGACAGAGGCGGGGTCTTGATCTCCCCATGCAGCCAGACAAGCGGCTTATCCCCCTCCCTTCCACGCCTAGTGTATGTCATCCGCGACATGAATCAAGCCTCCTGGGCAAGCCTTCCCCCGGTTACCAGAATCCGCGATTTTCTGTCGACTTCCCGCAGCTTTCATCCTAGCATCGCGGCACGCTCAGGTGCGCCCGTCGCTCTCGACATCTCTCGACAGAACGCCGGAGAGTCGCCGGCCGGGTTCGCCCACGACGGCTCTCCGGGCCTACTCCTGTCGTGGCCGTATGCCTGGTACGCTCACCACAGTTGCTGGCGTCCGCATACGCCGAGGAGGTTGAGATGATTATCTGGAGCGAATGGGGTTTTCTGGTTGCCGTAATCGTGTTCGTCTCGAGCCTCCTCATGGAGATCGCGGTGGAGTCGCGCTTCAACGATGACAGCTACTACCAGACCCAGGCGTGGCCTCTGGCGCTGGCGCTCGTCATCGCGGGGGCCATCTGCTGGTTCTGGGGAAAGGGTCTGAACCAGGCCGGGTCCCGTCACCGGCTGTTCTTTATCCCGATGCAGTACTGGGGCCCCATCCTGGGCGTGATCGCGGTCGTGGTCTTTTTCACGCGGTGACGGTCGGCCGATGATCGAAGCCCGCTCGCTCACCTACACGTATCCTGGCGCGGCGGAGCCCGCGGTGAAGACGGTGGGTTTCCGCATCGAGCGTGGAGAGGTCTTCGGATTCCTCGGACCCAGCGGAGCGGGCAAGAGCACGACGCAGAAGATCCTGATCGGCCTGCTGCGGGACTATCAGGGCGACATCGCGGTCTTCGGGCGCGACCTGCGCTCCTGGAAAAGCGATTACTACGAACGCGTCGGCGTCTCTTTCGAAGTCCCGAATCATTATCTCAAGCTGACGGCGCTCGAAAACCTCGAGTATTTTCGCTCACTCTACTCCGGCGCGACGGAAGACCCCCGGCATCTGCTGGAGCGGGTCGGACTGGGCGGCGAAGGCGACAAACGCGTCAGCCAGTTTTCGAAAGGCATGCGCGTGCGCCTGAGCTTCGCGCGCGCTCTGCTGAACCGGCCCGAGCTGCTCTTCCTCGACGAGCCGACCTCAGGGCTGGACCCCGGTACGAGCCGCCGCGTCCGGGACGTCATCCGGCAGAAGCGCGACGAAGGAACCACCGTCTTTCTCACCACCCACAACATGACGATCGCCGACGAGCTCTGCGACCGCGTCGCCTTTCTGGTCGACGGGACCATCCAGCTCGTCGACGCTCCCCGCGCGCTCAAGCTCCGATACGGCCAGCGCACCGTGCGCGTCGAGTACGGCTCGGACGGCCGCCTGCAACATCAGGACTTTCCGTTGGAAGGCTTGGCGGACAATCCCGCCTTCCTCGAGATCCTGCGCACCGGGCCCGTCCAGACGATCCACACCCAGGAGACGACTCTCGAGGACATCTTCCTCGAGATCACCGGGAGGACGCTCTCGTGACCCGCCTGCCGGCGCTCCTTAGAGGGGACGTCAGGCTGCAGTATCGTTACGGGCTCTACGCGGTCAGCGGGGTCATCGTGCTCGTCTGGGGCGTGCTCCTGAGCCTGCTGCCAGAGACGGCGGAGCTGAGCGCCGCTCTCATCGTGCCCGCGTTCCTGGTGTCCAACCTGATCGTCACGACTTTCTTCTTCATGGGAGCGCTCCTGCTCCTCGAAAAAGGAGACGGCGTTCTCGAGGCGATCGTCACGACACCGGTGCGGGATGTGGAATATCTGCTCTCGAAAGTGATCTCGCTGACCTTCCTCGCCCTCGCGGAGAGCCTGCTCATCGCGGCGCTGCTCTTCGGGGTGAGCGTCCACTGGGGGCCCTTGCTGGCGGGCGCCGTGCTGCTGGGGGCGTTCTACACGCTCGCGGGATTCATTTTCGTCGTCCGCTACGATTCGATCAACGAGCTTCTGATCCCTTCAGTGGGCCTGGTGGCGGTTCTCCTGCTCCCCCTGCTCCCTCATTTCGGACTGACCGGCCGGCTGCCTTTCTATTTCCATCCGGTGGAGCCCGCAATGACGCTCCTGCGCGCGGCGTACCGCGGGGCCGCGTCCTGGGAGATCGTCTACGGAGTAATCGGAGCGCTCGCCTGGTGCGCCGCGAGCTTCCTGTGGGCGCGGCGGCGGTTCCGCGACTTCGTGGTCCGCGCCGCGGGCACGTAGCCATGGATCTCCTTTCCATTTACCGGTCGCTGGGGCCGGTCGACCTCAGGAACGTGCGGCGGGACCGGATGCTCGCCTGGGTCGTGACCGCGCCGCTCCTGGTCGCGCTCCTGTTCCGGTTCGGCGTGCCTCCGCTCGCGGAGCTCCTGCGCGGAAAGCTCGGCCTCGACCTGGCGCCGTACCACGGCCTCCTCATGAGCCTGTTCGTCCTGACCGCGCCGACGATGATCGGAATGATCGCCGGCTTCCTGCTGATCGACGAGCGCGACGACCGGACGCTGACGGCGATGCTCGTGACGCCCATGCCGCTCTCCGGTTATCTGCTCTACCGCGTCACCGCGCCGATCGCGCTCGGCTTCGTCTTCACCATGGCCTGTTACCCCGTAGCCGGACTGGCGCCGGTTCCGGCGATCGACCTTCTGACGGTCGCTCTGCTGGCCTCGCTCAACGGACCGATCACAGCCCTCTTCCTGGCCGTGTTCGCGGAAAACAAGGTCGCCGGTTTCGCGCTGGTCAAGGTCCTCAACACGATCAACATCCTGCCGGTCGCGGCGTTCTTCCTCTCTGCGGGCTGGCAGCTCGCCGCCGGGATCGTGCCCGCGTTCTGGCCGATGAAGATGCTCTGGCTGGCGGTCTCGGGAGAGGGATACGCCCTCTACGCGGCGGCAGGGCTCGCAGTCAACGCCGCGGCCCTCGCCCTGCTGCTCCGGCGCTTCGACGTCCGGATGCACCGCATCTAGCCCAGGGCGCCAGCGTCGCGCCACCCCTCCTGGCATGGTACATTGATCCGCGAGGTGACCATGCCGACGATCGAAGTGATGCTGCCCGAGGACGTTTGCTTAGCCCTCCGCAAGAGCCCAGGGGAGGTTGCGCGCGACGTGCGAATTGCCGCAGCCGTGGAATGGTACGCCGAGGGCCTCGTCTCCCAGGGCAAGGCCGCCGAGCTGGCGGGGCTGAGCCGCCCGGAGTTCCTCGATGAGTTGGCCAAGCGCAAGGTGCCGGTCATCCAGATGACCGAGGAGGAGCTCAAGGCGGAGCTTGCGGGTGAGTAGACGCTTTGCCGTCAACAGCTCGCCGTTGATCCTTCTTGGTCGGTGGGACATCGATCAATTCCTTTTCGGCTGCTATTCGAAGAATAGCCAACGTGCCGGTCACTCGCAGGTTCCGCCGGAGAGCCTCGGCTCGCCCAGAGATCTCATCGATCAGGAGCAGATCAGCTTGCAGGAAGTGCGCGAGCACAATCGCTTCTCGTTCGCCGAGATCCAGACTACCAGTAACGAGCTCTAGTTGACTGGAAGGGACCGTTTGGACACGCAGCCAGGAAGGAGGTTTGGAGAGCCACTCCCTCACGGGCTGAGCAGAAGAATGAGGTAGTAAAGCGGCCCGCTGTCTGTGACAACGATCATCGGCCGGACAGAATTCCGAGGTCTCGATGAGCAGCGAGATCTTCTTCCAGATCAGCTTCCGTGTAGTGAAGGGGTACTTTGTGCTCCTTCAACAGCGCATGGACCTCGAACCGTTCCACGGCGATGGTTTCCAGGGCATGGCGGGACACGTTTCCCCACTGCCCTTCGAGGGATTCAGAGATGTCTTCCGGCAGACTGATCGTGACGTCCATAGCACCCCCGCCTCAATCTTAGACCACAACAGCCTGAGCTGGCGAGACGCCCGCATTCCCAGGACAGGGTCTCGGCCTCGCCCCCTGGCACGCGGACACGGAGGGGGAAGGCGGCAGCAGAACGCCTGGCTCCCCGGGGGTTCTATCACGATGTTGGTGTCGAGGATGATCATGGTGGCGACAGGCACTCAGGAGTCGAGGGCGAAGGGCTCGTGGGCTCGCGAAGAGGCAGTTCCAGGTCCGCCCCCCCTGTCAGGGCCGAAAACCTTCAAGAACAGATCCCCCAGCCGCTCCGGCGCCGAGACAGCGCGCCTCAGGATCTGCCGGGCCTCTTCCTCCACTGACACCCCATGGCGGGCTGCGCGGTCTCGGAGCCGGGCGTAGGTCTCATCGTCGAGTTTGCGGATGCTCAAGCTGGCCAAGGGAACCTCCAGAGATCGACTCCTGCGTCATGCTAGGAGCATGGGTTGCTGGTCGCCCATGGTATTCCGAACATATAGAGTTGTTCTCGGTACCCTATAACTTGCCCGTCTTCGGTCCATATGTTGATTCGTTGGCAACTCATATCGATGTAAGCTTCCCAGTCATTGCCGAAAGCTGCATCACTTAATTCTGCAAACTGCATCCAGTTCCTGAACGAAAAAACTCCTGCCTTGCCGTTCACAACTGTAACGAGGAAAAATCTACCGTCGATTGACCCTCGGACAATACGAGGCTGTGAGTACAATCGTAGCTCGCCTACCTTCTTTCTACGCTGCAGGTTCCATAACTCTACCCTTCCTGTTCTACGCATTAGTGCAGCGCGCGTTCTATCGCCCGATACTGCGACACTCATCATCGTTTTGAAGTCGATGCCCGGAATCTTAATCTGCTGCTCTACCTCAGTGTCCCACATTGAAGCATTCCCCTCTTCATCCAAGAGAAGTAATCTTTCCTCAAGCCACCGGCCTAGTGCCTTACCCCTGAGATCGGCTAATGGCCTCAGGGTTTTTCCATCTACCAGCTCTATCGGCTCAAAAACCTCTTGCCCCCCACCTCTGAACACCCAGGATCCGGTTTTGCTCAAGTCCATTTTGATGATGGAAGAAACCGGCGAATCGCCCATATCATGGACTACGGAGATTCCTGTAGGTGCACCATCGGCAAGATTCCATAGAGCGAACTGTTGCTTGGTTCCTGAGATGTTCAAGGGTGTCCGCGTGACAATTAGGGAAAGATGATTGTTAATCTTGAAATCTGTTTCTGCGTTTTTTCCAGCCGTGACGAGGGAGGCTATTGGAGTTCCGGTTTCTACATCCCACAGCTTCGGCTGGAAATTGTGAGGCTCAAATTGATTTGCGATCAGCCTTTTGCCATCATCGCTAGCCTCGAACAACCAATCTCCTCCGGACAAGAACCCATCAACCCTCCCGACCTTTCCAGAGATGAGTGACCAAACGACAATGCTTGACAGCCTACCAGAACCGGATAAACCATCGACATTACCAACTTGCAAAAGAATTTTCCCGGAGGACCCGTAGAACAGCTCCCAAGGGGCTGGCTTCAGGGCATTAGCCTTGCCTTTAAAAGGCGTGCCATAGATTTTATCGTAAATTAGATCAAAGGCGTAAATATTTTTGCCAGGATTAGTCACTAGCAAGAATCGGCGTTTTGGCAGAAGCCCAAGGCCCTCTCCTGTTATAGTACGCAAGATTCTCCCTGTGGCCGCATCCCAGAGTCGGGCATATGGCCCATCAGGAAAGGTTCCTGTAAGAACCGATCGCCCTCCCTTCATAGGTTCGATCTTCACGTGCCCATGATCTCCTCTCATCCAGTGACTCCTTACGATCATAGGAAACCAGCGGTTCTCGTATGTAAACCACCCCAAAAGACCTGTAGCCGCCAGTGACACCATGATCAAGGAACTTGCAATTATCTTAAGATGGCGCTGCTTGCGCCTCCTCTCTTCCTGGCGCAGGTCCGGCATTCTCTTCGGAGGGATGTCATAGAGGGTGGCAATAAAAACTAACAGTCGATCTCTTACCTCCCTACCATTTAATAAGCCCAGCCTACGAAGATCTACTATTTCAATGTTGGGAAAATAGATGTGCAGCTTTGCGGGAAGTTCAGCGCCATTCCCCTTGGCGAGTGCTATAGAAATGTTTTCACGCTGCGGCAGAGTGCGAAAGAATTCGATCTCGCGAACGAGCCAGTTGGCACTCCCGTCTTTCTGGGCTTTTAGCGCATTAGGAGTGTGAACCACAATCAATCGGCGCGAGGCAAGAAGCGCCGGCATAATGGTTTTCTTGAAAAAATCCTCATTCGCCTGCTCGTAGATGGTATCTAGGTATATGTCGAGACTTCGCGGGGTTGATTCCTTCACAAGAGCGGCTGGTAGCTTGTAATCGAGAAGCATGCGTCGTAGACGACGGGCAAATTTCTCGCCGTCGGAACGTCGATAGCTAATGAAGGCGTCAAATAGGAAGTCCATATCTAATGCTCTGCGGCCGATGTTCCCCAGTTTATTCGTACCAACTTCTGTTGACTATTATAACCAGTAGGCCGGAATAAGCGCCAGCCTCTTATTGAGGAGGTGCATGAAATGAGGCTGTGGCCTGCCTCGGAGCGCGAATCTTGGTTTGGCGTAAGGGGTGAGCGGGTGCTTGGGATGGGAGAAAATTGCCCAATAGGTACCACCCGTTTCGAGAGGGGGTGGAGAGGGCAGTTGATGTACGCTGTGGCCATGGACCAACAGGACAAGGAAGAGATCGAGCGTCTGATCCAGGTGTTGGCGCTGGCGATGCGGATCCTTGGTGTCTCCAACCGGGAGGTGGAGAGGCGGATCGGCTTGAGCCCCAGCTACTTGAGCCGGCTGTTCAGCGGGCTCATCGAGCTGCGGGTCGAGCATGTGCTCGCGATCTCCAGAACCATTGGCTTGCGCCCTGCTGAGATCTTCGCCTTCGCCTATCCACAGCGGGGAGAGCCGCCCAGCGAGGCTGCGGTCAGTATCCACAAGGCCATGGCGGCCATGGCGGCCATGGCGGGCCTGGCTCCGCCTTCGCCGGCATCTCAGGCAAACACGTTGAGCGACGCGGAGCTGGACCGCAAGATTCAGGAGGCGGTGCGGAAAGCCCTCGCCGAGCGTGAGCCGGAGACGTGAGCGGCTGTGCCGAGATACCGGAGTAGACTCAGAGAACCATGACCTCCCATCTCCTCCTCAGCCTCTTGTTCCTGAGCGCATCCACCCAGCCGCCGGCCGACCTGTATGCGGGCCGGGCCTACTCGCGGGGTGGCGAGATCTGCTTCGATCTGCCCGAGGGTCTGGTGGATTGGGGAGCCCTCGGGAAGGCGGCCCTCGGAGCCGAGGGCTTCGACCGGCCGAGTCCAGAAACCCTCAGAAAGTATCCGTACTTCGAATCGGGCGGCAGCAGCAACGCACGATTTGAGGCTCCGGTGCCGCCGCAGGTGTCGGACAGGGTGTGGCAGGTCCTGCATGAGAACGGCTTCCAGCCGTTGCGGCCGAAGGTGCTTCGCGGCGAGGTGATCTACAACGTCAACCGGAGCTTCGAGGTGCTCGGCCCACCCGCCGCCACGGGGCAGGCTTGCGGCGCTGGCTCGCGGGACAAGGGAAAGGCGGCGTTCGTGTTGAGCGGCGGGACGGCAGGCGGGTGGTCTTTCGCGCCCGTGAAGGCGTCCGCCGAAGCTCCCGGCCGGTTCGCGATCGAATTCATGGGGAGCCGCTATCGCTTCGAGAATCCCGATTTCGCGGTGCCACGGCTCCAGAAGGTGCTGGTGTTCCGATCCGAGGGCAGCCGGCCACTCGCGCTCGCCGTCTGGGAGGCGGATCCCCGCTGTGAAGTGATGTGCTGCGAAGCGTCCTTCTCGCTGTTCGCGCTCGGTCCCGAGGGAGCCCTGCAGCGCCTCGAAGACAACGGCTACGACTGCGACGTGTAGAGGGGGCGCGCCCGGGCGCCCACAGAAACGCCTGGCACCCATGCCCATCCACAAAGCCGCCCTCAACGAGAAGGCAATCCGTCGGCGTCCGTGCGGGCCAGCCGGAACGCGACCATCTCCTGGTCGTTGCGAACCAGCAGGACGTCGCCGGCCAGCACCGGGTGGTTC
>DASVEF010000366.1:0-24240 GCA_036380715.1 Thermoanaerobaculia bacterium | reverse complement strand
CAGATGGGGGTCGATCCCTCCGTGGTCGAGGCCCGCGCCGAGGCGCTCGCCGAGGCCAACCCCATGCTCGGCCACCGCGGCTGCCGCCTTGGCATCACCGCGCCGGACATCTACGAAATGCAGGTCGAGGCGATCGTCCGCGCCGCCTGCGTGCGGTCACGGGCCGGCGACGAGGTGAAGCCGGAGATCATGGTCCCCCTGGTGGGGACCGAAGAGGAGATGATCCGCCTGCGCGAGAGGACCGCCGCGGTCTGCGCGAGAGTGCTGAAGGAAGAAGGGATGGAGCTGGAGATCCTGATCGGCACCATGATCGAAGTGCCGCGGGCCGCCCTGGTCGCCGACCGCATCGCCGGATACGCCGACTTCTTCTCGTTCGGCACCAACGACCTGACGCAGATGACCTACGGCTATTCGCGCGACGACGCCGGACGCTTCCTGCCCGCCTACATCGAGCAGAAGGTGCTGCCGTGCGATCCGTTCCAGAGCCTCGACGCCGAGGGCGTGGGCCAGCTCGTCCGCCTGGCCTGCGAGCGCGGCCGGCAGACCCGGCCGGACCTCCACCTCGGCGTCTGCGGCGAGCACGGCGGTGATCCGGCCTCGATCGAATTCTTCGACGGCGCGGGTCTCGACTACGTGTCCTGCTCGCCCTACCGGGTGCCCATCGCCCGCCTGGCCGCGGCGCGGTCCACCCTCAAGCAGGCGGAGACCGCCTCCAAGGCCGAGGCCCAGCCGGCCGGTGGCGCGGCCACGGAGGGCCTGCCGATCGCCGCGGCGGCGGCGAGCTAGAGACCGGAGCGCGCGGGAGGACCGTTGTAAACTCCCGCGCCATGACCGTCCCCCCTCCGGACGACACCCGGCGCCGGCTGTCCGCCTTCTGGGACTCCAGCCGCGACTATTACGAGCAGGCCGAGGCCGCCAACCCTGAGGCGTCGCCCGAGCGGCGGCTGCTGATCGGCTATCTCCAGCCCGGGCAGCGGGTGGTCGACCTCGGCAGCGGCTCGTGCGAGAACGCGTTGTGGATTCCGCGCGAGTGCCGCTACGTTGGCTTCGATGTCTCCACGGCAGCCCTGGTGATGGCGGGGGAGAAGGGGAGGCCGGGCGCGCGCGTGCGCGGCGACGGCGAGAGCCTGCCGTTCGCCTCGGGGAGCGTCGACGCCGTGCTCTCGACCTACGCCCTGGAGCACTTCAACGAGCCCGGCCGGACCCTGCTCGAAGCGGCGCGGATCGTCCGTCCGGGCGGGCTCCTCCTGCTCGTCGGCTCCGCCTGGGACCTGCCGTACGAGATGCCCCCCAGCCTGGAGCCGGGCCGCCGCCTGGAGGTGGCCGTCCGCCGCCTCGGCCGGCAGCTCCTCTCGCTCATGGACGGCCGGCACCGCTTCGACGTGGTCCGGGAGCCGCGCGTGCTGACCGAAGGGTACGTCCCGGACGCCGACGCCGTCCACGTGGCCCAGTCCTACCTCCTGGTCCGCTTCCTCCGCGCCGCCGGCCTGGAGATCCTGGAGCATCGCACCCTGCCGCACCGCCCGGACCCCGGCGGTCTGCGGGGGCTCCTGCGCAAGACCCTGCGCCTCGTTCCGCTCTGGCGTCACGGCTGGGGTAACACCCTGATCGTGGCGCGGCGGGGTGGAGGCCTGAGGACACCTGAGCTTCGGCTGCTGCCACTGTAAGGGAGCACACAGACCGCTGTGGTAGATTTTCAAGACGAGGAGAGATCCCAGCGATGCCGGCGCCTAGAATCCATGTCGTAATTCCAGAAGGTCGCGGCCGCCTCGCGGCTTTGGCCGCCGAGTTGGCCCAGGACTCGCGGCCGTTTCGCGAGTTGGCTCCCGAAGAACGCCGGGCGCGTTTGCTGCGTCTGCGCGGGGCCGGCCGCGGGTTGACCTCGGGGAGCGAAGAGCTGGCGAAACGTAAGCTCAAGGAGATCGAGATGGAGGAGCGGAAATTTGGCCGCTGAGTCGGGAGAACAGCCAATGGCTACAATCAGCTACGAGTTACCGCCGAGCGCTTTTGCCGCGCTCCACCTTTCCCCCAAGGAGTTCGCACGGGAGATGCGCATCGCCGCCTGCGTTCAATGGTATGCCCAAGGCCTGGTCTCTCAAGAGCGGGCTGCCGAAATTGCCGGCCTGAGTCGTGCCGAGTTCCTCGAGGAACTCTTTCGGCGGAGGATCCCGGCTTGCCAGGTGACCCTGGAGGAGCTCATCGAAGAGATCGAGCGTGAGTAGGGTGTGGGTCGTCAACGCCTCACCCCTCATTCTGCTTGGCAAGATCGGACATGTCGCTCTCCTGAGTAAGCTCTCGGACAAGCTCATCGTGCCGGAAGCGGTGGCGCGCGAGGTTGGAGCGAAACCCGAAGGCGAGCGAGTGCTCGCCGAGCTCGTTTCCCTCCCTGGAGCTCACGTCGAAGCCGAGGTCGACATTTCTTCGGAGCTCGCGGTATGGAATCTTGGTCGAGGAGAGTCTCAGGTCCTCGCCCTCGCGGGAGCTGCCCCAGGCAGCCGCGCCGTCCTGGATGACCTGGAGGCACGCCGCTGTGCTCAATCGATCGGTGTGCCGTTGATCGGCACCCTTGGAGTCGTGTTGCGCGCCAGGCGCAGAGGCGTGATCGAAGCGGCTCGCCCAGTCATCGAACACCTCCGCAGAGTGGGGCTGTATGCCTCGGACCAGCTCATCGAGCAGGCCTTGGCTCATCTGGGTGAGTAACGCCTGCTCCCGACCACGGCCCGCTCTTTGCACGACCTTTCCTGGGGAAAGGAGGTCGATCGACCTATGGACGATTCGGAGCGGAGCTACGGCTATAGCCAGGACATCTACCACGGAGGCCGGGGTCAGCGCAGCTACGAGTATGGGCCCGAGTCGCCGCGGAGAGACGCGGATCTATCCCCCGAAGAGGCGGCGGTCCACATCCAGGGCGGCGGAGAGCGCGACTCCCGCCCGACGAGCGGCCGGGCCGGGGGGCGCTATGACTACGGGCGCACCAGCACCTACGGCGGGGTCGAGTCCTTTACCTGGGACATCGAAGGACCCCACCGTGGCCGCGGTCCGCGCGGCTACAAGCGGACGGACGAGCGCATTCACGAGGATGTCTGCGACCGGCTGGCGGCGCACGGCGACGTCGACGCGAGCGACATCGAGGTGAAGGTCGAGAACGGCGAGGTCACCCTCACCGGCAACGTTCCCGACCGGCGCACCAAGCGACTGGCCGAGTCGGTGGCCGAGAGCGTCCGCGGGGTGGTGGACGTCCACAACCAGCTCCGGCTGGGCGGACGGCAAGAGACGCGCTAGACGCGATTTCTTTCGCCTGTACAATCCCCTGGATGCCGCGCATCCACCTCCTCCCCGACACCCTGGTGAGCCAGATCGCCGCCGGTGAGGTGGTGGAGCGTCCCGCGTCCGTGGTCAAGGAGCTGGTGGAGAACTCGCTGGACGCCGGAGCGCGCGAGGTCGAGATCCAGCTCGAATCCGGAGGGAAGGCGCGGATCGCGGTGTCCGACGACGGGTGGGGGATGGGGCGGGACGACGCCCTGCTCGCTTTCGACCGCCACGCCACCAGCAAGATCGCCAGCTTCGACGACCTGGAGCGCGTCGCGACTCTGGGGTTCCGCGGCGAGGCCCTGTGCTCGATCGCGGCCGTCGCGCGGATCGAGCTGACCACGGCCGAGCAGCCGGGCGACGGCCACCGCGTCCTGATCGAGGGGGGGAGAATCCGGACCGCCGAGCCGCTCTCCCGGCCGCGCGGCACCACGATCGAAGTCCGCTCGCTCTTCTTCAACGTCCCCGCCCGCCGCAAGTTCCTCAAGGCCCCGCAGACCGAGCTGCGCCGCTGCCTGGAGGTCGTCCAGGGCTACGCCCTGGCGCGGTCGGACGTGCGCTTCCTGGTCGTCCATGAAGGGCGGATCCTGCTCGACGTGCTCCCCGCCGGAGCGACGGGGCCGCGCGAGCGGATCGGGCAGATCTTCGGCGACGATCTCGCCAGGCACCTGGCCGAGATCCCTGTCGTGGAAGGGGAAGAGGGGGAGCGGATCTCCGGCTTTCTGGGCGATCCCGAGACGGCGCGCGGCCGGCGGCAGTTCGTCTTCGTCAATCGAAGGCTCTTGCGCGACCGGCTGGTGCTCGCGACCTTCTACCGGGCGGTGCGAGAGGAGTGGCGGAGCGAGGACTTCCCGGCCCTCTTCCTCTTCCTCGACGTGCCGCCGGAGGACGTGGACGTCAACGTCCACCCCCAGAAATCCGAGGTCCGCTTCCGCGACCCGGGCCTGCTCGACCGCGTCCACGAGGCGATCCGCCGCGGCCTGGAGCGCGCTCGCGGCGAGGAGGCCGCCCCGCTGCGCACCCCCGGCGCCGAGCCCTATGTCCCTTTCGCCTGGCAGGGGCTCGGCGAGAAGCGTCCTCCCGAAGCCTGGCAGAGAGACCGCGATCTGCCTGTCGAGGTCTCCGGAACAGGTCCCTATTCGCAGCCCGACCGCCTGGCGGCCCCGTCCTACGCCCCGGTCCACCGACCCGTCGTGCCGCTCTCCGGCCGCCGCGGCGAGGCGCGTCCCTTCCGGCTGCTCGGCCAGTACAAGGGGACGCTGATCCTGCTCGAGGGGCCGGACGGCCTCTACCTCATCGACCAGCACGTCGCCCACGAGCGCATCCTCTACGAGCGCGTGCGCCGCGCCCTCGCGGCCGAGACCACCGCGGTCCAGCACCTGCTGACCCCGCCGCTGCTGGACTTCGCGCCCGCCGAGCGCCTCCGCCTGCTGGAGCTCGCTCCCGCGCTCGATCCCTGCGGCTTCGGCCTGGCGTCTCTGTCGGGCAATTCCCTGGCCCTGACCTCCGTCCCCGCCGTGCTCACCGCCGACGAAGCCGAGAAGCTCCTCCGCGCCCTCGCCACGGAAGAGGGCCACGACGGAGCCGCCGCCGAAGGCCTCCGCCGCCGCATCCTGGATTCCCTCGCCGCGAGCATGGCCTGCAAGTCGGCCGTCAAGATGCACCACCCGCTCTCCCCTCTGGAGATGGAGGCCTTGGTCGCCGAGCTTTTCGCCGCCGACCAGCCCTACGCTTGTCCCCACGGCCGGCCGATCGTCCTGCAGATGACGGATTCGGATCTGGAACGGCGGTTCGGGCGGCGGTAGGGTAGCAGCCTGCCCCATGCTATTCTGTCGATCAGGAGAAGGATTGAGGGGCTCGCTTTCCCCTTTCCTTTTGTCCGCTATGCGGAATAGAATTTCTCCCCGGAAACGACTCTGAACGGGAGCACGCCATGAGCCAGCCAGCCGTCGCGGCGCTCGCGCCTCTGCCCTTCGAGCTCGTCTATGACGACGGGGTGCCCTTGGAATCTGAGTGGCATGTCCTCCAGTTGCCGCTTCTCCGCTCCGTGATCCGCCAAGCCATGGCGGAGCGGGGACGGACCGACTTCTACATCGGCACGAACATGTTCGTCTACTACTCCGTGGAGCAGGCGCGGGAGGTGGCGCGAGAGATGGTGGAGGATCTGCCGTGGCGGGCTTTCCGAGGCCCGGATGTCTTCTGGATCGGCGGCGCCTCCAGGCACATGCGCAAGGCCTGGGTGTCCTGGGAAGAAGGAGGGCGCCTTCCGGATCTCATCATCGAGCTGCTGTCTCCCTCCACGGCGCACGTGGACCGCGGCAAGAAGAAGGATCTCTACGCGCGCGTCTTCCGGACGAAGGAGTACTACATGGCGGACCCGGAGCCGCCGGGGCTGGAAGGGTTCGATCTGGCCGGCCGGGTCTATCGACCGAAGCCGCTCAACGCGGAGGGACGGCTCTGGAGCGACCAGCTTGGCGCCTACTTCGGCTTCTGGCACGGCGTCTGGATGGACTATGAGGCCGACTGGTTCCGGCTGTTCCGCGCTGATGGAAGTCTGGTGCCGACAGCGGAGGAGGATGAGCGCCAGCGGGCCGACGCGGCGGAACAGCGGGCTGAAGCGGAGCACCAGCAAGCCAAAGCGGAGCGCCAGCGGGCCGAGTCCGCGGAGGCGGAGATCGCGCGCCTGCGCGCCCTGCTCAAAGAACAAGGCCGGGGCTGAGCTCTCGCCGCCCCTATTCCTGCTGTTTCTCCTTCGCTTCCCGCGCCTTCGCCTGAAGCTCGTAAGCCAGCTTCTGCAGCCGGCCCGCCTCGTCGATCAGCTCCTGACGCGCGTCCGGATCGGACGTCAGCTTCGCCTTCTCCCGGAGCAAGAGGGATGTGTAGCCGACGGCCGCAAAGTCGTCGCTCCGAGCCTCCATCGCCCCGCTCAGAGCCTGGAGCCCCAGCTCGATGACCGCGGCGCGCGCCTCCGGGGTCAGCACTCTGTTCTGCGTGGCCTCGGTCCAGGCCGAGCTCCCGATGGCGAAGAGGATCTCGTGCGGGTCGGGACCTCGATATCTCCCGGCCTCTTCCAAGGCTTCGTCCAGCCGGCCCTGCTGCAGGAGGAGATAGGAGCGGGCGAGAGACAGCTCGGAGTCCGCCGGCCGCTCCGCGACCCAGCGGTCCAGCAGCGCCGCGGCTTCCTGGTAGCGTTTGGCCCCCAGGTGCTGCGCGAAATCGGGATGGCTGTCCAGGAACTTCCGGAACATGGGACCGAAGGAAGGCGCTGAGTCGACCTGGAAATTCACCGTCAAGGTGTAATAGACCTTGACCGGCCGTCCCTCGAAGGTGGCCGGCTTGAACTTCCAGTTCTGGACAGCCTCCGCGGCGGCCTCGCTGAGTCCCATGGGCAGACCCTTGAGGACCTTGACGTTCGTGACGTTGCCTTGCTCGTCGATGATCGATTCCAGGATCACGACCCCCGTCACCCGGGCCTTGCGGGCCTCCTCCGTATAGGCCGGAGGCGCGCCGGAGATCTTCTCCGGCCGGGTGACGCCACCGCCAACCCTGTAGGGCTCGCCCGTCGCGGGAGGCGCTTCCTGGGCTCGAAGCTCCAGGGCTCCGTTCCCCAGCAGGAGGAGCAGCGCGGCGGCTGTCAGGAATCTCTTCGGCATCTTCATCCCCTCATTGTACCGGTGCCTTTCACGGCCTGCTGCGGCGCAGCTCCGCGACGCCGCGCTGGCGGGTGCCGGCGTAGAAGACCAGCCGCTGCGTGGGGTCGGCGATCAGAGTGCCGTCGAACTGCGCCGGCGGCAGGCCGGGAGCGAGCTGGCGCCAGGTGTTGCCGCCGTTGGCGCTGCGCAGGATGCCGCCCAAGCTCGTGCCCACGTAAAAGACGTCCGGCCGGCTGCGCGCGAGGAGCAGCGAAATGGCGGATGACGCCTCGGGAGGCAGCGGACGGCCGCGCGGCGCCCAGCTCGCGCCGCCGTTCTCGCTCATGAAGAGATGCTGGCCCGGCGTCAGGTCGACGAAGGTGAAGAGCCGCGACGAGTCCGTGGGGTCGATGGTCAGGAGGTTCGGGCTGACGAAGCCGCCGAGCTGGTTGAGCCCCTCGCTGGCCTTCCTCCAGGTGCGCCCGCCATCGACGCTCTTGGCGAAGTAGAGCAGGTTCGGGAAGGCGTTCGAGAAGGGATGGATGGCGTACACGGTGCTCGCGCGGCGCGGGTCGACCACGAAGCGGGAGACGCCGTCGAGCGGCAGGCAGCTCCAGGTCTCGCCGCCGTCGTCGCTGCGCCAGGACTGGCACTGGGCCAGGCAGCTCGCATCCGGAGGGGGATGGTGGCCGGGGCCGCTCCCCTCGGGCGCGCTGCCTCCGGTGTAGACCACCCGCGGGTCGGAGGGCGCGTAGGCCACGGTCTGGATCTCGACGCAGGCGTCCGGCAGGCGGACGTTCCGCCACGTGATTCCGCCGTTGCGGCTGCGCTGCAGAGTCGCCAGCCGTACGGCGAGCAGTTGCCCCGGGTCGTCCGGATCGGTCTCTAGCTGATGGACGAAGCCGGAGAGAGCGCGCCAGACGCCGTCGAGCCGGCGATAGAGGCGCTCGCCCCAGAGCGCGTAGAGGGTGCCATCGCTGCGGTCCACGTCGAGGGGCCTCCCAGGACGGTCGCCCAGGCCGCGCCGCGAGAGCCGCCAGGTGGCGCCACGGTCTCGCGAAACGACCAGGCCCAGGCGCGCCGCCGCGAAGACGCCGGGCAGCTCGGGTTGCGGCGAGAGCAGGGAGGCGGGGGCGGGGGCGTGCGTCTCCGACCAGCCCGTCTCGCCGTTGTCGCTGCCGAAGATCCGGCCGCCCGATGCTGGAGTGGAGCTCATGTAGAGCGCGCCGTCCTGAGCGAAGGCGATGGCTCCGGCCGGGGCCGGCGTCGCGACCAGGGTCCAGCTCGCGGCGCCGTCGTGGCTCGCGAAGACCGCGCCGGTCGACGCCACCAGGGCGAAGAGCGTGCCGGTCCGCGGGTCGCGGGCGAGCTGCGAGACCCCCGGCTGGCCCGCCGGCAGCACCAGGCCGGCGTTGCGGGTCGTCCAGGTGGCGCCGCCGTCGGCGCTCACGAGGACGCCGGTCGGGCTCGCCTGCGCGCCCTCGCCCCACGTCGTCGGGACGGCGGCGTAGAGGAGTGTCGGGCTTCCCGGCACCACCAGGAGAGAGGTCACGTTGGCGGCGCCGAGCTGCGAGCTCGCCTGCCGGAAGGAGGCTCCGCCGTCGGTGCTCTTAAGCACTCCCTGGCCGAAATCGAATACGAAGTAGGTCGAGCCCGAGCAGGCGTAGAGGGTGCCGGGCGCCGAGGGGTCCTCGACCAGGCAGATCGGCTTTTCACCGATGGGGACCGGCAGCTCCACGTCGCTGCGTTCCCAGCTCTCGCCGCCGTCGGTCGAATGGAAGAGAAGCTCGTCCGTGCCGGCGACGATCGTGTCGGGATCGCGCGGGTCGATCCACAAGGAGCGCACCCCAGGCTCCATCGTGCCGGTGATCTCGACCGGCTCCCACGCGGCGAGGCCGGGACCGCTGCGGAAGAGCCCGCCGGTCGTACCCGCGAAGACGACGCCCGGGTTGCCTGGCGAAGAGGCGAGCGTGTACACCAGGGCGCCGAAGGGACCGATGGGCACCCAGACGTCGACCTGCCGCGGCCCCTGCGCGAGCGCTCCGAAGGAGAGGATGAGGGCGAGGGAGACGAAAGCGAGAAGGCGAACAGCTCGGGACCGCATGGGTTTCATTTTATGTCATTAGGGCATGGAAGTCGAATCCTCTCTTGCGAAACCCTCCGAGTTGTGCTTCAATCGTGCGCGTTGTGACACGCGACGAATACGAACGGCGCAAGCGGCGATTGGAGGAGCAGCTCCGCGCCGGCGTCGAGCTGCTGGAGGCGGCCTGTCAGGCTCAGATCCGGGCTCTGGACCTGGTTTGGATGCTCCAGGCCGAGGAGCGCGGCGAGGCGGCAACCTGGAGCGCGCCGGCTCCTGCGAAGCCGGAGCCGCTCCCGCAGCCGGACCGGCCCCGGCGCCGGAGCGCTCCCGAGGTGGAGGCCGACGTCCGCGCGGCGTTCGGGCGCCTGCCCGAGGCGTTCACGCGCCGCGACGTGTGCGAGGCCCTCGGCTACGAGCCCGACCGCGCGGCTCTCTACCGGATCCTCCAGACGCTGACCCAGGAGGGCGTCGCCCGCGTCGAGTCCGCCGGAGAGGGCCAGAGAGCCACGGTCTATCGCAAGACCGGCGGGCACGATTCACCCGCGCCGGCGTGAAGTGCGGAAGCGTCCGGCGAGCGTGCGCCTTCCGGCGTCGAGCATCGGCCCCGGATCGGCGAAGACCGGGAGCCGTCCGCGCGCTTCCGCCGCCGGCCTGCGGGGCATTCGCTCCGGGACCTGCAACATCCGCGGACGCTCAGCTCTCATTCACCCCGGTTCCTGCGTCATTCACCCCGGCCTGTGCGTCATTCACCCCACGGGGCGAATCACGCACGAGCCGGAACGAATGACTCACCCCGGGACGGCTGTGTTTCACTCCGTGGAGCGAATGATGTACGCCGGGAAGGCGAATATTCATGCCGCGGGGTGAATGACTCCAATCTCGGGGTGAATGAAGCACAAGCCGAGGCGAATCGTGCACAAGAGCTCCGCGGACGCGCGCTGCTCGGCGCCGTTCGCTGCGGGACGTTCGCCGGTCGCGCGCTTCCCGGGGTGGACTGCTCGCGAGCGCGGGCGATCGTTGCCGCTAAGATAGTGGAGTGCCGGAGAGCCAAGCGCGCGTCTTCATCAGCCACAGCGCCAAGGAGGACAGAGCCCGGGAGGTCCAGGAAGCCCTCTACGAGGCGCTGAAGGATTCCGAGGCCCTGGTCCCTCTCCTGGACAAAAGCGATCTCGAGCCGGGGGACATGTGGCGGGCTCGCATCAACCTCTGGGTGGGCGGCTGCGACGCGGCGGTGATCCTCCTCTCCGGCAAGGCCCTGGAGTCCGACTGGGTCTTCTACGAGGCGGCGCTCCTGACCTACCGGCGCGGGCGGGACCCAGGATTCCTCGTCGTCCCGGTCTACGTCGACGTGGATGCCGCGACGGTCGAGGCGAGCCGCCTGCATCCCACCGAGATCACCGCGATCCAGGCCGTCCACGGCGCCGGCCGGCCTGTCGCGGACATCGTCGAGGACGTGGTGACGGAGCTCGGCAAGGCGGTCTGCTGCGGCGCCAGCCCGGTCGAGCGGCGGGCCAGGCGGCTGGCCGGCCTCTTCGACGTCTTCAAGGAGAAGCACCTCCGGGAGGCCGCCCGGTTCATCGACTACGACCTCAAGCCCTGGCTGCCGGCGGACGACGCCCAGTTGATCCTCGCCGCGCAGCTCCAGAGCGTGGGCATGAGGGCCGCGGCCAGAGCCGTCCTCAGCCTGGCCGCGAGCCTGCCGGCGAACATGTCCGAGCAGGAGAAGGCGGACTGGCTGCAGAAGGTCGTGGACCTCGTGGCCTCCTCCTGGGTCGACGAGCGGGCGATCGAGCGCATCCCGCCGATCGCCAAGGGGCAGGCCAACCCGTTCGCCCTGGGGCTCAACGCCGCCGCGCCGTTGACCGCCAGGATGTACGTCCTGGGCTCGGACGCCGGGGAGCCGGAGCCCTGGAAGCTGGTGCCCTGCGACGGCATCGTGGGCCAGGACAAGGTCGAGAAGACGATCGAGGAGCTGACCGCCAAGGTCGGCCGCGTGCTGGCGGCCGAGCTCAAGTGCAAGCCCGAGGCGGTTGCCGGGGTGCTGAAGAAGCGGAACGCCTGGAATCCGCGGCCCCTGTTCGTCTCCCTGCCCGGCGCGGGGATGTCCGATGAGATCCTGGAGGCGCTGCGCCAGGCGTTCCCCCGTGTCACGTTCTTCCTCCTGATGGGGGACGCCGCGGCCGGGGGGCCGCCTCTCACCGAGTCCATGTTGGAGGTCCTCTTCCCGCAGCTCGTGCGCGGCGACGAGGACCTCTTCCTCGAAAGCTACGACACGTTCCAGTGGAGCGTCCGACCCTGAGGAGAGTCCTGGATGAGCCCCGTCCCTCTGTTCGATCCCGAGAGCAACCCCCCGCCTCCACCGTCCCGGAGAGAGATCGCCGGGGGATCGCCGCGACGGCGGCGTCTACGTCTACGACCCGCAGATCGTCCTCGCCGTGCGCGTGGCGCTCGCCACCGGGCGGCCGCTCCTCGTCCGCGGCCCCTCCGGATGCGGCAAGAGCTCGCTGGCCCGCCACGCCGCCCGGGTGCTGCGCTGGCGCTACTACGAGCGGGTGATCACCTCGCGCACCCAGGCCCAGGACCTGCTCTGGGAGGTGGACCACCTCCGCCGGCTCCAGGACGCCCAGGCGGGGAAGCTGCGCGGCGGGCGCGAGCGCTACGTCCGTCCCGGGGTCCTCTGGTGGGCGTTCGACCGCGATGGCGCCACCCGGCAGGCCCTCCGGGCGAGCACCGCCGCCAGGACCGCCGGCCGGCTCGATCCCAACCTGGGCGATGACGATCCACGCGCCGTGGTCCTGGTGGACGAGATCGACAAGGCCGATCCCGACGTGCCGAACAACCTGCTCGTCCCGCTGGGCTCGCTCCAGTTCCAGGTGGAGGAGACCCGCGAGGTGGTGCGGACCACGGAGGACCGGGCGCCGCTGGTGGTCATCACCACCAACGACGAGCGCGAGCTGCCGGCCGCCTTCCTGCGCCGCTGCGTCGAGCTGAAGCTGGAAGCGCCCCAGGGGGATCGCCTGCTGAGCATCGCCCGGGAGCACTTTCCCGGCACTCCTGAGGAGGAGCTGAAGGACGTGGCCCGGCGGGTCTCGGAGGCCTCCGGCGACGGCGCAGACCCGCCCAGCCCGGCGGAGTTGCTCGACACGATCCGCGCCGTCCGGGACTTGAAGCAGCAGGGGCTCACGCCCGCCTGGAACGACCTCCTCCGGGTGACCGTCTGGAAGCACGGCCGCGCCGCGCCCGGAGCCACGGAATGACCGGCGTCCCCGCCTCCGCCCTGCCCGACCTCCTGCGGGCCTTGACGCTCCTCGGCCCCAAGGACGACGCCGCGCGGGCGGAGGTCGCGCGCCTGCTCGGCATCGAGATCGCCCTGCCGGCCGTCCAGGAGCCTACCGCGCCGGCTCCGTAGGCGAAGAAAGACGAGCCTCGGCAACCCCTGCCCCCTCCGGGTACGACGAGGCCAAGCGCTCCGCCGAAATCCCAGTCCGCTGCGTCCACCGCGCCCACCCCGATCTCGTCGGCAGACCGCGAGATCTCCTCGGTCCTGGTGCCCGACTATTCCGAGCGCCGCCGGCCGCCGGGCTGGCTGGAGGACGTCGAGCCCTTCGCAGAGGCCGAGGGCTCGGCCTCCGTCGCGGCTCCGGAGCCCGAGCCCCTCCTCGTCCCGCTCTGGGCCCGCGGCATCCTGGGCGCGGCCGTGGCCACGCTCTCGGAGGCCGGGCCGCTCGACGTCGAGCGTCTGGTCCGCGGCGTCGCCCGCGGCATGCCTTGGCGGCGGGTCCCGCGCGAGCCCTGGCCGACGCTGGCGCACGGCATCCAGGTGCTGGTCGACCGTGGCGACGCCATGCTCCCCTTCGCCGCCGACCAGGAGCAGCTCGTGGAGCAGGTCGGCGCCGTGGCAGGTCGAGACCGCCTGCAGGTGCTCGACTTCGAGGGCTGCCCGTCCTGGGGCGCGGGGACGGACTCGCAGGGAGAGTGGGAGGACTATTTCGAGCGCTGGACGCCTCCCGCCGGCACCCCGGTGCTGGCCTTGACCGATCTCGGAATCGGCGCAGGGGCCTACGGCTCGCGGCCGGTCCGTCCCGCGGAGTGGCGCGCGTTCGCGGAGCGGCTGCGCCGCGCCGGCTGTCCCCTGGTCGCGTTCGTCCCCTATGCCCGCGAGCGCTGGCCCGCCGGCCTCGACCGCTCCTTGCGCATCCTCCCCTGGGACCGCGGCACGAGCGCCCGCACCGTGCGGCGCGTCATAGGCAGGGCGCTCCGCGCGCCGGGATGGGAGCCGGTGTGAGCCGCGCCCAAGAGATCATCGACCGCTTCGCGGCCCGGCGACCCTTCGCGGTCCGTCTCGCCGAGGCGGTCTCGCTCGCCGTCCTCGTCGATCCGCCGCTCCTGCGCAAGGCCCGGCTCGACCTGGTCCCCGGCGCCGATCCCGGCACCGAGGCCGACCTCTGGCTGAGCCCGCTCGCCCAGACCCGCAGCCCGGACGGCATCGTCTTCTCGAACGAGATCGCCGAGGCCCTCCGGTCCCGCCTGGCGACCGACGCCGCGCGGCTCGACCGGGCGTGGCGGATCACCCAGGCGATGCACCGCCACCTCACGCCGCCCCTCCGCCTCGAAGAGGAGATCGCCTGGCTCTCCGTGTCCTCCGATCCCGGGGCCGCCGACCGCATCGAAGAGCTGCTGCGCTCCGCCCTGGCCGCCCTCGTCATGGGGGAGCGGCGCGGCCTCGCCCACTGGGCCGCGCGCGCCCTGCCGAAGCTGCCGTCGCGAGCCCGGGTCACCGAGACCGCCAGGATGCTCGAAGCCGGGGCGCACCTCCGCCTCCGCGGCGACGCCCGCTCCCTCGATGCGGACGAAGAGACGCTGGACTGGCTCTCCTGGGTCGCTCCGGCGGACCTCCCCCGCGTCACGGTCGGCGTCCGCCGGTTCCCGGACGCCATCGAGCTCGACGCCCGTCCGGAGCCCGCCGGCCAGAAGCTCCTCCTCCCGCAGACCGATCCGCTGCTCGTCGATCTCTCCTGGCACGATCCTGAAAAGAGCGTCCGGAGCGGGCTCCAGGTCACCTTCCGCCAAGGCGAGGTGCAGAAGGTTCCCGTCTCCGCGGAAGACGTCCGCCTGCGCACGATCCTGGGCGAGGTCTACGACCTGCGCGCGGCGGGCACGGCGCCCCCGTCGCTGCGGGACTGGATCATCGACTTTTCGGAGGAGCGGGCGCGGCACCGGCCGTTCTTTGGACGGGAGGAGGAGCAGGAGAGGATTCAAGAGGAGATTCGCACCGCAAAGAGCGGAAAGCTGATTCTCGTGACCGGCGAGGTGGGAGCCGGAAAGACGGCCCTCCTGGCCAACTTGATCGGACCCGAGACTCTGCATCACTTTTTCCGCCGTGGGCATGAACGGCTTGAGGACATTGCGGCGGCGGAGAGGTCGCTGATCGCGCAGATCGCACAGCTCTTCCCGCAGGTAGCGTCGCAGGCCTCCCACCTACGTCTTCCAGAGCTCCTTCTGGAGGTGATCAATCGCAAGTTGTCCGATTCGCTGATCATGGTGCTTGATGCAGTAGATGAGGCGCGCTTTGAGGACGGAGAGGGGCTGCTCGCCCTTGTGCCCGCGAACATCCCAGAACAGCTCATTGTGCTCGCCTCGATGAAGACAGGTGAGGGATTGAACGAGGGATTGAACGGGGGATTGAAGCTGCCGGATAGTGGCCTCACCTTCCTTCTGGCTGACCCTGAGCCCTCTCTCCGGAAGTACTGGAGCCGCTATCTTCGGAGGGAGTCTGTGGAGAGCTTCGTCCGGCTCTCGGCGGGCAGCTTCGGCGTGGCACAGGTCGTGCGTTCCTGGATAGGTCCCAAGGGAGGCATGCGCACAGACCGCAGTGCGCTCGTGACGATTTGGGAGAGTCTCGCAACCCAAATAGAGACCTCTCCTCGGGACGCCGTGCTCGGCATCCTCGCAGCCTCCTACGAGCCGCTGCCTTTTTCGCTCCTTTCGCTCTCGGCCCGGACGGACTCCTTTCCCCGAGTCCTGTACCCGCTCGTCCGTGTCCAGGAGACCACGCCCGAATTGCTCTTTGAGCTGGGGGAGGAAGTCCTGCGCGGATTCATCGCCTCGCAACTCGACCTGGCGTACTTCCACGGCCGGCTTGCTATAGCCGCTGAGGGAGCGATTTTCAATGGGAATTCAACGGCACAGGCTCGGCGGTACGGTCTGCGCCATACGGCTGATCATTGGCTGGCCGCGGGGCAGCCCGAAACGGCTCTCAGGCTTCTCACGCGAGTGGATGTCCTGACGGCCCGCTGCCGCGAGCTCGGAGTCTCGGCGGTGTGCCAGGGTCTCCGCAGGTGGCTCGTGATCGGCGAGACGTCCTGGATCTCTGCAATTTTGGAGATCCTGACCGAAAGGGCTATCGAGATCGAGAGCAGGCCCGAGGATCTTCCTACGTTGCTCTACAGCCATCTTCGCGCGCAGGGTCTGGACCCGGGCACGATCCAGGATCTCCTCCAATCCCCTGAAGCTCCTCCTCTCCGCTTGGCGCAGCCGTTTCCAGGGGATGGCCTTCACCGCCGACCTCCTGTTTCTGCTCCCGTGCGCCACCGCGGAACTGTCACCGGCTGCGCCTTTATCGATGTTGACGGTCCCGCAGTCCTCTCCTGGTCCACGGACGGCACGCTCCGGTTGTGGGATGTAACGAAGGGGGAGCTCCGCACTATCCTGGCGGGCCATCATGGCGCCGTCACGGCCTGTCTCGTGCTTGACGACGGGCGGGCAATTTCTGCCTCTCATACCCTGCGGATCTGGGACCTGCGCACGGGCTCGCTCGAACACACCCTCCGCGGGCACGAGGGCCGGGTGCTGGGTCTCCTGGCGCTCGACAGGCGCCGCGTCGCCTCCTGGTCCAGGGACTGCACCCTTCGCGTGTGGGATCTGGAGAACGGCCGGCAAGAGTATGTGCTCAGCGGTCACGAAGGCGCGGTTACGGCGTGCGCAGCGACGCCCGACGACCGGTATCTCATTTCAGGTTCCGAAGACGCGACGGTCCGCCACTGGGACCTCTCCTCCGGAAAGTGCTACCGGGTCGACCGAGGGCACAAGGGGCCGGTGACCGGGATCTCCATCCGGGAAGAGGCGGACTACTTCCTCTCGGTCTCCCAGGACGGGACCATTCGGGTAGGCGGCCTCGAGGAACCGGACGACGAGGATCGGCCGGCTGTCCTGGAGGCACACAAACTCGGGATTCTGGGATGTTCCATCTCTCCCGACGACTCGTGCTTTGCCACCTGGTCCTATGATCGGACGGTCCGACTCTGGCGATTGTCCCCCTACGAGCAGGATCGTTGGGCTGAGTCGCGCCCGATGTACCCTCTGATCCAGCCGCTGGCAACTCTCACCGGCCACGAAAGCGCCGTTCTATCCTGCGCCTTCCTGTCCGAGGGCAACCGCATCGTCTCCTGTTCGGCGGACCGGAGCGCGCGAATCTGGGACGTGGAGACGAGGGAGTCGGTAGCGGTCCTCCTCGGCCATGACGCGGCTGTCCGTGTGGTCGATATGGGATTCAGACTAGGCGTCTATTCTCCACACATCGTCACCCAGAGGGAGGAGGTCGTCACCGCATCCGATGACCGGACTCTCCGCGTCTGGAGTATGCAAGGCAAGGAAGAGGCCACCCTGGACGGCGACAACGAGACGCTCTTCTGTCTCCCGTTCCAGGACCGGAGGCGGGTCCTCACCTTCTCGCGCTTCGGCGACCTCCGCATTCATCACTTGGGTGAATCCACGCCGCAATGGGTCGGCTCGGCCTCGATGGCGGTCGGTGGAGGGGTCCTGGCGCCGGACGACCGCCGTCTGATCCTCTGGTCGGAGAGCCTGATGGATGGCAAGGTGCAGTTCACGGCTTGGGACCTGGTGGAGCGGAGGGAGATTGCGAGCTTTTACGCGCACGACGGACCTGTTCTCGCCGCTGTGACCCCGGACAGCAAGACCCTAGTGACGGCTTCGATGGATGGCAGCATCCGGCATTGGTCTCTGGTGAACTGGCTCGAGATGCCTGCCGTGAAGGGTATGAGCCCCGTCTCGGCGCTGGCGGCCTCGGCTTCCCTGCTGGGTCTCTTCGCCTTCGCGGGGGATTGGGACGGCACCACTGTGCTGTGGCTCCTTAACCGGGGTCTTAACGAGGCCTGGTTCACCGGTCATACCGACCGTGTCCTCGCCTGCGCCCTCTCTTCTGACGACACCCGCGCCGTCTCCGCCTCCGCCGACCAGACCCTGCGTCTCTGGGACCTCAGGGAAGGGATCAGCCTGGCGGTCCTGAAACCCCATACCGCTCGGGCGGTCCTGAAAGGCCACACCGCCGACGTGACCGGTTGCGCCTTCACCCGCGACGGCACGCGCATCGTCTCCCGTTCCAAGGACGGCAGGCTCGGGCTGTGGGATGGAGAATCGGGAGAGCTCGTCGCCTTTGCCGAGGGCCACACCGACTGGGTGAACGCCTTCGCGATCGCCGAGGACGAGGGGGTGGTCTACTCCGTGTCGGAAGACCAGACCGTCCGCGTCTGGGACCTCGCCACGGGCGAGCCGCGGGGCGTGGTCTATGGCGTGAGCCCGTTCCGCTCCCTGGCCGCGGTGGCCGGCGGCGTCTACGCCGGGGATGAGGCAGGGAACCTGTGGGTGCTGGAGTATGCGTCCGGTAGGCCGTCTCCCGCCTGAGAGGCCCCTTCCCGTACCCCCACTGTAGAGACGCCCCGTGGGGCGTCTCCCTGCGGGCGTCTCCTCCTCCGGAGGTGCCCGCGGCATCGCGCCGATTTCTGGAAAGGAGGGCGCCGCGGCAGGAGACGCCCCACGGGGCGTCTCTACAGTGGGGGAGGATCTTATGAGGCTCGCGTGAGGGTAAACGCAGCTCCCATCCGTTCCGTAGACAGACAGCCGGCATGGGAGCCGGCCAGTCTTTCTTCATATAGTCCTGGTACGATCTCTGTATGGTCTTCGGCCGCCGCCCCACCACGCCTCTGGAGAAGCGCCTCGGACACCGCTTCAAGCGGCCGGAGCTGCTCGAGCTCGCGCTGACGCACCGGTCCTTCGCCAACGAGCGGGGGGTGCCCGAGCACTATGAGCGCCTGGAGCTCCTGGGCGACGCGGTGCTGGGGCTGGCCACGGCGCAGTGGTTGTACGAACGCCATCCGGAGCTCCCCGAAGGGGAGCTGTCCAAGCGCAAGGCGCAGCTCGTGAGCCGTCCTTCTCTGGCGCGCTATGCCGAGAAGATCGACCTGGGGGCCTCCTTGCGGATCGGGGTGGGGGAGGATCGCTCCGGCGGCCGGGCCAAGCCCTCGCTCCTCGAATCCTCTCTGGAGGCGGTTTTCGGAGCCGTCTTTCTCGACGCCGGTTTCGACGCGGCGCGGGAGGTCATCCTGCCGATGCTGGAGGAGGCCTCGGAGGGGCCCGAGCAGCTCGACTCCAAGACCCAGCTTCAGGAGATGGCCCAGGCGCTCGGCTGGGATCTCCCCGAGTACCGTCTGGTCGACGCGGCGGGTCCCGACCACAGCAAAACCTTCAGCATCGAGTGCTGGGTCGGCGGCGAGCTCGCCGGGCGCGGCGAGGGATCGAGCAAGAAGCTCGCCGAGCAGAAGGCCGCGGCCGAGGCGCTGGGACGGGTGCCGAGCCTGACGAAAAAGTAGGCTACAATCCCGCTCCCTATGAGCGACCCGATTCCCGTCTCGTCGATCCGCGAGCTGCGCCGGAACATCGGCCAGGACGTCGTCCTCTCCGGCTGGCTCGACAACAAGCGGTCCAGCGGCAAGATCGCCTTCCTCCAGGTGCGCTGCGCCGGCGGCACGGTGCAGGCGGTGGCCGGCCGCAACGACGTGTCCGCCGAGGCCTGGGCCGAGATCGAGAAGGCCACCCAGGAGTCGACGATCCGCGTCACCGGCAAGGTCAAGGAGGACAAGCGGTCGCCGAGCGGAGTGGAGGTCCAGCTCTCCGGCTTCCAGATCCTCTCGCTCACCCAGGACTACCCGATCACCCCGAAGGAGCACGGCACGGCCTTCCTGATGGAGCACCGCCACCTCTGGCTGCGCTCCAGCCGGCAGCGCGCAGCCCTGCGGGTGCGCAGCGAGGTGGAGCAGGCGATCCGCGACTTCTTCTACGAGCGCGACTTCACGCTGATCGACTCGCCGATCCTCACCCCCGCGGCCTGCGAGGGGACCTCGACCCTGTTCGAGACCGACTATTTCGGCGACAAGGCCTACCTCAGCCAGTCGGGGCAGCTCTACCTGGAGCCGGCCGCGGCGGCCCTCGGCAAGGTCTACTGCTTCGGCCCGACCTTCCGCGCCGAGAAGTCCAAGACGAGGCGCCACCTGATGGAGTTCTGGATGGTCGAGCCCGAGGTCGCCTTCCTGGAGTTCGACGGCCTCTGCGATCTCGCCGAGGAGTTCGTCGGCTACCTGGTGGGCCGGGTGCTCGACCGCTCGCGCGAGGAGCTGAAGATCCTGGAGCGGGATACCGCCAAGCTGGAGTCGGTGGTGCCGCCGTTCCCGCGCATCACCTACACGCAGGCGGTCGAGATCCTGAACCGCCAGGGCAACCCCATCCAGTGGGGGGACGACTTCGGCGGCGACGAGGAGACGATTCTGGCCAGCCAGTTCGACCGGCCGGTCCTGGTCACCCGTTTCCCCGCGGCGTTCAAGGCCTTTTACATGCAGCCCGATCCGGAGGACCCCAAGGTGGTCCTCGGCATGGACCTGCTGGCACCCGAGGGGTACGGCGAGATCATCGGCGGCAGCCAGAGGATCCATGACCACGACCTGCTGCTGGAGCGCATCCGGCAGCACAACCTGCCGGTCGAGGCGTTCCAGTGGTACCTCGACGTCCGCAAGTACGGGGCCTATCCGCACAGCGGCTTCGGCATGGGCATCGAGCGCTTCGTGGCCTGGATGTGCGGCCTGTCGCATCTGCGGGAGACGATCCCGTATCCGCGGATGCTGTACAAGATCTACCCCTGAGGCCCTCACCATCAAGGGCAAAAAGGACAGCAAGGACGCCAGGGACACCAAGGACGCGGGGTGAAAGACATGTTCCTCGTCCTTGAAGTCCTTGGTGTCCTTGGCGTCCTTGGTTTCCGCGGCAGTGGGGTCAGGGGGTGAGGGTCCCCTCCCGGCCCGTCACCTGGGCGTCGCTCGCGGCGCTGATCCTGATCTGGGGCACCACGTGGGCCGCGATCCGGATCAGCCTGCAGGGCATCCCGCCGATCGCCGGCGTCGCCCTGCGTTTCGCCATCGCCTCGGCCGCCCTGCTCGCGCTGGTCCCGTTCTTCAAGGTCCGCCTGGGAGCCACCCGGCGCGAGCGGGGGCTCTGGCTGATCAACGCGCTGTTCACCTTCTGCATCTCCTACGGCATCCTCTACTGGGGCGAGCAGTGGGTCCCCTCGGGCCTGGCGGCGGTGCTCTTCGCGACCTTCCCTCTCTTCGTCGCGGTGATCGCCCACTTCGTCCTGCCCGGAGAGCGGCTCACGCGGCGGAGCGCGGTCGGCGTGCTGGTCGGCTTCGCCGGCGTGGCCATCATTTTCTCGGAGGATTTCCGGGCTCTTCTCGGACCGAAGGTGGCGTTCGCCGCGGCGGTGATCCTGATCTGCCCTCTCTCCTCGGCGATCGGCAGCGTGGCGGTGAAGAAGTGGGGAGAGGGCATCCATCCGCTCTCGACGGCGGCGATGCCGATGGGGCTCTGCGCCCTGATCCTCGGCCCGGTCGCCTGGATCGCCGAGGCCGACCGGGGCGTCAGCTTCGGCTTGGCGCCGACCCTGGCCCTTTTCTATCTTGCCCTGGTCGGCTCGGCCCTCCCGTTCACCCTCTACTTCTGGCTGCTGAAGCACCACGCCGCCACCCGGCTCTCCCTGATCAACTACGCCGTGCCCGTGGTCGCGGTCATCGTCGGCAGCGTCTTCCTCGACGAGCCCATCACCGTGCGGATGATCCTGGGCGCGGCCCTGGTGATCGCGGGGGTGGCGGTGGCGATGCGGACGCGCACGGCCGTGGCGGAAGCGGCTCCATGATCGCGCGAATCCTGATGTCGCAACGGCGCGGTTCCCTTTTCCACGTCAGCCTGTAGAATCGAACGGCTTCGTCCGAAATTTACGCAGGGTGCTTGCCGGGCGGTTCGCCCAGGGAGAACCGATATGTCCAGCTTTCCTCGCCGGGCGCTTTTTCTTCTGTGCGTCCTGCTCGCCACGGCCGGTCCCGCCTTCGCCGACGCCGACCTGCAGGTCGTCAAGAACGACGCCATCGATCCGATCCCGCCGGGCGGCACGCAGACCTACGACATCCTTCTGACCAATGCCGGACCGGGCGACGCGATGTTCGTCAACCTGACCGACGACCTGCCGGTGGGGACGACGTTCGTCTCGCTGACCACGAGCCCCGGCTGGACCTGCACTGCTCCCCCGGTGGGCAGCGGCGGCACGGTCGACTGCTCGATCGACTCGCTGGCCGCATCCGACGCCGCGTTCTTCACGCTCGAAGTGCTCTTCGACGCCGGCCTGCCGGACGGCACGGTGGTGACCAACACGGCGATGGTCTCTTCGGAGACCGTCGAGACGAACCCGGGCAACGAGAACGGCAGCGCTGAGACCACGGTCTCCGTGGCCGCGGTCGGCGCCGACCTGTCGATCGCCAAGACCGGTGAGCCCGACCCCGTGGCGCCAGGCAGCGATCTCACCTACACCATCACCGTCGACAACCAGGGGCCGAGCCCCGCGGCCGCAGTGACGTTCGAGGACACACTGCCGGATGGCACCACGTTCCAGTCGCTGTCCTCACCCGGCGGTTGGACCTGCACGACGCCCGCGGTCGATATGGTGGGGACCGTGAGCTGCTCGATCCCCACGCTCGCTCCGGGGAGCGCCGTCTTTACCCTCGTCGTCCAGGTGGACGCGTCGGTGCCGGCCGGCACGCTGATCGCCAACACCGCGGTCGTCTTTTCGACGACGCCGGATCCGAACCCCGAGAACCAGAACGCCACCGCCTTCAACACGGTGGGATCGGCGGACGACGTGCTCTCACTGGCCATTACCGACACCCCGGATCCGGTCACGGCCGGCTTCGATGTCACCTACGCGATCGCGGTCTCGAGCTCGCTGTTCGATGCTCCGAACCCGACGCTGACGGCTCCCGTGCCGCCGGGAACGACCTTCCAGGCCTTTTCGGCGCCGGCCGGCTGGACCTGCACGACGCCCGCCGTGGGCGCGGCCGGGACGGTCTCCTGCACCGCGGCCGTTCTACCCTTCGGCAATACGTTCTTCGCTCTGACCGTACGCGTTCCGGCCTCGGCTTCCGCCGGCTCGACGATCACCGACACCGCCTCGATCGTGGTCGACCCGGACGGCAATCCCAGCGTGGCCGCCGACTCCGAGCCGACCACCGTCGCGGCGGCGACGGTGGTCAACGCCACCAAGACGGTCTCCGGGCAGCTCCAGCCGAACGGCTCGATCGTCTACACCCTCGTCCTGACCAACGCCGGTCCCGGCAATCAGGCGGACAACCCCGGCGACGAGCTGACCGACGTGCTGCCGTCCAGCCTGATCCTCGTCAGCGCCTCGGCGACCTCGGGCACCGCGGTGGCCACCGTGGCCACGAACACGGTGACCTGGAACGGCGCCATCCCGGCCGGTGGCTCGGTGACGATCACCATCCAGGCGACGATCCGGCCTGATGTGACGTCCGGCGCCACCGTCGCCAACCAGGCGGCCTTCGCCTTCGACGCCAACGGCGACGGCGCCAACGAGTCTTCCGGCGTCTCGGACGACCCCTCCACGGGCGCCGCGGGCGACGCCACCGTCGTTGTCGTGGGCTTCGACGTCGTCGAGATCCCGGCGCTCGACACGGTGGGCCTCGCCCTCCTCGCCGCCCTGCTCGCGCTCGGAGGCTTCCTGGTGCTGCGGCGGCTCGTGTAGAGCCTGCGGGCGGGGTGCTCCTAGGCTCGGATCAGAGGGGCAGGTAGATAACCTGCCCCTCCCACTCGCCTGGCTGGCTTGCCATCACCAGCAGGAAGAGATCTTCGATGGCTTGGCCAATGGGCAGCGCAGGATCTACCTCGACGATCCCTGGCATAGATTTCCCGGCGCGGACGCGCTCATAGGCAAAACCGGGCATCGTTCGGACATCGTGGGTGAGAACCACCCGATTGTGCTCGGCCGCCCAGGCCAGAACGGTGGGGTCCTCGGCGCTGGCCAGATCGGTGTCTTGAATCCTGACGATGTCGATGCCAGGGATTCGCCGTTGCAGGCCGCGCACGATCCGCGCGTCGAAGTTCTCATCGGCGGCGAGAAGGATCATCCAGGGCTATTTCTGCTGGAGCCGCGCGAGCAGCCGCTCCCGCAGTCCGTGCTGCGGCGAACGAGCCTCGATCATCCTGCGCACCTCCGCGGCCTGTTCCTGGCCGCGGCGGAGGTAGTCCTCGACCTCGCTCTGGTGCCTCAGGTAGTAGGTGAGCACGGCATAGACGTCCGCGAGCTCCAGGGAGGGGAAGTTATGGGCGATCTCCTCGGGGCTCTCTCCGGCCTTGAAGAACGCAATCACCGTGTCGAGGGTTACACGGGTCCCTCCAACCCGGATAACGCCATGGGAGTCGGTCCGCAGGGGAATGGGTTCGGCAGCGGCGGCGAGCGTCATGCGGAGGATTATCCCATAGCGGAAGGGGGGTGTGGGGGCGTTAGCATGCTGCGCCCCCATGGTCCAGACCTGAAGGACGGTCCTGGCCGGTTACTTCGCCGCCGCCTTCGCGGGAGCCGGCGGCAGCGAGAGGTCGGCGCGCCACCATCCGTTGTGGCTCTCGAAGCGGCGCGACAAGGTGAAGGCGCGCTGGAAGAGGGTCATCCCCTCCTGTCCCAGGATCTGCCGGGTCTTGGCGTCTTGGACCTGGTAGTCCGCCGCATCCTTGGCCCCGACCATCACGGCGAGCATCGGCATCTCGGCCCCCATGAGGACCTTGAAGAGCCGGTAGCCGTCGGGGATCCCCTTCTTCCGGAAGAGCTCGACGAACTCCCGCGCCACGGCGTCGGCCTCCGCTTCCCGGCCCGGCTGCACGTAGTACAGGTCGTAGTGGAAATAGCTCATCTCCTCAGGCTTGAGCCGCGGGTTGGCGGGCGTGTAGGAGAGGCTCGGGTCCTCCATGAGGATCGTCTCCCGGATGTACTCGACGGCCTAGCCGTTGCGCTTCATCAGCTCGCCCCACTTCGCC
>DASVEF010000365.1:0-89065 GCA_036380715.1 Thermoanaerobaculia bacterium | reverse complement strand
CGCTCGCCGCTGGAGCCCACGCCCGAGGCCGAGGAGCGGTTCCTGCGCGAGGCGCGGACCGCGAGCCGGCTGCGCCATCCGAACCTCGCCCTGCTCCACGATTTCGCCCTCGGCGAGGACGGCCGCGCCTTCCTCGTCCTCGAATACATCGACGGCATGACCTTGAGGGAGGTCCTGCGGCAGTTGGGAATCCCTCCGCTCCCCCTGGTCCTGGAGATCGGCCGCCAGGTCTGCCAGGCGCTCGCCCACCTGCACCGCCAGCGCATCGTCCACCGCGACATCTCGCTCGCCAACCTGATGCTCTCCCGGGACGCCGACGGCCGGCCGCTGGTCAAGCTGATCGACCTGGGCCTGGCGAAGAACCTGGAGGCGGGCAGCGACGGCCTCACCGGCGGCCTGTTCCTCGGCAAGCTCCGCTACGCCTCGCCCGAGCAGTTCGACGAGGGGCCGGTCGACGAGCGGAGCGACCTCTATTCGCTCGGCGTCGTGCTCTACGAGCTGCTGACCGGCCGCAGCCCGATCGTGGGCCACGACGCCAGGTCCTGGATGGCGGCCCACCTGTTCCGGCCGCCGCTCTCCTTCGACGAGAGCGACCCCGAGGGGGTGGTGCCGGCGGACCTGCGCGCGCTCGTGCTGCGGACCCTCGCCAAGGACCCGGGGGACCGGATCGCCAGCGCCGAGGCGCTGGGCCGCGCCCTGGAGGAGATCCAGGCCCGGTATCCGCTCGCGGGCACCGAGGTCGAGCCGGTCTTCGGCAGTCCGCTGGAGGCCCTCCCCACTGTAGAGACGCCCCGTGGGGCGTCTCCTGCGGCGGCGTCATTCATGTCCAGGAATCCGCGCGATGGCGCGGGCGCCTCCGGAGAAGGAGACGCCCCACGGGGCGTCTCTACAGTGGAGGATGCGCTCCTTCTCCGACCGGAGCCCGCGGCCGAGCCGGAGGAGTCGCTCTCGATCCCGATACCCGCCGTGGCGGCGACCCCCTTCTACGACAAGCGCCCGGGATTCGACGACGTCTCGTGGGACGCACCCATACCGCGGGAGAGCGCCGGCCTCGAGTACGATCCCGAGGAGTCGGTTCCTGCGCCGCCGCCGCCGCGCCCTTCCGGGAAGACGCTTCCGTTCCTGCTCGCCGGGTTCTCGGTGGCCGTGATCCTGGTCCTCGTCTATCTCTTCTCGATGACCTCCGACCTGACGCGGACCCGGCCGGAGTGGGCGCCTCCGGTCACCCCTTCCGCTCCCGAGCCGTCCCGCGAGGCGTCCGAGCCCGAGCCTGAAGCTCCCGAGCCGGTCGCGCCTGAGGCGGACGGATCAGACATCCAGATCGTGGAGGAGCCATCGCTCGTCGAGGAGCTCGAGGTCAGCCCGGAGCCCCCACCGTCCCGGCAACCCGAGCCGCCGCGCGTGGCCCAGCGGGAGGAGCCGCCCGTCCCCATCGAGAGGGAGCCCGAGAGGGTGCCGCTCCGGGAACGCGAGGAGGAGACCGCCCGGAGCGCTCCGCCGGCCCGCCAGAACCGGAGCGCGCAGCCCATTCGCGCGGAGAAGGTTGCCCGCGCCCTGCCGCCCCCCCCGCCAAAATACCGGCCGCCGGTGAGACGGGAGGGGGGAGTCCAGCCCGGTCCTGGGGTCTCGCCGCCGGTCCCGCTGGACATGCCGCGCTTCAGCTATCCGGCCGCCGCGCGCGGACAGGGGCTGGACGTCGACATCCGCCTCGACCTGCTGGTCGACGAGAGCGGCCGGGTGATCGAGGCGGTCGTCCAGGAAGGGGACGAAGAGGGGCTCGGCTTCAAGGAGGTCGCGCTCGCCGCCGCCCGGAAGGTGACCTTCCAGCCGGCCACCCGCAACGACGTCCCCGTCAAGATGTGGACCGAGATGATCTTCCAGTTCTCGGACCCCGGCCGTCCGGGCGAGTCGGGGCGGTAAGGGGAGGGGGCTTCCCATTTCGGACAAGACCGGGTAGTATTGCGCCCGCATGGTCTTTCTCCTATCTTGGGTTTAACGACGGCGCCGGTGATCCCGCACCGGCGCCGTCGTTGTTTTCAGCCCTCCTTCAGCGTTCCTTCATCCCGTTTGTGACATCCTGGCGGCCTCGTCCGTATAGATCCATGGAACTGCCGCGTGGAAGACCTATGAGATCGGCTCGCATCCTGGGAATCCTGCTCGTCCTGTTCGCCGGAGCGGCGTCGGCGGCACCGCCGCCGGGCCGCCGGGCCGACGCCGGGAAGCTGGTGCGCATCGCCCGGGAGGCGTGCGTCAAGACCCGTGAGGCTTCCCGGAAAACCCGGCTCGAACCTCACGAGGCGCAGGCCCTCCAGGCCGCCCTCGACCGGATGGACCGCTCCCTCGCCGAGGTGAGCGCCGCGCTGCAGAGGCGCGACCTGGCGTTTTTCCGGTCGCTGCGGTCGGGGACCATGGCTCTGGCCCACCTCGGCGTGGTCGTCAACCGGGTGGGGACGCACGATCCCGAGATCGACCGGGAGCTCCGCATCCTGTCCTCCTCCTATGGACGGCTGCGCAGCCGCTATGGCAGGGAGTGGCTCCGCTTCCGCACCGGCCAGCCGATCAACGAGGAGGAGCGTCGGCGCTTCGAGCGGATGCGCGCCGCCCAGGCGCGGCTGGCCCGCAAGCTCGCGCCGCTCCAGGAGAGGGCGGAGGCGGCCGGCGACCGGGCCACGGCCGGCGAGCTGGCCCTCCTGATCGTCCAGGCGAACCGCATCGCCACGGCGCCGCTCAACCTCGAAGAGCTGCTCGACTCGTCCGTGCTCAGCGACACGATCCAGGGGGAGTGGGACGGCACCCGCTCCCTGGCCGACGAGGACGGCCCCGAATGGCGCGAGGCGGATCAGGTGGTCGAGGACCTCTACACCGACTCCGACGTGGGCTTCGTCTTCACCACCAACCTCGACTCGGTCGAGGCCTGGTCCTACGTCGAGGAGGAGAGCCCTCTGCCCGAGGAGATCGAGGAGATCGCCGCGGCCGAGCCCGAGGAGAGCGTGGAGCCTGTCGTGATTCTGGCCGAGGACCTCGGGAACCTGGAGAGTGAGGAGAAGCCGGTGGCCTCGGAGGCCGCCGAGGAGGAAGCCAGCTCCGAAGAGAATGGGCCGGCCGCGGAGGCCGAGGCCGTCGTCGAGGATGTGGTCGTCCTGGAAGAGCCGGTCGCCGCGGAGTCTCCGGCGAAGCCTGTGGAGTGCACCCCGGAGAAGGAAGGCCAGGAGTGCGAGCCGGAGATCCTCGTCATCCCGGTGCCGCCTGCCGAGTCGAGCAAGCCGCCCGAGCAGATCCCCATTTTTCCGATCTTCCGCTGATCCCGTCACCCTCCGGATCGGCTAAGATGGCGCTCTCACCAGCGCCCAATCCGGCCGGTCGAAGAAGGAGAGCAGTATGGGACTTCTGAGCGGAACTGTCAGCGTTACCCGTTTCACTGTCGCGGTGCCCCCGGGGGGACCCGATTTCGAGCGCATCCGGTTCTGGGCCATCGAGCCCGGCTCCGAGGTGCGCGAGCGCATGGGCGCCGTCCCCTTCGAGATCGACGCCCCCTACGAGGTGGCCCAGGGGCGCTGGGCCTTCCGCGTGCGCATCGATCGCGTCCGGGCGGACGCGACCTCCGTCAAGGAGCGGCTCAAGGAGCTGATCAAGGCCGAGATGGAGGCGACCGGTGCGCCGTTCGTCGGCTCCAAGACCCGCAAGAAGCTGCGCGACCTGGCCGAGGCCGAGCTCTGCATGCGTCAGGCGCCGCGCACCCGGATCATCGAGTGCTGCATCGACGGGACGGTCCTCTACGTCGCCAGCACGGCCAAGGCCCACCTCGGGAGCGTCCTCACCCTGCTGCGCCAAGCCGGCGTCGAGGCGGACTTCAAGGCCCCCTGGCTGGACGGGGCCGGCGGGGCCGACGAGATGAGCGACGTGGTCATCCCCAGGGAGCCGGGGCAGTCGGTGCAGGGGTGCCGCTTCCTCAAGGCCCTGCTGGAAGAGCCCGAGGTGATGGTCGAGCCGGAGACCGGGAGCGTGCGGCTCGCCACGCGTGAGGCCAAGGTCTCCCTGACCGGCGCCGTGCTCAACGACCTCTTCCACTATCTGGAGCAGGGGGCCGAGATCCTCTCCGCCAAGATCCACGTCGGGCCGTACCCGATGCGCTTCGACGCCCTCTCCTACCGCATCAACGGCCTGAAGCTGGAGCCGATCAAGAACGAGCACTGGACCGTGGACCTCGACCAGCGCCTGGAGCAGATCTCCTCGGTCTGGGAGCTGCTGGACGTCAAGTACGAGGCGCTCAAGGAGCGGCTGAGCGAGCCGATGCCTCCTCCGATGGAGGAAGTGGCGGAGGCTGCCTTGGAGGCTCCCGCCTCGTAGATGAGCGCGTCCACCGTCCGCCTCTTCCTGGCCCGCCACGGCGAGACCTCCTGGAACCGGGAGATGCGCTATCTCGGCTCGCGCGACGAGCCGCTGGCGCCTTCGGGTGTCGACCAGGCCGAGCGCCTGGCCTCCGCCCTGGCGTCCCTCCCGCTGCGCGCGGTCTACTCCAGCCCTCTCGTCCGCGCGGCGGAGACGGCCCGGCGCATCGCCGGGGCCCACGGCATCGACCCGCGGCTGGAGACGCGGCTGCGCGAGCAGTGCTTCGGAGAGTGGGAGGGGCTGACCCGGACGGAGGTGATCGAGCGCGGCGGGCGCGAGACGCTGCTGCGCTGGGAGGCCGATCTCGGCTCGGCGCCGCCCGGGGGTGAGTCGATGGAATCGGTCCAGGCCCGCATCCTGGCCGTAGTGGATGACCTCGCCCGGGAGCACCGCGGCGAATGGATCGCCCTAGTCAGCCACGTCGGGCCGATCAAGGCGCTGCTCTGCGCGGCCCTCGGGTCGCCGCTCGCCACCGCGCGCCGCATGTTCCTCGACCCGGGCACGCTGACCGTGATCGACTGGGGGGAGCGCCCGGTCGTGCGCCTGTTCAACGCCCACGGCCACCTCGGCTGGGAGGCGGCGCGCTGGATGGCCCTCACCCCCTGACCCCCTCTCCCGGTACCGGGAGAGGGGACGGGGGTGAGGGCTCAGGCCAGCTCCACCACCACCGGGACGTGGTCCGAGGGGGACTCCCCCTTGCGTTCGTCCCGGAAGATCGTGGCGTCCCGGCAGCGCTTCAAAATTTTCTCGGTGCCGAGGACCAGGTCGATCCGCAGGCCGTCGTTCCTCTGGAAGGCGAGCCGCCGGTAGTCCCACCAGGAGTAGTGCCCCCCTTCCTCGTGGATCTTGCGGAAGAGATCGGAGAGACCCCAGGAGGTGACGCGGGCGAGGGCCGCGTGCTCCTTGGGATGGAAGTGGATCTTGCCGCGCCAAGCCTCCGGATAGCGGACGTCCCTCTCGTCGGGCGCGATGTTGAAGTCGCCGAGGAGGATCAGGGGGTCGGAGGGCGACGCCTCTTCCTTCAGGAAACCGAGCAGGCGGGCCAGCCACTCCATCTTGTAGACGAACTTTTCGCTCTCCGGCGACTGCCCGTTGGGCACGTAGACGTTGATCACCCGCACTTTGCCGATCGTCGCCGCGATCAGCCGCCGGGGCGCGTCGGGCTCTTCGTCCGGGAAGCCGCGGACGATCTTGGACATCGGCTTGCGGGAGAGGATCGCCACGCCGTTGTACGTCGGCTGGCCGTAGGTCTCGACGCGGTAGCCGAGCTCCTCGAAGGCTTTCGAGGGGAAGAGCTCGTCGACCGTCTTGATCTCCTGCATGCAGAGTACGTCCGGCTGCTCGCGCTCCGTCCAGTCGCGGATCCTCTCCAGCCGGGCGCGGATCGAGTTGACGTTCCAGGTCGCGATCTTCATTTCGGGATCTTACGGGAGGGGACCAAACATTCCGAAGGGTCCGTCCGTATATATGGGTGGAGACGGCAGAACGCGAAAGACAATCTCCTCTCCAAACCTCCCTCCTCCGAAAACCCCGCTCCCAGAGCGGGGTCTTTTTTTGTCCCGCGGCGGCGGATCGTCCTACCTCTCTCGCCAGCGGGGCGGGCGGCGCTGGTTGCGCGGCGGCTGGCCTCCGAGCCCTGGCGGCCGCAGGCGGGAGACGATGTCCAGGTACAGCTCCTCCTGCTCTGGATCGAGAAGCTCCCGGCTCGCGATGACGTTCCTGGCCAGCGCCTGCTCCAGGGCCAGGAAGGTGCGGGCGGATTCGCGCAGCAGCGTCTGAACGCGCTCGCGGTCGGGCTCGGGGGAGGTCAGCTCACGGCGCAGCTCGCGCTGGATCTCGGCCCGCTCGGTGCGCAGCCGGAGGGTCTCCATGAAGAACCGCCTCTGGAGGGAGATGAAGCGCCGCCGCTGCTCTCCTTCGAGCCCCAGCCGGTCGGCCAGCCGGACGACGCGCGAAGGCGGCTCGCCCGGATCGAGGTCGCGCGGGAAGGGCCGATCACTGGGCCGCCCAGGCTCCGGCTCGTCCAGGACCGGCCTCTCCGGCCGCGGCCCGCCCCGGTGTGTCAACAGGACCGCCAGGATGCCGAGGTTCACCCCGACCGAGAGCAGCAGGGCGATAGCCAGCCACCAGCGCCTCACGGCAGCTCCCCAATGGCGTCCCAGTAGCTCTCGGCGAGGGTGGTCTCGAACGTGGCCTCCGAAGCCGATACCTCCGGGGACTCTTCCAGGGCCGCCGGCGAGCGATGGATCCAGCTCCCGGCGCCCACGCCGAGGGCCGTCCCCGCCACCAGCGCGGCGGCGGCCGCCGCCCGTACCCAGCCCGGGGCCGCCGTCCAGGAGAGCGCGCCGCCGGACCGCTGCTCGCGGGCCCGCGCCGCGATCCTCTGCGCGAAGCCCGGCGGAGCCGGGGCCGCCGGCGGCAGCTCCAGCCCTTCCCAGGTCCGCGCCAGCCGCGCGTACGTCGCCGCCAGCTCGGGATCGCGCTCCATCCGGTCGCGCAGCTCGCGAGCCCGCCCCTCCGGCAGCTCGCCGTGGAGGAGCCGCATCAATTCCATCTCCGTCACGCGATTCATCGTCTGCCCTCTCTGGGTGAAACTCCCGAAACGTCCGTATCCTGCGCCGCCTCGACCCGCCGCATGGCGCGGAACAGCCGGCTCTCGACCGCACCCTCGGTGATCCCCAGCACCTCCGCGATCTGCCGGTACGAGAGCCCCTCGAACCGGGCGAGGACCAGGACCGCCCGCTGACCCGCCGGCAGCCGGGCGATCGCCTGGCGCGTCGCCTGCCAGCGCCGGCGGGCCTCCAGCGCGGCGGCCGGGTCGGGATAGCCGTCGGGCGGATCGAATGGCGACGCCTCGGCGTCCTCCGCCGGGTCGTTCCAGCGCAGGAACCGCACCAGCTTGCGGCGCCGCAGCTTGTTCAGGCAATGGTTGACCGCGATGCGGTACAGCCAGGTGTAGACCTGTCCCTGGGGGCGGAAGTCGCCGGCCTTGCGGAACACCTTGAGGAAGACCTCCTGGGCGGCGTCCCGGGCCTCCTCCGCGTCGCCGAGCAGGCGTTCGCACAACCGGAGCAGCCGGTCCTGGTGGGCTTCGACGAGCTGCGCGAAGGCGTCGGCCTCCCCGGCGGCCACCCGCGCCAACGCGTCCCAGCCCGGATCGGCCACCGTCGCCCTTGCGGAATCGGTTCCCACCTCGTCTCCTGGAACACCCGGCAGGAGCTTATCCTGCGGGGCAGGTGATCGGTCAGCCGATGCGGCCGGAGCGGTCGAGCTGGGCCTGGAACTTGGAGATGTGCTCTTCCACCAGGCGGTGGACGCCGAGCCGTTGCAGCTCGGCGGCGAGCACCAGGATCTGGTTGGCTTGCAGGGGATGGTCCTTGAAGATGACCTGGAGGACCTGCTTCAGGGCGGCTTCGAGCTGCGGATCGTGCGCGTCAGGCACTCTGCCGGATCTCCGCCGCCTCGTGCATGGTCTCGGGATCGTACTCGTAGATCAGCGAGCGCACCGTGTGCTCCGGCGCGATGGCCAGCCCCTCCTCGTAACCCCACATGTTGATCGTCTCCCAGGGGCAGTAGCGGGCGCAGAGCTGGCAGCCGATGCAGCGCTCGAGGTCCACCTCGACCAGCTTCATGAAGTCCCGGTGCTCGGGACCCGGCACGATCTCGATGCAGTCGACCGGGCAGAACGAGATGCAGGCCTCGCAGCCGGTGCAGCCGGTCTGGTCGATCACCGCGAGCTGCTTGGGCGGCTTCGGGCGCGGCGGTTTGTCGATCTCGATCTTCTTCTCGTAAGGAAAGTCCGGCATCTCGTCATAGCCTCCGGTCGGTCAGGCGAGCCTGGTTTCGCATGCGTACTGTACCAGAATGTCCCGCGGACCGTGACAGAATCCGGGCGTGATCGTCGACCGCATCGCCCGATTCGTGCAGTCCCCCCCGGCGCCGGGCGCCGGCTCCTTCGAGGAGCTGGCGCTCGCGGCGTTCGCTTTCCAGTTCGAAAAGATCGAGCCGTACCGCCGCCTGTGCGAGGGGCGGGGGGCGACCCCGGCGTCCCTCTCGGACTGGCGGAAGGTCCCGCCGGTGCCCGCCGCCGCCTTCAAGACCCTGGAGCTGGCCGCCGCGCCCGCCGTGGAGGCCTTCCGCAGCAGCGGCACCACCGGCGAGAGCCGGAGCGTCCACCTCCACCCGTATCCGGACCTCTACCGGCTGGTGATCGACGCTTCGTTTCCGCGCTTCTGCCTGCCGCTCCTCGGAGCCGGCGCGCGGCTGCCGGTCCTGTCGCTGATCCCGGCGCGCGAGCAGCTCCCGGACTCCAGCCTCTCCTTCATGGCGGACCACATCCTGGCCCGCCACGGCTCTCCAGAGAGCGCCACGGCCTTCGGACCCAAGGGGGTGGAGGCGGCGCGCGCCCGTTCCTGGGCGGGCGCGCGGCAGCGCGAGGGGCGGCCGGTCCTGGTGCTCGCCACCGCCTTCGCCCTGGCGCAGTGGCTCGACTGGCTGGACCGGATGGATCTGCGCTTCCGCCTCCCCGCCGGCAGCGTGCTCTTCGAGACCGGGGGCTTCAAGGGGAGGACCGCGGAGCTGATCCGCGAGGAGCTGCTGCGCCGGATCGGCGAGCGGCTGGGAGTGCCCGCGGAGCAGGTCGTCCGCGAGTACGGGATGACCGAGCTGACCAGCCAGTGCTACACGCTCGCCCTGCTGGGCGGAGATCCCGACCTCTTCGTGGCGCCGCACTGGGTGCGCGTGCGCATCCTCGATCCCGAGAGCCTGGAAGAGGCCTCTCCGGGGACCCCGGGGCTGGTCTCCGTCTTCGACCTCGCCAACGTCGGCTCAGCCGTGCATCTCCTCACCGAGGATCTCGGTGTGGCCGAAGGAGACGGCTTCCGGCTGCTGGGCCGCGCCGCCGGAGCCGAGCTGCGGGGGTGCTCGCTGGTCGTGGAAGAGCTCAGCTCTTCTGCCGGAGCCCCAGCCAAAGCCCCAGGAGATTCCCCTCGGGATCCCTGAACCGGGCGTGGAGCCCCATGTCCCCGATGCGGGTGACCGGCAGGTCGATCTCGCCGCCGGCCTCCACGATCCTCGCCAGAACGCTCTCCAGATCCGCGCCCTCGACGTGGATCATGAGCAGCGGGTGGCCGGCGTCGCCGCTCTCCATCAGCCCGCCGTCGATCCCCTCTTTTCCTGGTCCTTCGGCGGGGACGGAGGCGCGGACCCGGGCGTAGGGGTGTCCCTCCCACGCCAGGGGCTGGATCGTCCAGCCGAAGACCTCGCGATAGAAATGGGCCGCGCGCTCCAGGTCCCGGACGGGGATCTCGAAGTGGCTGACCGTGGCTCTCATCCTGGAAGCATAATGCCCTGATGCGGATCGTGCGGATCGTCGAGGAGCTGCGCCGGAGCGAGGAGGGGCTGCGGGCCATCTCAACAGCCGATCTGCTGGACGCCTGGGCCGCGACGGTCGAGGCGTTCCTCGATCCCGCCTCTCCCGAGCGCCGGGCGCTCGACGCGGACCTGGCGCGGCTCTGCCGGCTGTCCCCCGAGGGGCTCGCGGCCGGGCTGGAGGCGGTGCTGGGGGGCGTCCGGAGGGAGCCGGCCGCCGCGCTTTTCGAGAGGGCGGAGCCGCTCATCCCTCCCTCGCCGGCCGGCCCGGTGCTGGTGGTGCTCGCCTCCAACCTGCCGGCCCTGGCCGTCCAGCCGCTGCTGCCGGCGCTGGCGCTGCGGCGTCCCGTGCTCCTCAAATCCCCCTCGGCCGAGCCGCTGTTCGCGCCGGCGTTCCTCGCCGCGCTGACCGCCCGCGAGCCGCGCCTGGCCGGGGCTGTCGCCGCCGCGGCCTGGCCCGGGGGAGACGAGCGGCTGGAGGCTCCGATCCTGGCCGGTGTGGAGACGGTGATCGCTTACGGAGACGCCCCGGCCATCGCCGACCTGGAGCGCAGGGCTCCCGGCAAAGTGATCGCCTACGGTCCCAAGACCAGCCTGGCGCTCGTAGGCAACGGAGAAGGAGAGGTGGCGCAGGGGCTGGCGCGCGACGTGGCGCTCTTCGATCAGCGGGGCTGCCTCTCGATCGCGGCGGTCTACGCGGCGGGAGACGCGGAGGCGCTGGCCAGCCGTCTGGAGGAGGCCCTGGAGGATCTCGCGCGGCGCTGGCCTCCCAGCCCCGCGGACGCGGCGGCTTGGGCGGCGGTGCAGCAGGCGCGGCTCGAAGCGGAGATGCGGGGGCTGCGGCCCTGCCGGCTCCCGCCGGCGGCGGGGACCGTCCTGGTCGATCCCGATTCGCGGTTCCGCCCCTCGCCGGGGTTGCGGACCGTGAGGGTCCATCCTCTGACCGATCTGTCGCGGGTGCCGGAGCTGCTCGCTCCGTGGCGGGGGAAGCTTCAGGGGGCGGCCCTGGCGGGGGAGGAGGCCTGGAGCCTCGTCCCCCGGCTGGCCGAGCTGGGGATCTCGCGGACGGCTCCCCCCGGCGAGCTGCAGTCGCCGGACGCGACCTGGCACAACGGGGGGATCGATCCGCTGGAAGCGCTTACCGGCCCGCCGCCGCCGGGCGGATGCCGCCCAGGATCCGGCTGAGGGCAGCCTCGGGAGCGTTCCAGTCGTCGCCTTGAATGCGCCCGGTCTCCTTCCCGTTGACGTAGACCACGCCCGTGGGGACGCCGCGGATGTTGAGCCGCTTGGCCTCCGCGTCCTTGAAGTCGCGCGGGAGACCGTAGTAGTCGACCCGGACCTTGGAGCCCTTGATCTCGTCTTCGACCTTCATCAGGAAGGGCAGGTGCTCGCGGCAGTGCGGGCACCAGGAGCCGAAGAACACCAGAACGCGGACCGGCTGCGCCTGCTTCTTGATCGTCGCGATCGCCTGCGCGTTCGGCTTGTAGCCCTGCGCCGTCCGCACATATTCGGGGCTGTGGGCCTTGAGGTCGGCGGCCTTCTTGGCGCCGATCAGCGGCGGCTTGGGATTCAGGCTCGCCGGCCTCCCCTCGGAGGTGAAGAGGACCCGCTCGCCGTCGAGCTTGAACTTCCCCTGCGGCGCCAGCGCGGCGTCGGCCAGCAGGTCCACCGAACCGTCCTGCTGCTTGGCGATCTTCATGATGTTGACCGTCTCGACCGTGCCGGCGCGCGGCGTCAGCAGCACCGGAGAGGGCAGGGCGGTCGCGATGATCAGGTAGGCCGGGATGCTGGCGTTCACGTAGATCTCGGCCCCTTTGTCTACCTTGCTGTTGACCATCAGCAGGTACTCGCCGCTCCTCTGGAAACCGCGGAATACGCTGTCGGAGGGGACCCCCTGCGCCTGGGCGGGCAAAGCCGCCAGGAGGACCGCCGCGGCGAGGGCGAGGACCGCGGAGAGGGAGGAGATGCGCTTGTGCGTCATGTCATGAACCTCACGGAATGAAATGTTTCAGGCCGGCGACTTCGCGGACGACGCCCCGGCGGCCATCTGAGAGAGGGGCGGCAGCCCCGCGTAGGTCTCGGTCACCCGTCCGTCCTTGACCCGGAAGGCGCGGGGCAGGCGGCGGTAGAGCGGGCGCAGGAGCCCTGGGGGCGCTTCCACGACCTGGAAGACCGGACCCCGGGTCCAGCGGAAATTGTGCACCTGCTCCGGGGTCGCGGCGCTCAGCAGCCAGACCCCCGGCCCCGAAGGGTCGCTCGCCGCGGCGTTGAGCGCGTCGACCGACTCGCCGAACGCCGGGTCCGCCAGGTCGGCGATCACCACGAGGTGCTCCCCTTCCCCAAGGCCGGCGGCCACGGTGCTCAGGCAGACCCTCTCCTCGGCGGCGCCGGCGCAGAGGTCCTTCACCTCGACGCCGGGACGCAGCCGCGTCGCGAGGTCGTCGAGAGGCAGCTCCGGCGCCTTCCAGGTGAAGACGAGGACGCCCAAGGTGACCAAGGCGACCATCGCCGTCCGTACGGGCGGGAAGCGCGGCCCCCGCCGGTCGCGGCCCACGAAGCCCAGCAGCAGCGGCGGCACGAGCATCGCCAGGTCCTGCCAGAACGCCTCGGCCGGCGTGCGCTGCACCAGGTTGCCGAAGCAGCCGCACGAGGCGGCCTCTTCGCGGAGGCCATGCGCGTCCAGATACCAGGCCCGGCCGGTCAGGAAGAGGAAGAAGGCCACCAGCAGGACGGAGGGGATCAGCACCCAGAGCCGCCGGACGCCCAGCAGCAGGGCCAGCCCGAGGCCGGCCTCCAGCGCCAGCGCGATCAGGGCCACGGCCTGGGCGGAGAAGAGGAAGTCCAGGCCCTCGATGCGGATCTGCTCCGCGAACGCCGCCGGATCGAGCGCCTTGGCCCAGACGGCGAAGAGCAGGACCGCGCCCAACACGGCGCCCGCGATCGTCCCTACCCAATAGAGGCGGGGCCGCGCGGCAGGATAGGGCGTGGCGAGGCTCTGCGATTCCATCAAAAGCTCATCCTAAGCGGTGAAACGGACCGCTGCAACTCGGTTCCTCTCCCAGAACACGGGAGGCGGGAGAAAAAATTCACCCGACGGCCAAAGCCCGCTCGGGCCAGCGGAGGTGGCGGCGCAGCTCGTCCGCGGTGGCGCTCTCCACCCGGTCCAGGAACGGCTCCAGCGGCCCGGAATAGAGGACCTCGCCGCCGTGGATCCCGCCGCCGGGGCCCATGTCCACGATCCAGTCGCAGCGCGCGATCAGGTCGGGGCTGTGCTCGACGATCACCACGCCGTCGCCGCGCTGCACCAGCCGGCGCAGGGTGTGGTAGAGGAGGTCGATGTCCGCCAGGTGGAGCCCGGTGGTCGGCTCGTCGAACAGGAAGAGCCGCGGCTTCTCCGTGGCCGGGCGGTCGAGGAAGCTCGCCAGCTTGAGCCTCTGCGCCTCGCCGCCGGAGAGCGTCGAGGTCGACTGCCCGAGCCGCAGGTAGCCCAGGCCCACGTCCGACAGGATGCGCAGCCGCCGGACGAGCCGCTTGTGGTCGGCGAAGAAGTCCTGGGCGTCCTCCACCGTCAGCTCCAGCGCCTCCGAGATGTTGAGCCCCTTGTAGCGCACGGCCAGCACCTCGGGGCGGAAGCGGTGCCCCTGGCAGGTCTCGCACGGCACCGTCACCGGCGCCATGAACTGCATGTCCACCTCGGTGACCCCCGTGCCCTCGCACGCCGGGCAGCGGCCGCGCTCGACGTTGAACGAGAAGTGGGCCGGGGTGATGCCCCGCACCCGGGCGTCGGAGGTGCCGGCCCAGATCTTCCGGATCTCGTCGTACGCCTTGACATAGGTGATCGGGTTCGAGCGGCTGGAGCGGCCCAGGGGGCGCTGGTCGACCAGCGTGACGTCCTCCAGCCCCTCCAATCCCAGGAGCTGATCGACCTCGCCCGGCTCCACGTCCACCACGCCGCGCGCCCGCTGGTAGGTGCCGTAGAGCACGTTCTCCACCAGCGTCGACTTGCCGGACCCGGAGACGCCGGTCACCGCGACCATGGCGCCCAGAGGAAGGTCGACGTCCACGTCCTTCAGATTGTGGGCGCGGGCGCCGCGGATGGACACGCGCGGCAGCGACGAGATCTCCTGGTCCAGCGGCTCCCACCCCTGCTCGCGCCGGAAGCGGGCCATGTGCCGCCGGGCGGGGGTCGGCGGGCGCTCCCGGAGGTACCGTCCGGTCAGCGACTGCTCGCAGGCGAGGACCGCCGAGATCGGCCCCTCGACCACCACATGCCCACCCCGCTCGCCGGCCGCCGGCCCGAGGTCGATGATGTGGTCGGCGCCGCGGATCAGCGTGCGGTCGTGCTCCACGACGAGCACCGTGTTGCCCCGCTTGGCGAGGTCGCGCAGCAGCCCGAGCAGGCGGTCGCTGTCCTGCGGATGGAGGCCGATGGTCGGCTCGTCGAGCACGTAGAGGGTGCTGGTCAGGCCGGAGCCGAGGGCCGCCGCGAGGTGGATGCGCTGCGTCTCGCCTCCCGACAGGGTGCGCGCCTGCCGGTCGAGCGTCAGGTAGTCGAGCCCCACCCGGTGGAGCACCTCGACCCGCTCGGTCAGCTCGTCGAGCAGGTGGCCGGCGACCTCGCGCTGCCGGGCGGTCCACTTCCGCCCGCGCAGCCAGGCGCGGAGCTGCTCGATGCTCATCGCAGTCAAGTCCGGCAGGGTCAGCCCTTCCAGGAGGACCGCCAGCGCCTCCGGCTGCAGCCGGGTGCCGCCGCAGTCCGGGCAGGGGGTGTAGGAGCGGTAGCGGGCGAGCAAAACCCGGACATGGACCTTGTAGGTCCGCCCCTCCAGCCACTGGAAGAACTCCTCCAGATTGCAGAACTTCCCCTCGCCGCTCCACACCCACTGCCGGTCCTCCTCGGACAGCTCCATCCAGGGGACCTCCAGCGGCACACCTCGCTTGCGGGCCGTCTTGAGCAGGTCGTCGTAGAGCTCCTCGTAGGCGGGGGTGTTCCAGGGCGCGATCGGGCGGTCGGAGAGCGTGCGCCGCGGATCGGGGACGACCCGCTGGCGGTCGATGCCGATCACCCGGCCGAACCCCTGACAGGTGGGGCAGGCGCCGAGCGGCGAGTTGAAGGAGAAGAGGGCCGGCGTCGGCCGTCGCACCGCCTCGCCGCAGACCACGCACGACAGCTCGGGGCTGTAGAAGCGGACCCCCTTGGCGCCGCGCGCCTCCACCTTGCCGCCGCTCATCCGGTAGGCCTGCTCCAGTGTGTCGAGGACCCGCGCCATGGAGTCCGGGCGGGCGGCGAAACGGCCGAGGACCAGGGGGAGGGGATCGAGCCGGGCCGGCCACTTCTCGCCCGGCTCCATGCGCACGACCTCTTCTCCCTGAAGCCGGCGCTGAAAACCTTGGCGGATCAGCTCGCCCAAGGCGTCGTCAGCCCCCCGCTTCGGCCGCGGCAGCCGGACCACGACGGTGAACGGATCGCCCGCGGCGCCCGCCACGAGGTCGGCGGCGGCCTCTTCCGGGGTGAAGCTGCGCGCCGGACCATGCCCGCGCGGGCACCCCACCTCGCCCAGGTGGGTGTAGAGGAGGCGCAGGACGTCCATGACCTCGGTGATCGTGCCCACGGTCGAGCGGGCGTTGCGCACCGCGTTCTTCGCCTCCAGGGCCACGGCCGGCAGGATGTTGTGGATCGCGTCCACCGGCGGGCGTTCCATCTGGTCGAGGAACTGCCGGGCGTAGGTGGACATCGACTCCACGAACCGCCGCTGCCCTTCGGCGAAAACGGTATCGAAGGCGAGGGACGACTTGCCCGCGCCCGAAGGGCCGGTCACCACCGTGACCGCCCGGTGCGGGATGCGGCAGTCGATCCCTTTCAGGTTGTGCGTGCGTGCGCGCTCAACAAGGATGGACAGGCTCTTGGACATCGACAACAAGCTCTTCAACGCCGGGGCCCTACGGCGGATTCCCCGCTCGCCGGCCCAGCGCAGAGCACACCATCATAGCGCGAGAAGCCCTATGCCGGCGGCCTGCGCTCCTCTGGCTTGTCTTTGTCCTTGTCGCTTCCGAAGACCTTCTTGAGCCAGCGGCGGAAGGGGTGGCGCTTGCCCTCCTCCCCTCCTCTCACCTCGCCCCCCTCCGCATCTTCCTCCCGCGCCTCGTCGATCTCCTCCGCGTCGCGGGCGTCGATGGCCTCGGCGATCTCCTGCTCATACCAGCTCTGGTGGCGGTTGCAGAGCTGGGACGGGACCTCGCCCTGACGGAAGGACTCGGTGAGGACGACGGGGCAGTACTCGGTGGCGAGCATGCCGGTCGTAGGGTCGATGACGGCCGTGGTGACCCCGGGGGGCTGCTGGAACCTGGAGTAGCCGTCGCGCGGGGCGACCTTGGCCATGAAGCGCACCCAGATCGGCAGGGCCGCCCGCGCTCCGGAGAGCCGGGTCGAGGAGTTGTCGTCGTAGCCGACCCAGACCACGGTCGCCCGCTCGGGCGCGTAGCCGCCGAACCAGCTGTCCCGCCGCTTGTTCGTGGTGCCGGTCTTGCCCGCGAGGTCGCCCTGGATGCCGGACGCCGCTCCGCGCGCCGTGCCCCGCTCCAGCACTCCCTGGAGCATCGAGGTCACCAGATAGGTCGTCTCGGCCGAGACCACGCGCTCCGGCTCCGGAAGCCCCGTCCCCTCGATCGGCTCGCCGTAGCGGTCCAGGGCGGCCACCAAACCGTGCACCGGCGGGCGCACGCCGCCGTTGGCGAGAGTGGCGTAGACCGTCGCCAGCTCGACCGGAGTCAGGTCGACCGCCCCCAGGGCGACCGAGGGGAAGGGGTCCATCTTGGCCCTGACCCCCATCTCCTGGGCGAGCTCGACGATCTTGGGCATCCCGACCTGCATGGCGATCCGCGCCGTGGCCGGGTTGTAGCTCTTCTCCAGGGCGTGGCGGACGCTGACCCAGCCGTGGAAGCTGCCGTCGTCGTTCTTCGGGCTCCAGCGCAGCCCCGCCTGCCGCACGGTCAAGGGCGTGTCCTCCACGAAGGAGGTCGGCGAGGCTGTTTTCTCCTCGAAGGCGGCGGCGTAGACGATCGGCTTGAAGGCGCTGCCCGCCTGCCGCAGGGCCTTGCCGGCGCGATCGAACTGGCTCTTTGTATAGGAGCGCCCGCCGATGTAAGCGCGGATGCCGCCGGTCTCCGGGTCGATCGAGACCAGAGCGGCCTGCAGCGGCCCTTTGGCCTTCTGGCCCTTCTGGTACCCCTTCTCGGCCGCTTCCAGCCCCCACTCGACCGCTTCCTGGGCCGCCTTCTGGCCGCGCATATCGAGCGTCGAGAAGAGAATGTACCCGGTATCGGCCAGCTCCTCGATGCCGAAACGGCGCTGGGCCTCTGCGGCCATGGCATCCGCGAAATAAGGGGCGCGCCGGCGGACCAGCGGCTCAGGGGCGACGCTCATCGGCCGCGCGAGCGCCTCCTCGACTCTCTCAGGGGGAACGCGCCGGAGCTGCCGCAGGCGGTTCAACACCCAGTCGCGGCGCTCCTTGGCGCGTTCCGGATGGGCCAGCGGGGAGTAGACGCCCGGCGCGCGGATGATCCCCGCCAGGGTGGCGGCCTCGGCGAGGTCGAGCTGGCTGGCCTCCTTGCCGAAGTAGGCTCGGGAGGCGGCGCCCATGCCCATCAGCGAGACGCCGCCGCTGCTCCCCAGGTAGATCTCGTTGAGATAGGCCTCCAGGATCTCCTGCTTGCCGTAGCGCGCCTCCAGCAGCAGGGCGAGGATCAGCTCCTGCGCCTTGCGGTCCCAGGTGCGCTCGTGGGTGAGATAGAGGTTCTTGACGAGCTGCTGCGTCAGGGTGCTTCCACCCTGGCGGATCTGGCCACCGCGCATGTTGACCCACAGGGCGCGCGCCACGCCGGTGAACGACACGCCGTGATGGTCGAAGAAGTTGTCGTCCTCGGCCGCGACGACCGCCTCGACCAGATCCTGGGAGACATTCTTCAGTTCAACCGGCCGGCGCTCCTGGAAGTCCGAGCCGTAATAGGAGGCGAGGAGCGGAGGCTCCAGCCGCGCGGACCTCGCCGTCTCTCCGTCGAAGCGCAGGCGGGAGATCCGGGTCCCCCTGTAGGTGATCTCCACGACCCCTCCGCCCTGCTCGCCGTCGGGCAGAGGGAACCGCCGCACGTGGATCGCCAGGCTCCTCTTCCCCTTGCGGTAGCGCCCGGCCGGCAGAGGAGAGTCGCTGGAGTGCTCGCGGTACCCCTCGGCGCGCAGGTCCTCGATCAGCAGATCGGCGGGGTAGCTCCGGCCCACCGAGATCACGGGAGCTCGGGCGTAGAGCCGCGACGGCTGGCGGAACGTCAGGTCGTCAAACTGGCCCGACAGTTGCCAGAACGGCCGGATGACGAAGATGCCGACGACGAGGAGGACGAGCGCGGCAATGAGTAGGCGCCGCCGCCATTTACGGCGGCGCGGAGCTTCAGGAGCGGGCTTTGGGTTACGGCGGTCAGCAGACATCGGAGGGTGCCCCGTGCAAGATGCGCTCCATTGGGAGCGACCTCGGTCAGACGGACAAACTCAGTCTGCAAGGGATTGTACGCGGAGGGAGGACAGCAGGTCAGGTCTGTTCCGAAATCTCAGGGCTCCACTCGTTCTCCCAGGAGGTCTCGATCAGCTCCTCAGGAGTGCAATTGAGAGCTTCCCGCCGGGGGAGCTTGTCCAAATCCAGACCGGTTGGCATTATGGGGTTCATGGTCGAGTTCTCCTCAAACGGACGTATTTATCCTATGACGGAACTTCCCACTGGGGCAACTACAACTACGTATTCAGATGGGAATGCCCACGCCCCCGCCCGGCGTTGATCCGGTTTGCCCGCAGCCTCGCCTGCACAGGGCTGTGCCCTGTTTCGATTCAATTCCGTGGGGATGTAAGATACCCGGCTCGATATGATCGCTGTCTCCGACCTCGGCAAGTCGTTCGGCCCCCAGACGCTGTTCGAAGGGGTGTCGATCCAGTTCAACCCGGGCAACCGCTATGGCCTCGTGGGGGCCAACGGCTCGGGCAAGTCGACGTTCCTCAAGATCCTCGCCGGCGAGGAGATTGCCAGCGAGGGTACCGTCTCCATGCCCAAGCGCCTGAAGCTGGGCGTCCTGAAACAGGACCACTTCCGCTACGAGCACATGCCCATCCTCGAGGTGGCCATGATGGGCAACCACGACGTCTGGGAAGCGATGGTGGAGAAGGAGCGCATCCTCGCCAACGCCGAGGAGGAGTTCGACGCCGACCGCTACGCCGAGGTCGAGGACCTGATCCTCAGGAACGACGGCTACACGCTGGAAGCGCGGGCCGGCGAGGTTCTGGAGGGGCTCGGCATTCCCACCGAGGTCCACCGCCAGCCCCTCTCGACCCTCTCGGGCGGCTTCAAGCTGCGCGTACTCCTGGCCCAGGTGCTGGCCGCCGACCCCGACGTGCTGCTCCTCGACGAGCCCACGAACCACCTCGACATCCTCTCCATCCGCTGGCTTGAGAAGTTCCTGGTGGACACTTACAAGGGCACGGCCATCGTCATCTCCCACGACCACCGCTTCCTCGACAACATCTGCACCCACATCGTGGACGTGGACTACGAGACGATGATCCTCTATCCCGGCAACTACACCGCCTTCATGTCCGCCAAGGTGGAGAACCGGGACCGCAAGGAAGCCGAGATCGAGAAGCGCGAGGCCGAGATCGCCCGCCACAAGGAGTTCGTGGACCGCTTCCGGGCCAAGGCTACCAAGGCCCGGCAGGCGCAGAGCAAGATCAAGATGATCGAGAAGATCGTCATCGAGCGCCTGCCCCAGAGCTCGCGGCGGTATCCCACCTTCAAGTTCAAGCAGGTGCGCCCCAGTGGCCGGCAGGTGCTGGAGCTCGAAGGGATCTCGAAGGCCTACGGCGACAAGCAGGTGCTGAAAGACGTCTCCCTGAAGGTCGAGCGCGGCGACCGTATCGCCATCATCGGCCCCAACGGCATCGGCAAGTCCACGCTCCTCAAGATCGCCGTGGGCGAGGTCGACGCCGACGCCGGCCGAATCGAGTGGGGCTACGAGACCTACCCCGGCTATTTCTCGCAGGAGCACAACGAGGTGCCGAAGGGGAGCAAGCAGACCGTCGAGGCCTGGCTCTGGGAGTTCGTCCCCGGCGAGGTCATCGGCTTCGTGCGCGGCAACCTCGGGATGGTTCTCTTCTCGGGCGACGACGTCAAAAAGCCTGTGGGCAACCTCTCGGGCGGCGAGGCGGCGCGGCTGGTCTTCTGCAAGCTCTCGGTGACCAAGCCCAACGTGCTGATCCTCGACGAGCCGACGAACCACCTGGACCTCGAAGCCATCGAGGCCCTGGTGGAGGGGCTCCGAAACTACGACGGCACCCTGATCTTCGTCTCTCACGACCGCTGGTTCGTCTCCCAGCTCGCCACCCGCATCCTGGAGATCTCCCCCAAGGGGATCAACGACTTCCGCGGCACCTACGACGAGTATCTGGAGCGCCTGGGGGACGACCACCTGGATGCCGAGGCCGTGCTGCGCATGAAGCGCGAGCAGAAGAAGGCCGCCGCGGCGGCCGCCAAGGGGAACGGCTCCTCCCCGATCGACGACCGCCAGCGCCAGAAGATCCAGAAGGACCTCTCCCGCCGCCGCGACGAGGTCACCTCCGCCGTCGAGAAGGCCGAGTCGCGCATCAACGCCATCAACGAGCTGTTCTGCGATCCCACGTTCTTCGACCGCGCCTCCCGCAACGAGGTCAAGAAGCTGGAGGACGAGCAGAAGACCCTCTCCGGCAAGGTCGAGGAGCTGATGGGGGAGTGGGAAAAGCTCGAAGAGCAGCTCGCCGAGCTGGGGTGAGGGCCGGGCATGAATGCCCGGGCTAGGAAGGGCGCCGGCTCAAGCCGGCTTCAAAGCCCGGCAGGGCGTCTCTTTTAGCCCGGCGATTCATCGCCGGGCGTGGGCAGCCCGCCTGCATTCCGCATCGGTCCATATTTCACATATTGAAATCGGAGAATAGTCGGAGTAAAGTAGGTCCACTTTTCAGCTCCGAAGGGAGATGTCATGGAAGTCGAGACCTGCTTGGTCATCGAGCGGCTGCTTTCTTCCGCGGTGGAAGAGGTGCGGCAATGAGCGCGCTTGCGGGGGTCTTCCGGCGCGACGGCGGGTTCTCCCAGGGCACCCTCGCCCGCCTTTCGCGGTCGCTGCGCCACCTGGGTCCAGACGGCGAGTCCTTCGCCGTCGCGAGCCCGGTCGGCATGGTCCACCGTCCCTTCCATACGATCTCCGCCTCCCGGTGGTGGCAGCAGCCCCTCCAAGGATCCGGCGGCGAGCTCCTGGCCTGGGACGGCCGGCTCGACAACGGCGCCGGGCTGGCCCTGGAGCTCGGCCTGGGCGCGGGCGCGGCTGAGGACGACCCGCGCATCGCCCTCGCCGCCTATTGCCGCTGGGGGATGAGCGGCCTCGCGCGGTTGATCGGCGACTTCGCCCTGGCCCTCTGGGACCCGTCCGCGGCGAGGCTCGTGCTGGCCCGGGACGCCTTCGGAGTCCGCCCCCTGTACTACGTCTCGGACCACGAGTCCGTGGTGTGGGCTTCGAGCCTGCGCGCCCTGCTGGAGCGCCCGGGGGCCGGAACGCCCGAGGTCGACGACGACTATGTGGCCGATTTCCTGGCCCGGCCGGAGCCTTCGTTCCGTACCCCCTACCGGAACCTCCGGGCCGTGCCGCCCGGCTGCGCCGTCGTCTTCGGCGCGACCAGCGAAGAGGTGAGGCATCTGTGGTGCCTGGAGCCGGAGCCTCGCGTGCTCCTCTCCGGCGACGAGGAGTACGAAGAGCGCTTCCGCGAGCTGTTCCGAGAGGCGGTCCGCGCGCGCCTGCGGGCCGAGGGGCCGGTCTTCGCCGAGCTCTCCGGCGACCTCGACACCTCCTCGATCGTCTGCATGGCCGACAAGGTCCTGGCGGCGTGCGAGACCAAGGCGGGGAGGCTGGAGACGATCTCCCACATCTCCGTTCAGGCCGCGAGAAACGACGAGCGGTCGTACATCCGCGCCATGGAGACCCGGAGGGGGAAGATCGGCCTGCACCTTTGCGAGGACGACCATCCGATCCTCTCTCCGATCCCCGAGGACGCCTTCCTCGAATTTCCGACCGCCGAGCACGCCTACGCGGCGCGCCACCGGGACGTGGAGCGGACCTTGCGGCAGGCGGGAGCGCGCGTCCTGCTGTGCGGCCACGGCGGCCCGCAGGTGACAGGCGGGCTTCTGGGTCTCCCGCTCGAACCGGCGGACCTGCTCTGGGAGAAAAGGCCGGTCCGTTTCCTGCGCAGCCTGCACGCCTGGAGCCGGGCGCTCCGGCTCCCGCATGGCCAGCTTTTCTGGGAAGGGGTGGTGTTCCCTCTCCTGCCGCGGCACCGGCGGTCCGTCTCCGCGGTCGTCGCGTCGGCGATCCCCAACTGGCTTGATCCCGGCTTCCAGAGCCGGACAGCCTTCATGGACCGCATGCTGGGCGGGCGCTCCGCCGAGCGGTTCCGGCGGCCGAGCGACCGCCTCCATGCCTTGATGATCCAGAGCTGCGTCGAGGCGGGCTCCCGGGGTCTCCTCACCGAAGGCTGCATCGAGCCGAGCTACCCGTTCCTGCACCGGCCGCTCGTGGAGTTCCTCGCCGCGATCCCGCTCGGACAGAGGATCCGGCCCGGGCAGGACCGTTCGCTGATACGGCGGGCGCTCGCCGGCCTCCTGCCGCCGAAGATCGCCGCGCGCACCCGCAAGACGGGACCGGATTTCGCCTTCTACCGCGCGGTCGCCCGCGAATGGCGCTGGATCTCGCCGCTGCTCGCCCAGCCGCGCATCGCCGCCCGCGGTTGGGTCGACGCCCGCCGCCTGAGGATCGAATTCGAGCGCGCGCGGCACGGCGCGTCGGTCGACACCGCCGCGATGCTCAAGGTCCTGTCGCTCGAGCTCTGGCTCCGCTTCCTCGAACGCTGGCGCCCGTCGCTGGACGAGACGCTGCCGGTGTTCCCCGCATTCAGGAGGCCGGGACCCGGGGAGCGGCGGATCTCGTAGCCCACCCGGCCGCCGGGTCCGCCGTCGTCTCCATCCAGGCCCGCAGGCGCGCTTCGAGGTCTTTCCGGATGGTCTGCGCTTCGGGAGTATCGATCAGGTTCTTCTCCTCCCCCGGGTCCGCCGCGAGGTCGTAGAGCTCAGGCTTCTTCTGCGGGTCTTTCCAGACGATCAGCTTGTGGCGCGCGGTCCGCACGCTCCGATAGGCCATGCGGCCCCAGCGCTCGCTCGTCTCGTCCGCCCATTCCGAAAAGGATTCCTCGATTTTCGCGGACAGCAGGTCCCGTCCGGGCCAGGAGGCGGGGACGGACAACCCGGCGAGCGTCAGCAGGGTCGGGGGGACGTCGAGGCTCGATCCCGGCAGGTCGGACGCGCCGGCCCGCCACTTCATACGGGGAGACCGGATCATCAGCGGCACCCGGACCGAGCCTTCGTAGGGAACGACCTTGCCGGCGACGCCCGTGGCTCCGATCCCCCGCTGCCCCATCATGTGGCCGTTGTCGCCCAGAAAGACCACCACGGTCGACTCCGCGAGCCCGGCGACTTCCAGCGCGGACATCACCCGGCCGACCTGCTCGTCCAGCGAGCTGACGGCCTCGTAGTAATGGAGGAAGTCGTTCGTGGGGACTCCCTTCGGAAACCCCGGGGGCAGCAGGTCCGCGCTCTTTTTGCCGGCATAAAGCTTCTGGATATAGGGAGGATTCGGCTCCAGAGGCATGTGGGGGGCCGTGAAGGCCAGCCAGAGGAGGAACGGCCGCCTCTTCGCTTGGCGGGCGTGGAGGAATTCGACGGCGTCATTGGCGAGGATCTCCTGGGTGTTGCCCCGCAGCCTGACCTCGGCGCGGGACCTCCCCCGCGCCAGCACGGGGTCCTGGTAGTCGGCACCGCCGCCGGGGATCCAGGTTTTCACCTGCGAAAAACCGCTCTCCCATGGGTCGGTTTCAAGATGCCATTTCCCCACGAGCGCGGTGTCGTAGCCGGCCTGGCGCAGGAGCCCGGGCAAAGTGAGCAGGCCGTGGAAGGCATCCTGCTTCGCCCTTCCCGGGCTCTGGTGCTCGTGCGCGAAGACGCCGTGCTGATGAGCGGGCAACCCGGTCAACAGGGTGGCCCGGCTGGGCAGGCACTGCGACACGTGGACGGTCGCCTGGCGGAAAAAGATGCTCTCGGCGGCGAGCCGGTCGAGCGCGGGGGTGTGGACCGCGGGATTCCCGGCCGCCCCGAGCGCATCCCAGCGGTGATCGTCCGACGTGATGAAGAGGATGTTCGGCCGTTCGCTCTCGGCCGCCATCCCTGTGGAGCCGGCCGCCAGCCAGACGAGCAGGGCAAGCAGGGCGTGGAATCCTCGCCTCATCGGTTCTCCTCTCCCGAAATCAATACGGCTCTCTCCTTCTACGGAACTGAGGCTCGGTGCGTCGGTACAGAACCGTCACCTGACATCTGTCACCCCCAACTCCTGACGATCCTCCCTGCCCCCCACCCCCTCCCTCCGTCGAGAATGGCACTTGAAAGGAGGGACGTTCAATGCGAAACCGGAAAGCGTTGGCTCTGTGGATCGTGCTCGCCGTCGGACTGGCCGGGATGGCCGAGGCGCAGGAGGGAGCGGCGGGGGCGGCTCAGCGCGAGCAGGTGAAGAAGCTGGATTTCCTGATGGGGGACTGGAAGGGAGAAGGGTGGTCCCAGATGGGGCCGGGTAGCCAGCGGGAGACGTTCCAGGCCAAGGAGACGGTGCAGCCGAAGCTCGACGGCATGATCCTCGTCTTCGACGGTCTCGGCAAGGACAGCTCCGGCAAGGTCGGCCACCAGGCCTACGCGGTGCTCTCCTGGGACCAGGCGGCGCAGCGGTACCGCTTCCTGGCCTTCCGGGCGGACGGCATCGTGGTGGATACGGCGCCGGTGATGGGCGACAAGACCATGCAGTGGGGGTTCGAGATCCCGCAGGGGAAGCTCCGTTTCACCCTCGATTTCACCAAGCCGGGCGAATGGTTCGAGACCGGCGAGTGGTCCCGCGACGGCCAGCAGTGGGTCAAGTTCATGGAGATGAAGCTGAAGCGGGTCTGACCCTCACCCCCTGGCCCCCCTCTCCCGTCGCCGGGAGAGGGGGAAAACCACGAAACAAGGTTCGGGTGCGGGCGCCCCTCTCCCGGTGACGGGAGAGGGGACGGGGGTGAGGGCCCACAACGGCGACTGTACGAGGAGATGAACGCCATGAAACAGAGAAACGAAACCATCGCCGAGCTGCGGCAGGCGGTCAAGAGATACGGCCCGGTGACCGCGCTCGCCGGGATCGACCTGACGGTGAAGGCCGGCGAGGTGGTCGCCCTGCTCGGTCCCAACGGCGCGGGCAAGACCACGGCGGTGCAGCTTCTGCTCGGGCTGATCCGGCCGAGCTCCGGGTCGGCCCGGCTGTTCGGGCTCGATCCGCGCGAGGCGGAGGCGCGCATGCAGATCGGAGCCATGCTCCAGATCTCCAAGGTCCCGGAGACCCTGAAAGTGCGCGAGCACCTGGAGCTGGTCTCCAGCTACTACCCCCGGCCGCTGCCGAGCCGCGAGGTCCTGGCCGCGGCCGGGCTGGAGGGGCTGGAAAACCGGCTCTTCGGCAAGCTCTCCGGCGGTCAGCGCCAGCGGGTGCTCTTCGCCCTGGCCCTCTGCGGCGACCCGGACGTCCTGTTCCTCGACGAGCCCACGGTGGGCCTCGACGTCGAATCCCGCCGCGGTTTCTGGCAGCAGATCTGCGCCCGGGCCGAGGCCGGCTGCACGGTCTTCCTGACCACCCACTACCTGGAGGAGGCCGACGCCCTCGCCGACCGCATCGTGCTGCTCGACCGCGGCCGGATCATCGCCGAAGGGACGCCCGCCGAGATCAAGGACCGGGTGAGCGGCAAGCGGGTCCGCTGCCGGACGCGCCTCTCCCTGGAGGAGATCACAGCCCTCGCCGGAGTCCGCGATGTCCGCCGGGACGGGGAAGAAGTCGAGCTGCTCGCCGCCCAGGCCGAGCCGGTCGTGCGCGAGCTGCTGCTCCGCGACGCCGGCCTGTCCGGGCTGGACGTCCGCGGGGCCGGGCTGGAGGAGGCGTTCCTGGCCCTGACCGGAACCGACGCAAAGAACGAAAGACAGGAGGTGGCGGCATGAGCGCTGAGGTTGCGATGAAGAGGAACCTGGGGCGGATCTACGCCCTGCAGGCGAAGACCGAGTTCCTGAAGGTCTGGCGGCTGCCGATGTACGCCATCCCGACACTGGCCTTCCCCCTGATGTTCTACCTGCTCTTCGCCGTGGCCACGAACCGCGGCACGGGCCAGGCGGCGACCTACCTGCTCGCCACCTACGGCGCCTTCGGCGTGATGAACGCGGCCCTGTTCGGCTTCGGCGTGGGGATCGCGGTCGAGCGCGGCCAGGGATGGATGCTGTTCCAGCGCGCGACTCCGATGCCGCCGCTGGCCCATCTCTTCGGCAAGCTGGTCATGGCCACGCTCTTCGGCGCCCTGATCGTGCTGATCCTCTCCGCGGCCGCGGTGACGCTGGCCGGGGTACGGATGCCGGTCGGGACCTGGCTGGCCCTCGCCGGCACCCTGGTCTCCGGGGCCATCCCCTTCGCGGCCTTCGGGCTGGCGGTGGGCTACTGGGCCGGCCCCAACTCGGCGCCGGCCGTGGTCAACCTGATCTCCATGCCGGTTTCGCTGGCGTCCGGGCTGTGGTTTCCGCTCCAGATGCTGCCGTCGGTGATCCGCAAAGTCGCGCCGTTCCTCCCCCCGTATCACTACGGGCAGCTCGCCCTCGGCCGGCTGGGACTGGGGGAGGACGTGCCGGCGCTGTACAGCGTGGCGTTCCTCGCCGCCTTCACCGTTCTGTCGCTGCTGCTCGCCTGGATTGGCTACCGGCGCGACGAAGGGAAGACCTTCGGGTAACCTTCCTGTAGGGTAGAGATATGCGACTCCTGCCGAAGGATACCAATCTCGGGTGGACCCCCTACGCCTGGCTCATCTACCTGGGGTTCCTCTTCTTCGACCCCATCCTGGGCAAGGCGTCGGCCGGGGAGTGGGCGGCCACGATCGCCGCCATCCTGGTCTTCCTGCCCCTCTACTTCCTGGGGTACTGGATCCGCGGCCGCCGGCTACTCTGGATCGTGGCCGCCATTCTCCTCCTCGGCGCGGTGCTCGTCCCGTTCAATTCGGGGGCCTCCTGCTTCTTCATCTACGCCGCCGGGATGATCGGCTTCTCGGGACCCCCGGCGTTCGGATTGCGCGTCCTCGCCGTCCTGCTGGTGGTCCTGGGTGTGGAGGCCTGGCTCCTCGGCCTCTCGCCCTGGGCCTGGGGAGTGGCGGCGCTGTTCTCCCTCCTCATTGGAGGGGTGAACATCCACTTCGCGGAAGTCACGCGCGGCGGCGAGCGGCTGCGCGCCTCCCAGAAAGAGGTCGAGCGCCTGGCGCAGATCGCCGAGCGGGAGCGCATCGCCCGCGACCTGCACGACCTGCTCGGGCACACGCTGTCGGTCATCACCCTGAAATCCGAGCTGGCCGCGAAGCTGGTCGCGCGGGACCCCGCGAGGGCGGAGGAGGAGATCCGCGAGGTCGAGCGGATCTCCCGCGAGGCCCTGCGCGAGGTGCGCTCGGCGATCTCCGGCTACCGTTCGGAGGGCCTGTCCGCGGAGCTGGCCCGGGCGCGGCTGGCCATGGAATCCTCCGGCGTGCGCCTGGACCTCCTTGTCGACCCGGTCAAGCTGGATCCGGCGCAGGAGACGGTGCTCTCCCTGGCCCTCCGCGAGGCGGTGACCAACGTCGCCCGCCATGCCAAGGCGAAGACCTGTCACATCTCGATCGAGGCCACGGACGAGACCGTCCGCCTGGAGGTGAGGGACGACGGCCGCGGCGCCCAGGGACCCGAGGGGATGGGCCTGTCGGCCATGCGAGAGAGGGTCGAGGGGATGGGAGGGGAGATGGATCGAAGGGTGGACGGCGGCACGGTCCTCACCGTCACCCTGCCGCGCCGGCCCTCATCCGGAGAGCGGGCGCAGGAAGCGCCGTCCGTTGGCGGCCTGTCTCCCGAGGGAGCCCAGTAATTCACCATGATCCGGGTCCTGATCGCGGAAGACCAGTCTATGGTCCTCGGAGCCCTCGCGGCCCTCCTGGAGCTGGAGGAGGACATCGAAGTCGTCGGCCGCGCCCTCGACGGCCGGGAAGCGCTGGACCTGGCCCTTCAGTCCCGGCCGGACGTGGTCGTCACCGACATCGAAATGCCGCGCATGACCGGCCTCGAGCTGGCCGCGGCCCTGCGCGAGAAGGGGAGCCCGGCCCGCGTGGTGATCCTCACGACCTTCGGCCGCAGCGGCTATCTCCGCCGCGCCCTCGACGCCGGCGTCACCGGCTACCTCCTGAAAGACGCCCCGTCCGACCAGCTCGCCCAGGCCATCCGCCGCGTCCATTCCGGCCTGAGAGCCATCGACCCCGAACTGGCCGCTGCGGCCTGGGACGAAGCCGACCCCCTGACCGACCGCGAACGCCAGGTCCTCCGCCTCGCCGCCGAGGGCCTTTCCACCGCCAAGATCAGCTCCGAGCTGCACCTTTCCGAGGGGACGGTGCGCAACTATCTCTCCGAGGCGATCAGCAAGCTCCACGCGACCAACCGGGTAGATGCGGCGCGGATCGCCAGGCAGCGGGGCTGGTTGTAGGAGCCCCGCAGCGGAGTTTGGCGGGCTCGCGGCCGGTACACGGCTGCCACCGTCGCCCAAGCTCCCCGATCCCCAGGTACAGGCCCGTACCTGGCTTTCCGTCGCTCCCCCCGACCTTCCAGCCGTCGGGAAGACGAAAAATCCGGACGGAAGCGTTTTCGCCGCATTTTTAAGCCGGGTACCCCCCCGTACCTTTCGGGTACAGGGGTATACCTCTCGGGTACAGGGGTGTACCTCTAAAGTACCGGCGATTTCCTGCGTGGGCGACGCTCGCCCATTCAGGGTACAGGGGGGGTACCCGACGTTTTCGGCGATTTTTTTGACGGGTACAGGGGTGTACCTCTTGAAAAACAGTGGATTCCTGAATGGGCGACATCCGCCCAAGCAGGTACAGGGGGGTACCCGACGTTTCCGGCGATTTTTTGACAGGTACGGGGGTAATACCCGGGCTTCTGCGCCGCGAAATCCGCGGGGGAACGCTCGGCAAGGCGGGGCGAGTGGAGGACCTCTCCAGGCTGCAGGCTGAGGAGGTAGGAGCCTGGGTCACCTTGGCAATTAGGATATCGCGCCCTGCTCCCCCCAAGAGCGACCCTGTCGCGTCCTACTTTTTCACGGCTACGACCAGCCCGACGTCGAGATCGTCCAGGATCGGCTCGATAGGCGCCACATACGATTCCTTCTTGATCTTGCTCCACCCCCAGAGCATGCCGACCAGCTCGCGCCCCGGCGTCAGGACCGGTCCGCCCGTATCGCCGGGGGCCGGGCGGATATCCGTAACGATCGTGCCGTCCTCCTCGACGCGGAGGACTCGACCCTTCTGGATTCCCGAGCCGCGGCCCACTTGGCGGATTTCGTCGCCGGCCTTCACCTTCTTGGTACCCACGATACCCCCGAATCTGGGGATGAACGGGCTGGGGTTGCTGTCTTTGGGGACGCGGGCGATGGCTGCCGCGCGGTTGGGATTGCCGCGCTCTCTCCGGACGACCTCGGCCACGATATCCAGCTTCCCGCCCATCCCGTCCTTGGCGCTGGGCTGGACGATGGCCGCACCCGGCTCGCCAAAAACCGACGCCCGGCTCAGGAGGTACTTGCCCTCGGAGTCATGCACCACGCAGCAGATGGTCCCTGGCAGGCTCTTCTCCGGCTCGGTGCTGACGCTGGTCCCGGCGCGGACAGGGCGGTGGTTCTTCCGGAACCGGCGCTGATCGAGCCTCTGTCCGATTAATTCCCCCATGTTGCCGAGTAACTCCGTCAGGGTTTCCTCCCGGCCATCGCCGCCGTCTGCGATCTCTGATTCCAATTGCCTCGTGCGCTCTGTGACACGGTTCAGCTCATCGGCACGTTTGATCTCGCTCTTCAAGATCTGCTCTTCCATCGCTCGTTGCTGCTGCTCGTTTGCTTCGAGTATTGCATCTACCTGCGCAGTGACAAAGGCGATCAGATCCTCGGAGGCTTTATTCTGGATCTCGACTTGGCGGCGTGCTTCCTCAGCGTCGGCCTGAGCGCCTTGAGCTTTGAGGCGTGATTGTTTGGTGGCCTTATCGGCTTCTGCCGCTCTCTGCTGGGCCTGCTGCACTTGGATCTCAGCCTGTCGGATCTTTTGCGCTGCCTGCAATTTGGCTGTCCTTTGTCTCTCTTGGGCCTCGATTTCCACCGTGCTCACATGCTCGTTCACCTTGCGTAGGTGCGTCATTGTTTGCCTGTAGAGCTTCAGCACCTCGGTTTGGGCCTCAACCTTGGCATCGTTGACGGCCTGGGCCCTCCATTGCAGCACCGCAGCGATCACGAGGTACAGCAAGGGGATCGCGACGGCCATCCACTTGAGCTGCGCCCTCCACCGCTTTTCCTTCTTCGCTTTGTCGACCGCTTCCCGGCTGGCCTCCACCAGGTCATCGAGCTGTTTGTTATGACCGAGCTCTTTCGCTTCCGGACTGTCCATCCAGCGCTCCACCTCGGCCAGTTGCACCTCGTCCAGCAGCCCTCCCGGGCCGCGGCCGAGTCGCACCCATTCGTCCGCCCGGATCTCCCATCGCCGGCGGGTGGTGATCTGCGCTCTCGCCTCCTGCAGCCATTCCACCAGCCGTGGCCAGTTCCGAATCAGGGCTTCATGCGCTACTTCGACTTGATCGTCGTCGGCCGTCTCTCCCTTCGTGAGACGGACCAGCCGGGCTTTGACGAGCTTGTCCAGCACTCGTGCGATCCGGCCGGGATCTTCGCCGCTCAGGGCCGCCCTGCGGATGCGGCTGCTGGTGACCTCCAGCCCCTCTCCCGGTCGCACCATCCGCAGCAGGATGCGCTTGGCCGTGACCTGCTCTTCCGGAATCAGGTTGTCGTAGAGCCTGTTGGCGCTCGTGGCGAGCGCTCCGCGGTCGCCCTTCAGCTCCTTGTAGTCCTTCCAGGTGACGCGATTGCGCTTGCGGCTCTTCCAGAGCTCGAAGAGGGTGAACTGCAGGAGCGGGAGCCCGGCCGGCTCGCCAAGGATGGATTCCAGCAGGTCCGGGACCACGCCCCCCTCGAACTTCAGGCCGACGCGCTCCGCCGGTTTTTCGATCGCGTCGCGGAGCTCGGCGGCGCTGAGCGGCGTCACCCGGAGCTGAGCCTTTTCGAAGAACGGCTGCAGCTCCTCCTGGCGGCTCATGAACGCCTCGTAGTCGCTGCGCATGGTGAGGATCACCCGGTGCTGCGGCTCGGGAGCCCGCAGCAGGCCGAGGAGGTTGGCGATGAACGCCTGCCGGACCTGGCTGTCTTCGCAGAGCGTGAACACCTCTTCGAACTGGTCGATCACCAGGACCGCGGGCTGGTCGCCACGCTCGGCCATCAGTCGGGCCAGGTGGGGCGGATCCTGGGCGAGCTGCGCGGGATCCACTGGGGCGGGCCGGAGGGCGTGCGCCAGGTTCTTCAGCGGTTCCGACCCCGGCATCATGGGCGGAAGATAGAGCCAGCCCTCGCTGCCGGGCAGAGCGCCGGACTTCAGAGCCGGCAGGAGGCCTCCCAGAACCAGAGAGGACTTGCCGCTGCCGGACGGGCCGAGGGCCGCCACCAAGCGGTTCTCTTTCAGGCACGAGACCATCTCGCCGATCAGACGCGAGCGCCCGAAGAACATCTCGCGGTCGCTCTCGTGGAACGCCTCCAGGCCGACGTAGGGACAGAGGCTCTCGGGGAGCTCCGGCGCCAGCAGCGGATCGAATTCGGCGAGGACAGGATGGATCTCTTTGCGATTGATACAGTAAAGAGTCGTAGCCCAATAGTTGAGCGTGCTCTGCGCAGACCAGCGGTCCTGAAGAGAGTCCAGCAGGGCGCCGGTCTCCTGGCCACGCTCGAGGAATTCCTCCACTGCGGCCACGAACTGCGGTGTGCTTTCGTCTTCCTCCGGCTGCTCCTTAAGAAGCTCGCTATGGGCATCCCGCAAGGCCGACAGGGATGGGAACGGAAGAGGGGTTTCGACCGCGCTATTCCGGGCAAGGGCTGTGCTCATCCGAGAATCCTCATCACCATGTCCAACGGTTTGCTGGTGTTGCTCAGCTCCCGGCACTGTTCCTTCAGGTTTTTGTCGATGGTAAAGAAACGCTGATCCGCCCGCCCGCGATACATCTTGAATTGGCACTCGATACTGTTCGCTTCCTGCTCTGCCAAACACCGCTCCAGGTTCTCTCCGTTCGCTTTGAGCAGGAGCGCCCATCTCTCGTCGCTGCTTGCGTACAACGGCTCGATCCGCCGCTTCAGACGGGGCCAGGAGCTCTTCAGCTCCTCCAGGGAGGAGGCCAGATTGCCTGCGATTCTGCGCAGCTCCTGCTCTACGCGCTGCCACCGGCCATGATGATCGACGAGGGTGGTCAGGCTTTCGGCGAGCCGTTCCAGAGCCGCGACACCGGTTTCGAGCTCGTGAACCTGCTCAGGACGGACGTTGAGCTCACGCAGCTTGCTGCACACGGTCCTCATGGACGCTGCGAGTCCCGACAGGTTCAGCGCCTTCGCCGTCGCATTCAGTTGGGCATCGATCACGGTTGGCCGGAATGCCAGCACCTGATCGATCTCCCATATGGCCTTGGCGAGCTTCTGGGTGTCTGAAGACGCGACGGCCTGGCTCAGGATCTCCGCAGCCGCGGAGAGCTCGTCCAGGATGTCTGAAGCTTCATCCTTCAAGGACATCCGGCCAGCGAGCTCGCCGAGATCGTCGAGGTATCCTTGTAGACGACTCTCGTGGATCAGCAGGTTTTCCCAGCTCTTCTTGTTGTCGGGGAGTTGGCTGGCTTCCTCGACGATCGGTTCGTAACACTTTTGCTGCAAGGTATGGAGGAGGTCGTGCAGATCCTTGTAGCTGCTCAGGATCTCGATCTGCCGGCTGGCCTCCTTGAAATGGAAGGAGAAGGCGGCCACGGCTCCGCGCACCTCGTTTTCTTTCAATAGCTCGGTCAAGGCTTCCAGGCCACGGCGGACCGGTTCACCGCGGGCTGGCTCCGAAGGGAGAGCGCCACCGCCGGTGAGCGACGCCAGCAACCTCTGCATTCTCGTCTCGCGCTCCTCCGGCCGTGTGAGGTCGATGTGCGTCAGCATGGCGATACGGCTCGGCGGATCGCAGGGCTCGAGACGCAGCGGGATCAGCCGCTTGCGTCTCCCGGACGGGTCTTTGGTGGTCGTCAGGAGCTCCTCGAATTCCGTCCACTGACTCTTCACCCAGGACGGCGTGAGCACGACCAGCGTGCAGCGGCTGTCTTCTACCGCCCGCTCCATGTTGATCACGCTGGCCACGCCAAGCTCGAACAAGTCGTCGTAGATGACCTTCAGCCCCGCTTCCCGCAGCCGAGGCAGCAGTTGCCCCCGCACCCACTCTCCGTCACGGTGGCTGTAGCTGAGGAAGACGTCGTACTTGTAGGTCGGCGTATCGGCCATCATCATCCTTCCACTTCGGTCATTACGGGTCTAGATAGACGGCTTCCTCTGTCTACATAGCTGACGGACCCGAAATGGAAATTCCGTCCCGACGCCCGGCGCCTCTCTTCCGTAAGAATGTGTGAAACTATGGAGGAGACATGATCCAGGTCCGCATCTTCCAAGGGGAGCCAACGCCATGAAAACCCTCGTCCGCATCGCCTTCGCGCTCGCTCTCTTCGCCGGTCCGCTGTACGCCGAGAGAGTGACCTCCCTGGCCGTCAACCCCTCTGATCCCGACGTCCTCTATGCCGGGACGGACGCCGGTGTCTACAAGAGCGTGGACGGAGGGGAGAGCTGGTTCCGGTTGAGCCTGCCGGAATCCCTGGTGCAGGCCCTGGCGGTTTCGCCCTCCGATCCAGACATCCTGTACGTGTCGATCGGCGCCCTTCCCACGGTGGCCGGCGTGTTCCGGAGCACCGACGCAGGGGAGACCTGGACCCAGGTGAACCGTGGGTTGCCTCCTCCTCCGCCGTTCTGCGGCTGCGGGAGCTTGATGCCGATCTTCGCGCTGGCGGTCGATCCCGCGAACGCGCAGGTTGTCTACGCGGGCACCTTCCAGGGGGTGTACAAGACCCGCACCGGCGGCGAGCGCTGGTTCCCCTCCAACCAGGGGATGGGGGATGCCGCGGCGATCTCGCTGGCGATCGATCCCACGTTTCACAACAGGATCTACGCCGCTACCGGAACGACTCTCTACGGGAGCACGAACCGCGGCGCCTCCTGGACCGCCCTGGGCGGGAGCGATCTGCGCATCCAGGAGGTCGTCGTCCATCCGCGGGCTCCGCGCACGCTCTACGCCGCCACTCTCCGCGGGGTGGTCAAGAGCACCGACCGCGGGCTCCACTGGCGGCCGGTGAACGGCGGCTTGCCGGCCGTGAGGATCTTCACCCTGGTCCTCGACGCCAGCGTCGCGGGGCGGGACGTCCTCTACGTGGGCACTGAGATCGGGGTCTTCAAGAGCGGAGACGGCGGCGTCACGTGGAGGCGGGCGAGCCTGGGCATGGGCAGGATCTCGATCTCCGCGCTGGCGATCCACCCCGACGACTCGGACATTCTCTGGGCCGGCGGCGCCGCCACGGGGCCGGACACGGGCCTCTACAAGACCGAGAACGAAGCCCGCAGGTGGCGGCTCTCCAGCGAGGGGCTGTTCATCGACGCCCCCCTCGCACCTTGATCCGCTTGTGCGGGTCCTGCTTGCGAATCCAGGCGAGGAAGCGGCGCATCTCGGGCTCGTCGCGGAGCCGTTCCAGGCAGTTGAGCTCGCGCTCCAGACGGACGTTGTCGTAGAGGGTATGGATCTGGCGGTGGCAGGCCGGGCAGACGTCGATCGTGGGGCCTTCCCGGCCGTCTCGCTGCTTGGGGATCAGGTGATGGACGGTGAGGTGGGCGACCTCCCGTTCGCAGAGCGCGCATCGCACGCTCTGGAAAACGCTACGGCCCCTCGTCCGTCTTCCCGGGTTCCTCCTCCTTCCCCTCGTCCCGGATACCGCGCGGCGCGCGCCCGGCCTGACGCAGGGCGCGCGCGAGCAGGAACTCGATTTGCGCGTTGACGCTGCGCATCTCGTCGTCGGCCCAGACCCGGAGGGCTTCGTAGACCTCCGGGTCCAGCCGCAGCGGATAGCTCTTCCGGATCGCCAAGGGCTCCTCAGTGGTAGAGGCTGCCCGCGTTGATCACCGGCTGCGGATGACGGTCGCCGCAGAGCACCACCAGGAGGTTGCTCACCATGGCTGCCCGGCGCTCGGGGTCGAGGTCGATGACCCCTCTCTCGGAGAGCATCTGCAGGGCGTGCTCGACCATGCCGACCGCGCCCTCGACGATCTTGCTGCGGGCCGCGACCACGGCGCTCGCCTGCTGCCGCTGGAGCATGGCCGCGGCGATCTCGGGCGAGTAGGCGAGGTGGCTGATGCGCGCCTCCAGCACCTGGACCCCCGCCTGCTCCAGCCGCTCCTGGATCTCGACGCGGAGCTGCCCCGAGATCTCGGCCGTGTGGCTGGACAGGGCCATCTCCCCGTCGCGGTCGGCCACGTAGGAGTACTGGGTCGCCAGGTTGCGGATCGCCGACTCGCTCTGCACGTGGACGAAGTTGATGTAGTCGTCCACGTTGAACATGGCCTCGGCGGTGTCGACCACCTTCCACACCACGACCGCCGCGATCTCGATCGGGTTGCCGCTGTGGTCGTTGACCTTGAGCTTGCCGGTCTCGAAGTTGCGCGTCCGCGCCGACACCTTCTTCTTGCTGTAGAAGGGGTTCGCCCACCGCAGCCCGGGCAGCCTGGCCGTCCCCACATAGTCGCCGAAGAGCTGCAGCACCTTGGCCTCGTTGGGGTTGACGATGAACAGGCCGCACAGGCCGAGGATGGACGCCAGCATCAGCAGCACGCTGGCGATCACGCTCGGCAACAGCCCTCGGTTGGTCGAGTAGATCAGGCCGGCGATGGACGCCAGCGACAGAACGAGGAACAGCAACAGCATCCCCAGGCCGGACGTGCCGTTGAATTCTCTCTCGCGGATCATGGTGGTTCTCTCCTCTCCGTTTGACACCAGAGTGATATCACTCTGATCCCAAATACGCAAGAGGAAGGGAAAGGTTGCGGGCCCTCACCCCTGGCCCCCTCTCCCGTCACCGGGAGAGGGGGAAAACGCGAAGAGAGAGGAGGATGGGTGGGGGGCGCCCCTCTCCCGGTGACGGGAGAGGGGACGGGGGTGAGGGCTCCTTACCTCCTCAGGCTGAGCACGCGGAAGAACTCTTCCGCCACCTCCGCCGGATCGCCGACGAGCGCCCCGGCTCCTTCGTCGGGCAGCCAGTCGGGGGGAAGGTAGTTGCGGTACGGGGAGGCGAGGAAGCGCTGGTCGAAGAGGGCGATGACGCCGGTGTCCTGCGGCGAGCGGATGAGACGGCCGGCGGCCTGGACCACGCGGGTCATGCCCGGCACCACGAAGGAGTACTCGAAGCCGCGGTCGAAGCGGTCCTGGTAATACTCCTTGAGGAGCTGCTGCTCCAGGGTCAAGGCCGGTAGGCACGGACCGACGACCGCGACGGCCTTCAGGACCTCGCCGGGGTAGTCGACCCCCTCGGCGAAGACTCCGCCCGCCACGGCGACCAGGAGGATGTCTCCGAACACGGCCGAGCGGAGGGCCTGGAGGATCAGGTCGCGCTCCTTGTCGCTGTCCGCCTGGCGCTGGACGAGCACCCGCTTGGCGCGCAGGCGCATGCGGCCGGTCACCTCGGAGAGGAACTGGTAGCTGGGGAACAGCGCCAGGCAGTTGCCCGGCACCGCGTCCGCGAAGCCCGCCAGCCGCTCGGCGATACGGTCGTAGTTGGCCGGGCGGACCTTGTACGTGGTCGCCACCGTCGGGTCGATCACCACCCGGCGGTTCTCGGTCGGGAACGGGTTGGCGATCTCCACGAAGGCGGTGCGGCCCGCCTCGAAGCCGAGGAGGCCGGTGTAGAACTCCGGCGGCGAGATGGTGGCCGACAGGCCGATCGTCGAGTGGGTGCGCTGGATCACCGCGCCCAGGAAGCGGCTGGGGTCCTTGCACAGGACCTTCAGCCGCGCCTCCCCCTTCCGCGCCTCGGCGCAGTGGCTGAAGGCGTCGTCCGACACGGCGAGCGCGTTGAGGAAGCGGAGGAAGCCGAAGTAGAGGTCGACGAACGGGTCCTCGGGCCGGAAGGTGCGGGTCTCGCGCTGGTGCTCCAGGTAGTCGATGAAGGCCGCGTCGAGCTCCGGACGCAGCCGCCAGAAGCGGTCCTCGGGCAGCGGATACTCGACCGCGCGGTCGCCCGGCGGCCCCTCGTCCAGGGCGTCGGCGACCGTGTCCTCCAGGATCCTGGCCAGTTGCCGGCAGAGGCTCTCGATGCGGCGGTGGATCGGCTCGCCCCAGCGCCCCACCATCTCGGCCGCCCGCACCGCGTCGGCCGAGGAGAGCTCCGGGCTGTAGTAGCCGCGCCCGCGGTCGACCAGGTTGTGGACCTCGTCGACGACCAGGATCGTGTCGGAGAGGTCCTCGTCCGGAGCGAAGGACGTCAGCGACACGTAGGGGTCGAAAGCGTAGTTATAATCGCAGACCGTCACCTGCACCCGGCCGGACAGCTCCAGGCTGACCTCGAAGGGGCAGACCTCGGCCGCCTTGGCCGCGGCGTAGACATGGTCCGGCTCGATCGCCGTGTGATTCGCGTAGATGTGGCCGAGCACCCCCGAGGTGACCAGCTTCATGCCGTAGTCCTTGGCGTACCGGCAGTACTCCTCGTGGCAGAGGATCTGGTCGTTGGCGCACATCTTGGCCTTGGCCCGCAGGCGGAGCGACCGGAAGGCCCCCTGCTGGTTGAGGAGGGCGAGCACGGCGGTCGCCATCTCCTGCTGCGTCGTCTTGGCGGTGAGGACGAAGAGGCGCTTGTCGTTCGCCAGGGCGTATTTGAGGGCCGGGTACAGGGTCGCGACGGTCTTGCCGATGCCGGTGGTCGCCTGGAGCAGCAGGTGCTCGCGGTTGGCCACCGCGGTCTCGGCGGCGGCGAGGATCAGCTCCTGTCCGGGCCGGGGCTCGGGATAGGGGAAGACCAGGCGCTCCGCGGCTTCGCGCCGCTCCTGGGCCCGCTGCCGCTCTCCCTCCCAGGAGCGGATCAGCACGTTGAGCCGCTTGTGGATGGAGACCTCGAGCTCCGCGACGTCGAGGGTCAGCGCCTGGCGCTCGACGTCGTCGCTGCCGATGGCGATCAGGATCAGCTCGGCGCGGACCGGGACCTCTTCGGTGCGGCCGAGCATCCAGGCGTAGAGGATGGCCTGGCGCTGGTACATCTCGCGGACCGGCGGCGGCAGGGCTCCGCCGCGGCGCACCGACTTGATCTCCTCGACGACCAGCGAGCCGTCGGCCTCCTTGCGCAGGCCGTCGATCCGCCCGTGGACCTGGACCCTCCAGCCGCGGTGGTCGAAGGCGTGGCGGACCACCACCTCGCGCCGGTAGGAGGGGTCCTCCTCCAGCGCCTGCTCCTGATACCGCCCGTGAATGGCCTGGCCGAGCCACAGCCGCTCGTAGCCGCCGCGGTTGGCGAAGCCCAGGCTGCGCGTCAGGGGTGCTTCGAGGAGGTCGGCGACCGAGAGATCGATCGTCAGGCTCTCGGGATCAAAACGCGGGGCCATCGCCCCACAGTATAAATGCAGCGTAAGGATTCCTCCCTCTCCCGGTGACCGGGAGAGGGAGGAAAGGGGGGTGAGGGTCTACCGGTCGCGGTCGCGGTCCGAGCCGCCGGTGCCGGTGGTGTCGGTGCCGAGGCCGCCGCCTTCGCCGCGGTTGCGCTCGGTCGTCTGGCCCGTGCCGGTGTGCTGCTGGCCGGAGGGCGAGTAGCCGCCGGAGGGCGCGCCGGTGGAGCCGGTGCCGGCCCCGCCCGAGGTGCCGGGGGTGCCGGTCGTCGGGTTCCAGTCGCTCTGCGAGCCGCCGCCGGTGTAGGTGCCGCCCGACGTGCCGGCGAAGGAGTAGTCGCGGTCGCTTTCGAAGCGGTTGCTGGCGCGGTCCCAGGAGTCGCGGACGGCGTTCTTGGCCTCATGCCAGGCGAGCGTGGAATTGCCCTTGGCCTTGTCCCAGCCGCGCTCCAGGGAGCTCTCGTGCTCGTCCCAGCGCCGGTTCGGCTCCCAGCTCTCGTGCCGCGAGTTCCAGCCGTACTGATAGGCCGGCTGGTAGTCGTCATAGTTGCGGCCCTGGGCGTACGGGCGGCTCTGGTAGTTCTCGCGCCAGTGTTTGTCCTCGTCGTTCCAACTGCTCTGGCCGCGGAAGCGGCTCTCGACGCGGTTCCAGGAGTCGCGGACGGCGTCCTTGGCCTCGTGCCAGGCGAGCCTGGAATTGCCCTTGGCGCTCTCCCAGCCGCGCTCCAGGTCGCTCTCGGCGTCGTTCCAGCCCCGGTCCGCGTAGCGGCCGCGGGACTCCCAGCCGTACCGGTAGGCGGGCTGGAGGTCGTCGTAGCTGCGGCCCTGGGCGTACGGACGGGTCGCATAGGACTCACGCCAGAAGCTGTCCTCCTCGGTCGGGTTGACCGACTCGGAGATCCCCTTGCCGGCAAAGCCGCCGGCCAGTCCGCCCACCGCGGCGCCGATCATCGCGCCCACGGGGCCGCCCACCGCGCCGCCGATCACCGCGCCGACCGTGCCGCCGGTGGCGGCGCCGACGCCGGTGCCGACCGGGTGCGCGCCCGGCTCTCCGGTGAGAGGATCGCGGTTTTCATCGCGTAGATTCTGATGAGTCTCGTGCTCGGCCTCCAGCGTGCCGCTTGTCCCCGTTCCCGTCGTGGTTGTCCGATTCCTTTCGTCTGCCATAGTCGGTTCCTCCTTGTGAGTAGGTTGGAATCCACGAGCGGCCCCATCCCTGAGAAAGGATGACTGCAAAGAGGGGGCCAGGCGCGGCTTGCCTTCCCGCCCTGCCTCCGGTAGCCTCCCCTCCCATCGGCCCCGAGGATCGACCGGCCCGGCCCCGCCGGGAGGAGGGAACGTGCACTACATCTCACTGCTCGGCATGCTGGTGATGCTGCTCATCGCGTGGGCGCTCTCCAACAACCGGCGGATCATCCCCTGGCGCACGGTGATCACCGGCACGCTTCTGCAGCTCCTCTTCGCGGTGATCATCCTCCGCACTCCCATCGGCCGGGCGTTCTTCGCCGGGCTGACCCAAGTGGTCACGGTGTTCCTCGACTTCAGCGACGCCGGCGCGCGGTTCGTCTTCGGCGACAACTTCTCGGAGCACTTCTTCGCCTTCAAGGTGCTGCCGACGATCATCTTTTTCTCCAGCGTCATCACGGTCCTCTATTACCTCGGCGTGCTCCAGTGGGTGGTGAAAATCTTCGCCCGCATCATGGTCAAGGTGATGGGCACCTCGGGCGCCGAGTCCCTCGCCTCGGCGGTGAACGTCTTCGTGGGGCAGACCGAGGCGCCGCTGCTGATCCGCCCCTACGTCCCCTTCCTCACCCAGTCGGAGCTGATGGCGGTCATGGCCGGCGGCTTCGCCAACATCGCCGGCGGCGTGCTCGCCGCCTACGTCGGCATGGGGGTCGACGCCGGACACCTGATCGCCTCCAGCGTGATGTCGGCGCCGGCGAGCCTGCTCATGGCCAAGCTGATGTTCCCCGAGACCGAGGAGAGCGCCACGGCCGGCTCGGTCAAGCTGGAGGTCGAGCGCCCCTGGGCCAACGTGATCGACGCCGCGGCCGACGGGGCCTCCGAAGGGCTCAAGCTGGCGCTCAACGTGGCGGCCATGCTGATCGCCTTCATCGCGCTGATCGCCTTCCTCAACGCCGCCCTGATCCAGCTCGGCAACGGCATCGACTGGGTGATCCAGCCTTTCGGCTACACCCTGATCGCTCCGCTCAGCCTGGAGCTCATCCTCGGCTGGCTCTTCCGGCCGCTCGCCTGGGTCATGGGAGTGCCCTGGAGCGAGGCGGGCTCGGTGGGGGCGCTGCTCGGCATCAAGACGGTGATCAACGAGTTCGTGGGCTACGCGCGCCTGCAGGAGATGGTGGGACAGGGGCTGCTCTCCGAGCGCTCGCGGATCATCGCCACCTACGCCCTCTGCGGCTTCGCGAATTTCTCTTCGATCGCCATCCAGATCGGCGGCATCGGCGCCATGGCGCCGAACCGCAAGGGCGACCTCGCCCGCCTCGGCGTCAAGGCCATGATCGCCGGCTCCCTCGCCACTTTCCAGACGGCGACGATCGCGGGGATGTTGCTGTAGGCCCTCACCCCCGGCCCCTCTCCCGCGAGCGGGAGAGGGGAGAACTTTGGCAAACAATCCGTCTTTTTATAGAGGCTCCCCCCCTCTCCCTCTGGGAGAGGGGCTGGGGGTGAGGGTACACTAGCCGCCGTGTTTCCAGGAGGTGCCATGCGTCCCGTCCGTTTCCTGCTGCTCTCCGTCCTGCTCTCCGCCCTGACCGCTCCGTCCTTCGCGGCCGACGACGACCTCCAGGCCCTGGTGGCGCGGATGGCCAAGATCGGCTCCTGCGTGAACCCCAGCTTCTCGCCGGACGGCAAGCGCCTGGCGATCCTCTGCAACCTGAGCGGCCTGCCCCAGATCTGGACGGTGCCGGTGGAAGGGGGATGGCCGACCCAGGTGACGGCGCTGGACGACCAGGTCTCCAACCTCGAATGGTCGCCCAAGGACCCCGACGTGCTGGCGTTCTCGCTCGCTCCGGGTGGCGGCCTCAACGAGCAGATCTACGTGGTGCGGTCCGACGGTCGGTCGCTGCAGCGCCTCACCGAGGGGGGCAAGGTGAACAACCGGCTCGCCGGCTGGACGCGCGACGGCCGCCATCTTCGCCTGGGCTCCAGCCGCGGCAACCCCGGGTCGATCGACTCCTATCTCTACGACCTGGAGAAGGCGCGGCTGCGGCTGGTCTCGGTCAATGCAGGCATCGGCACCCTGACCGACGTCAGCCCGGACGGCCGCTGGGGGCTGGTCAACCGGGTCAAGAGCCGCGGCGACAGCAACCTCTTCCTGGTCGGGCTGGAAGAGCGCGCCGAGGTTCTGCTCACCCCGCACGAGCCTCCCGGCACTTTCGCGGGCGGCCGTTTCTCTCCCGACGGCCGCGCGGCCTACCTGCTCTCCAACGGCGGCCGCGACCTCGCCGCCTTCACCCGGGTGACGATCGGTGAGGGGGGCAAGGCCGGTCCGGTCGAGGTGATCGCCGGCCGCGACGACGCCGAGCTGGACGGCTTCCAGATCACCGAGGACGGCAAGACCGCGGCCCTGGTCTGGAACGTCGCCGGCCGCGCCGAGCTGTCCTTCCAGGACCTCGCCACCCTGAAGCAGACCCCGGGGCCGAAGCTCCCCGGCGACCTCGCGTTCGGCCTGAGGTTCTCTCCGGACGGCAGCCGGCTGGCCCTGGTCATCTCGGGCTCGACCCGCCCGTCCGACGTCTGGGTGCTCGACCGCTCCTCCGGGGACCTCCGGCAGGTGACCTTCAGCCCGCACGCCGGCGTCGCGCTGGACGCGCTGGTCTCGCCGACGCTGGTCAAGTTCCCCGCGCACGACGGCCTGGAGCTGTCGGGCTGGCTCTACCGTCCCTCCGGCAAGGCCGGAGAGCAGCCGGGTCCGGTGGTGATCAGCTTCCACGGCGGGCCGGAGGGGCAGGAGCGCCCCGGCTTCAACCCGACGTACCAGGCCCTGCTGTCGCGCGGCATCTCCGTCTTCGGTCCCAACGTGCGCGGCTCTTCCGGGTTCGGCAAGAAGTTCGTGAACCTGGACAACGGCCCCCTGCGCGTCGAAGGGGTCAAGGACATCAAGTCCTGCGTCGACTACCTGGTGAGCCAGGGGATCGCCGATCCCAAGCGGATCGGCATCATGGGCGGCTCCTACGGCGGCTACATGACCATGGCCGGGCTCACCGAATACCCCGACCTCTTCGCCGCCGGCGCCAACCTCTTCGGCATCATCAATTTCGAGACCTTCTTCTCCCACACCGAGGCGTGGATGGCGGCCATCTCCACGATCGAGTACGGCGATCCGTCCACCCAGAAGGACATGCTGCGCCAGCTCTCGCCGATCCACAAGGTCGACCGCATCCGGGCGCCCACCCTGGTGCTCCATGGCGCCAACGACACCAACGTCCCGGTCGTCGAGGCCGAGCAGACGGTCGAGAGCCTGAAGAAGCGGAACGTGCCGGTGGACCTGGTGCTCTTCCCGGACGAAGGGCACGGTTTTCGCAAAACTCCCAACCGGGTCCGCTCCACGGTCGCCGTCGTGGAATGGTTCGAACGCTACCTGAAGAAGCCGAACATGGCTGAGAAATAGCTCGGCTTCGATATACTGGATACCCTGGAAGGCAGGGGAGGAGCCGTTGCCGAGCCTGAGCTGGAAGAACGCTTTCATACTCGTCGCGCTGATCGGACTGCTCCTGTCCGTGGGGCCTTCGCCCGCCGCGGCGCCGCAGCCGGAGCCGATCCCGCCCTCCGCGCGCTCCCTGAAGCTGGAGAACGCGCTGCGGGCCCAGGTTCAGCGGGCGCTCGGAGTCACCTCGGCCCTGGGCGTCCACGTCGTCGAGCTGGACAGCGGCGAGACCGTCTACGGCTACAACCAGGACGAGCAGCGCGTCATCGCCTCCAACACCAAGCTGTTCACCACGGCGGCGGTTCTGGACGCCTTCGGGCCGGGCTACTTCTTCGAGACCCGTTTCCTGTCGCAGGGCGCGGTGCGCGGGGAGACTCTGGAGGGAGACCTCGGGGTGGTCGGCGGCGGCGATCCGCACATCTCCGGCCGCGACTACGCGGGCGACTCCTACGCTCCGTTCCGTCCCTGGGGCCAGGCGCTGCGGGAGCGGGGGATCCGCCGGGTCACCGGCGACCTCTACCTGGCGCACGGCCTGTTCGAGCCGCCGCAGATCCATCCCGACTGGCCGCGCGACCAGCTCACCCGCTGGTACGAGGCGCCGGTCGACGCCCTGTCCTTCAACGACGACTGCATCCTGGTACGCGTCTGGCCCAGCCGCTCGGGGGGCAGGCCGCGCGTCGAGCTGATCCCGAACGTGCCCATCCTGCGCGTCGAGAACACCGCGCGGACGAGCGCCAAGGGCGGCTATCTGGTCGTCAACCGGCTCGACGACCGGCTGATCGTGCGCGGCGCCATTCCGCAGGGCTCGGGGCCGGTGGACACCTGGGTCACGGTGCCCGATCCCGTGGCCTACTTCGGCGAGGCGCTCAAGGCCGCGCTGGCCGAGGAGGGGGTGCAAGTGGAAGGCCGGCTGCGTCCAACCGGGCAGCTCCCCGGAGGAGTGTGGGAGCGCGTCGGGGTCCATCGCAGCGACCTCGTCTCGGTCGTCCAGGTCACCAACAAGCGGAGCCAGAACTACTACGCCGAGACCCTGGCCAAGCACTTGGGGGCCATGCGCTGCCAGGAGGGGAGCTGGCGCGAGGGGGTGCGCGCGATCAGCGAGTTCGCCCAGGGCGCCGGCATCCCGGCGGGCTCGTTCACCATGTCCGACGGCTCCGGCATGAGCCGGGAGAACCGCTTCACGCCGCGCCACCTGACCACGCTGCTGCGGCACATGTTCTTCCATCCGGCCGGGCGGGAGTTCGCCCAGTCGCTCCCCTATTCCGGGGAGGACAACGGCTCCTGGAAACGGCGCATGGCCATGCCGCCGTACCGGGGCAACGTGCTCGCCAAGACCGGCACGCTCAACAGCGTCTCGGCGCTGTCGGGCTACGCCAAGAGCGTCTCCGGCAAGTCCTACGCCTTCTCCATCCTGCTCAACCGCGCGGCCGGCGACTCTCGCGGCGCGCAGGATCGGATCGTCATGGCCCTGATCGACAACGGATAACCACAGGTACAATCGGCGGGGAGGGAGGCTCTATCTTGATCACGTCCGAGGTGCGCCCGGTCAACTACCGGGGGTTGATGAAGAAGGTCGAGCAGGTGGTCGGCGAGGTGGAGCGGGCGGAGGACGTCGGCACCACCATCCACACGCTGCTCGAGACCATCATCGTCCGGTTCCGCGACGAGCTGGGCATCTACGGCGGCCGCCTCTACCAGCGGCGGGGGAACGCCTACGTGCTCCAGGCCTCCTTCGGCGAGGCCAAGGAGGTGCCCGGCGGGCTCAAAGTCTCCGCCTCCTATCCTCCGATCCAGGCCCTGATGGAAGAGGGCGCCGTCTACATGGACGCCGACGATCCCCGGATGGACAGGAAGTTCGAGAGCCTGATCGGCGTCCGCCGGTTCGCGGCCATCGAGGTCGGCGATGAGGAATACATCCTGGCCTTCGACGTGGCCTCCCAGGAGCGCGGCGACGACGTCCTCTTCTCCCTGGGCATCTTGCGCCACAGCATCAACCAGAAGATCCGGCGGGAGCGGATGGAGGGGATCTTCGCCGAGGCGCGCAAGATCCAGGCCTCGATCCTGCCGCGGCGCACCCCGGCCTACGGCGACTTCGACCTCGCCGGCCGCTCCGAGCCCATGGAAGGGGTGGGCGGCGACTTTTTCGACTACATCCCGGTGACCGACAAGATCCTCGGGCTCGCCATCGCCGACGTCTCGGGCCACGGCCTGCCCGCGGCCCTCCAGGTGCGCGACATCTACATGGGGCTGCGCATGGGGCTGGCGCGCGACTTCAAGATCGTGCGCACGGTCGAGCGGATGAACAACATCATCCACCAGAGCACGCTGACCAGCCGGTTCGTGTCGATGTTCTACGGCGAGCTGGAGCTCAACGGCGTTTTCATCTACGTCAACGCCGGCCATCCGCCGCCGTTCCACATCTCGGCCGACGGCCGGGTGCGCTTCATGGAAGAGGGGGGCCCGGTGCTCGGCCCGCTGCCCGGCGCCAGCTACGAGCGCGGCTTTGTGATCATGAAGCCCGGCGACATGCTGGTGTTCTACACCGACGGCATCTGCGAGACCCGCGGCCGGGAAAAAGAGAGCGACCCGCTCGACGAGTACGGCACCGAGCGGCTGATCGAAGTGGCCCGCGACCTCCGCGGCCGGCCCTCCCAGATGGTCATCGACGCGATCTTCGCCAGCGTCGAAACCTTCAGCGGCGGCGCTCCGGCGGACGACGACCGCACGGTCATGGTGGTGAGCTACCCCGTCAGCCAGGACACCACGGCGACACGGGCGTTCCCGCGGCCGAAGGCCCTCACCCCCTAACCCCCTCTCCCACCCGCACTCCCTCCCCCCGGGAGAGGGGGAACACTACCTCTTTCTGCCAGTCTCCCCCTCTCCCGGGCGGGTGTGAGTGCGGGTGGGAGAGGGGGCCGGGGGGTGAGGGTCTAACGCACCGCCTCAGGATCGACGACCCGCAGCCTCGGCTCCGGCGGAGGATCGCCCTCGGGATTCTCGAGCCACTCCTGCCAGACGCCGACCGCCCGCAGCAGCTCGCTGATCTCCAGCCCCTTGGCTTGCGGAGCGTAAGGCTCCAGGCGTCCCCGCGCCTTGGCGAACGTGATCCGGGGTCCGGTCCTCCTCTTCAGGTCCCGGAACTGGTGCAGGGCGGCGGCGACCTGGATGAGCCCCTGGAACAGCCCCCGCGGCTCGGGATCGTTCGAGCGCCAGATCTCCTCCCACGTCTCGTGAGCCGCGAAGAACTCGCCGCAGTTGAAGAGGTCGATCCCTTCCCGGAAGAGGCGCCTCCGCTCTTCAGGGGTGAGGATGGGGTGGAGGATCTTCTTCCCGGCAGGCTCCATGGCCTACCAGTCTAACCAACAGCTCTGTTCTGTTTCCCCTCTTCTGGAGGGGCCAGGGAGTGAGAGGCCTGCCCTCCGTTGCGCACCTTCTCGGGATCGGTCAGCGAGTCGAGCAGCTCGACCGGGATGCTCAGCCCGGGGTGCACGCGCTTGCAGAGGCTGCGCAGGCGCCGGAGCTCGACCTCCGGGATCTTGCAGAAGGCCTCCACGACCGCCGGATCGAGCTGCCGGCCGGCCACGTGCTGCAGCTCGGCGATCGCCTGCTGGTGGGTGCGCGCCCGGCGGTAGGGACGGTCCGAGGTCATGGCGTCGTAGGTGTCCACCACGGCGAAGATGCGCGCTCCCATCGGGATTTCCTGGCCCATCAGGCCGCGCGGATAGCCGCCGCCGTCCCAGCGCTCGTGATGGCTGTAGACGATGGCGAGCGCGGCCGGCCGCAGGAAGCGGATCTCGGCCAGCATGTCGAAGCCCCAGCTCGGGTGCTGCTTCATGATCAGCCACTCTTCGTCCGTGAGCGGCCCGACCTTGCGCAGGATGTGGTCCGGCACCACCATCTTGCCGACGTCGTGGAGCAGCCCTCCCCACTCGATGGTCTTCAGGTCCTCGCCCCGGAACCCCATGGCCTCGGCGAGCACCACGGCATAGAGCGCGACGCGGAACGAGTGCCCGGTGGTCTCCTGGTCGCGGGCGTCCGCCGCGGTGACCACCGCCCCGACGGCCTCGACGTAGGAGCGCTCGCGCGCCTGCCGCGACTCCTCCAGGGAGATGACCAGGGAACGGAAGGTCTCCTCGATCAGCAGGACCTCGGCGCCGCCGCCGGCGCTCGGGAAATCCCGCTCGAGCTCGCCGTTGCGCGCCATCTGGGACATGGTCCCGGCCAGCCGGCGCAGCGGCCGGGTGGCCCGCCGCACCACCAGCCAGGCCGCCGCCGACGAGAGCAGGCCGGCCGAGAGGGCGATGATCAGCAGGTTCCAGCCGACTTGGCGGGCGAGCTGCGCGTCGTCGATCACCTGGACGAGGCTCCCCACGAAGAAGAGGGACGCCAGGGACACGATCCCCGTGATCGCGGCGGCGTACAGGAAAACTTTCTTGCGCAGGTTCACCGTATTGCGCTCCGCTGAATGGCCGGGACGACTTCCCCCGCTCCACCTGTCGAAAACACCAGGCAGATCAAGGTATCTCTTCGCTTCTGCGAAATTGTGTGGAGTATACGCCAAAGACAAACGATTCGCGATACTTCGTCGCACGTTCGAGCCCTCATGACTACTCTCTTTACCTAGTAAGGTGCGCCGAGCCGCGGAAGGCGATCCTTTTTTCGCTGGTAGGATGAGCCGCCGTGTTGAGAAGAGCCTCTCTGAAACGCCCGCCGCGCCGGTTCTTTCGTCTCATCGCCGCCCTCGCGCTGCTCGGCGCCGGGGCCGGCGAGGCCTCGCCGGTCGCCCACGAAGTCGCTTCTGGGCTCGCCCGGCTCGGGCCGCGGCCGGAGGGGAGCCCGGCCCAGGAGAAGGCCGCCGAGTTATTGCTGGCCGCAATGCGGCAGGCCGGGCTGCGGCAGGTGCGGGCCGTCGTGCCGGCGCCGTCCAACCCCTCGCTCGTCAACCTCGAAGGGGTGCTCCCCGGCGAGACGGAAGGCGAGATCGTCCTCTCCGCCCATTACGACACGGTGAAGAAGAGCCCCGGCGCCGGCGACGACGCTTCGGGCTGTGGAACCGCGATCGCCGCCGCCGCCGACCTGGCGCGCACCCCGTTGCGCCACACCGTGCGCGTGGTCCTGTTCGACGGCGAAGAGGCCGGCCTGCTCGGGAGCCGCGCCTGGGCCGACGCCCTCGGCCCCGCCGGCCGCGACCGCATCCTCGCCGCCGTCAACCTGGAGATGGTCGGGTGGAGCGGCAGCGCCGGGCCGACGATCCACACGTTTCCGGTGGAGGCGGGGGAGGAGCGGATCGTGGCGCCCGGCTGGCTGGTGCACGCCCTGCTGCGCAGCGGCGAGGCCGTGGGCTGGCCCTACGCGATGAGCGACGCCCGAGCGTCCTTTCTCGCCCAGCTCGTATTGCGCTCCGCCCGGGTGCGGCTCGCGGCCGACAGCGACCCGCTCCTGGCAAGCGGCGTCCCCGCGGTCTCTCTCTCCGACACCTCGCTCCTGTCGTTCGACCCCGCGTACCACCGGCCGACCGACACGGCCGCGCGCCTCGACGCCGGACGGCTCGCGCGATGGTCCGTCGCGGTGGCCGCCGCGGTCCGCCGCCTCGACCATCTCGCGGGCCGGCCGATCGCCGAGGACGACTACCTCGTCCTCTTCGGCCGCGTCTGGCTGCGGCGCGACCTCGCCTGGGCCGGGTTCCTGCTCTGGATCCTGCTGGTCTTCCGCGGCCGGCCCGGCCGCTGGCGCGGCACCCCGGAGGAAGAGCGCCTCCGCCAGGGCCGCCGCTACCTGCCGGGCTTCGCCTTCCGTCTCCTCTTCCTGCTCGCCCTCTTCATCGCGCCGGTCTTCTCCGTCCTGCTCTTCCCGGCCGCGCTCCTGGCCCTGATCCCGCCGCACGGACGCTGGACGCGCATCCTCTGCGCCTTCCTCGGCCTGCTGCCGCTGCTGATCTACCTGGCGGCGCTGGGCGGCGCGTTCGCCCTCGGGCTCGCGAGTTGGAAAGCGGGATTCCAGGGCGGATGGGGGGCAGCGCTGGTCGTCCTTGGCGCCTTCGCGGCGTACCTCCTGAAGATGGCGAAGCCGAGAGAGCGCCCGCCCGAACAAGCGCCCCCCCTGCCTGCCGAGCCCTGAAATCAGCAAAAAGGGGGTCCGCCCAGGCCGCCCTCCAAGGCGGACCCCCCGAGATTCAGTTGTCAAAGAGCAATCGAGAGCCGCCGGACAGGCGGCCCCTCGAACCCTTGAGTCGTACGCTCTTCCCCTCGCCGGGGCCGTTACCATCCCCGCCGGGGCCGTTTCCATCCCGGCCCGGGGCCGTCGCGATCCCCGCGGGGGCCGTTCCCATCCCGGCGGGGACCGATACTATCCCTGCCGGGGCCGGAACTATCCCAGTGTTGGCCGATACTATCCCCGCGAGGGACATGGCGGCCCCGGTGGGGATCGTCAGCGCCGTCACCAGCGGCGGTCCCGCTGCCGGCACAGCGGACCTGGACGTTTTCAGAGTGGGAGTTACGGATCCGAGGAGGATGACGTCCTTGGCGATGCGTATCCTAATGCGGGGCTTGGAGGCTTGTCAAGAGAGCGGATCGCTGAAGAGCACGAAGGGGGCGGTTCGGATTCACATCGTCATCGATCCTGCGGGCCCTTTTCGCCATGGAGGCGTCCGCGAGCTGGCCAGGGAGAGCGGATCTGGGCTTCCCGTGGCGTCAAGGACGGACAGCCTGCATCCGGCCCTCTTGCCAATCAGCGACAATGTGGGTACAATGCATTAGCCTGCCGAGGATGTCAAGCGACGGGTCCCAGGCCGGCGCAGTCGCTTGCGCCGGCCGGTTCTTTGACAACTGAAGTACCGGGCCGGAGCCTCCTAGGCGGGGGAGGCCTCCGGCCCACCTTTCGGGGTTCTGTTCGGGGCGGCGAGAGGAGCCAGCCGCTTAGTTCGGCTAGGGCGAAGAAATGTCTGGCACGCTTCCACCCGGTCCTTTCAAGGTGGAGAGATGATATCTTGTTACGGATTCAGGAAATCCGAGAACCTGGTTGCCTTGAACGAGACGACTCGCCGGGCACCGGAGGCTATGATGAAGGGCTACGAATACAAAAGCGATTTTGCGAGAAAGTATGTCGCACAGGGGCGCGCCGAGGGGCGCGCCGAGGAGGCGGCGCGCGCCCTATTGACCGTGCTTCGGGCTCGCGGCATCGCAGTGCCGGACGCCGTCCGCGAGCGCATCCAGGCCCAGAAGGATCCGGAGCGGCTGGAGTGCTGGCTGGAGAAGGCCGCCGTTGCCTCTTCGGTCGCCGCGGTCATCGACGAACCGAACTGACCTCCCCGAACCTGCCTACCAACAGCAAATGGGCGCCTGTGCGCTCCCGCCCGGCAGCAAAGGTGCCACTCCGTTGCGTCCCCTCATGCTACGATGTGTATAGGAAGGTGTATGGAGATCTCATGAGAACCAACATCGTGCTCGACGACGACCTGGTGGCCGAGGCCTCGCGGCTCAGCGGGATCAAGACCAAGAAGGAGCTCGTCCACGAGGCGCTGCGGGTGCTGATCGCCTCGAAGAAGCGCAAGAGCCTCCTCGATCTCCGGGGCAAGATCGAATTCGCGCCGGACTACGACTACAAGGCGCTGCGCAGCCGGAATTCGTGATCGTCGTCGACTCCTCTGTCCTGATCGCATTCTTCCGAGGGCATCAAAACCCCGCAGTGGAGCGGCTGGTGAGTCTCGAGACCGAAGGAATCCCCTTCCTTCTGCCGGGCGTCTGCTTCCAGGAGGTTCTCCAGGGGGCGCGGGATGAGCGCGAGTGGGGCCTCTTGGAAGAATACCTCGGAAGCCAGGAGCTGTTGTTTTCTTCCAATCCAGCTCTCACCTATCGCGAGGCGGCTCGGATCTACTATGACTGCCGGCGTCGAGGACTGACCCTCCGCAGCTCGGTGGATTGCTTTGTAGCGCAGCTCGTCCTGGAGGTAGACGGCACCCTGCTCCACAACGATGGCGACTACGAATCGATTGCCCAGGTGCGACCGCTCCAGGTGCTGCGGAGCTGAGACAAAGGCAGCCTTGCAGGAGGCTGGCACCTAGTGGGGATCATTTTTCCAACTGGTGCAACCCGTTCGCGGCGGGCACGTTTCCGTGGCGATCGAGCCTTCCGGCGATCCCCTGGGCATCGCGGCGGAGGTGCGTGAAGCGTTGCGGCGACAGGATCTGCTGTGACGGAGCTCTCCAGGGCTGGCGCCGGCTGCGCCGGCTTTCGCCCTGGGCTAGATGCCGACGCCCTCTTCGAGGGCTGGAAGGAGTGGCACTCTCACTCAACCGTGCGATCCTCCCGAAGCAGGTCGCTGCTGTCGCCCGTGATCTGTCCAGCCAGGCGTCGTTGCCACTGCTCGGCGATAGCACGCGCTTCCCTCATAGAGAGAGGGGCAGCGGTCTTGAGGATCGCCTTGATCTCATCCTCCAGAGATCGCCCATGGCTCCGGGCTCGTGCCCTGAGCTGTTCAATCACCTTGGGATCGAGGTCCCTGACAACGATCTGTGCCATCAGCCCGCCAACTCCCGCAGCGTCCGGATCGCGTGGTCCAGCTCCCCTTCGTGGTTGTAGAAGTGGGGGGAGAGGCGGATGCCGGCGTTCGGGCGGTAGTCGCAGATGATCTCGCGGGCGATCAGCTCTTTGCAGAGGCGCTCGGCGTCTTCGTGCCAGATGGAGACGGTGCCTCCGCGGTGCTTGGGGTCGCGCGGGGTGCGGACCTCGAAGCCGGCCTCTTCGGCGGCGCTGATGAGGTGGGAGGTCAGGCCGAGGGAGCGCTCGCGGATCCTCTTCTGCCCGACGCCGGAGACGATGCGGTAGCCGGCGCGGCAGGAGTAGAGGGCGGGGATGTTCGGCGTGCCGTTGAGGAAGCGCCAGGCGGGCTCTTCGCGGCGGCGGATGGCTCCCGGACGGAAGGAGAACGGCTCCTCGTCGGCCTGCCAGCCGGTGAAGGCGGGCTCCAGGCTGCCGGCGATCTCCGGGTTGACCCAGAGGTAGCCGGCGCCCGGGCCGCCGCAGAGCCATTTGACCGAGCCGCCCACGGCCGCGTGCACTCCCCAGGCCTCCAGCTCCAGGGGCACCGCGCCCGCGGACTGGTAGATGTCGAGGAGCATGATCGCTCCCACTTCGCGGCAGCGGCGGGCGATGGCTTCGGCGTCCTGCACGTAGGCGCTGCGGAACAGGGTGTGGGAGACCGGGACGAGGCGCGTCCGCTCGTCGATCGCCGCGAGGATCCGCTCGGTCGGGACGCCGATGCCGTCGTCCGAGGGGACCACGGTGATCTCGGCGCCCTTGCGGCGCTCCCCCTCCAGCAGGTAGATGACGTTGGGGAAGTTCAGCGCCTCGTAGACGATCTTGTTCCGCTCCGCCGGATAGTCGATGCAGGAGAGGAAGATGGCCGCCGCAACGGAGACGTTCTGGTGCATGGAGACCCCGCCGGGGCGGACTCCCAGCAGCGGCGCCAGCAGGTCGCCCGTGGTGGCGCCCATCTCCCACCACCCCTCGTGCCAGGCGCGCACACCGCGCTCTTCCCACTGGCGGGCGAAGGTCGCGAGCTCGTCGTGCACCTGGCGCGGCATGGCGCCGAGCGAGTTGTTGATCAGATAGGTCGTGCGCTCCAGGATCGGGAACTCGGAGCGCAGGGACAGCAGATCCTCGTGCGGCGCGGCCATCGGCATCGTCCTCTCTGATTTGTGTCCGGATTACCGGCCGGTCCACTGCGCGGGGCGCTTCTCCAGGAAGGCCTTGACGCCCTCCTCCTTGTCCGCGCTGGAGAAGCAGAGGCAGAAGAGGTCGCGCTCGTAGGCGATCCCCTCTTCGATGGCCATCCGCTGGCTGGCCCGCAGGGCCTCCTTGGCGACTTTGACGGTGAGCGGGCTCTTGCTGGCGATCTTGCCCGCCAGCTCCAGGGTCTTGGCGCGCAGCTCCTCGTGCGGCACGACCAGCTCGACGAGGCCGATGTCCTTGGCCTCGGCGGCGCCGATCATGTCGCCGGTGAGGATCAGCCGCAGGGCATGTCCGAGCCCGGCCAGGCGCGGCAGGCGCTGCGTGCCGCCGCCGCCCGGGATCAGGCCGAGGTTGATCTCCGGCTGGCCGAAGCGCGCCTTCTCCGAGGCGATCCGGATGTCGCACGACATGGCCAGCTCGCAGCCGCCGCCCAGGCAGAAGCCGTTGATCATGGCGATGACCGGCTTGGGGAAGCTCGCCATGATGTCGAAGACCCGCGGGCTGCGCATGGCGTGGCGCTGGTCGAAGGGAGTGCGGCCGGCGAATTCGCCGATGTCCGCGCCGGCGATGAACGATTTCTCGCCCGCGCCGGTGATCACCACGACGCCGACTCCATCGTCGTGCTCGATCTGCTCCAGAGCCGCCAGCATGTCGACACGGACCTGGTCGTTCAGGGCGTTCAGCTTGTCAGGACGGTTCACGGTCAGGATGGCGACGCGGCCTTCGCGCTCCACCAGGACGGTCTCAGGCATGGGAAGGTCTCCTCTCCGGGTTCATTGCGGCCCGGGGGATCATATCGAAAGGATCAGGAGTACTCGACTCGGGAGTTTACAGAAGGATGCCTTCCCTCTGCGCTTCCCGATAGATCCCGTATTGGCCCGCCTTGAACGACTCCGCGGCGACCGGGGTCACGTGGATCGGCCGGTCCAGCTCGAGCTGAACGGGATATATGGCGTCAACGATGGCCTCCAGGTCTCTCCCCAGACGGATCGGACCCTCCAGGAGGACCAGGAGGTCGAGGTCGCTATCCGCACGGGATTCGTTGCGAGCTTCCGAGCCATACAGGAGGATTCCCTGGAGCCGGCCCCGGAGAGCTTCCTGGAGCCGGTCTTTGATGTCCTTCTGGATTTTCGGATCGAGCATGGCTCAGCTTCCTCTCTTTCATCCTATCAGCCCGCGCCAGCCTTGGTTTTTCTCCTCCTTTCTCGGTAGGGGGAGGGCGATGGGAGAGGGGGCCGGGGGCATAGGCGCTAACTTTGACCTCAAAGCGCCCTTCGGCCCACTGGAGATCCTCCCCGCTGTAGAGACGCCCCGTGGGGCGTCTCCTGCGGCGGCGGCATCCATTTCCAGGAATCCGCGCGATGCCGCGGGCACATCCGGAGGAGGAGACGCCCCACGGGGCGTCTCTACGGTGGCGGATGCGGCATATCGCTCGGCGGCAAAGTTAGCTCCTTTGGGCCGGGGGAGGGGGACCCTACCGGTGCTTCCAGACCGGCCGCCGCTTCTCCAGGAAGGCGGCGACCCCTTCCGCCATGTCCTCGGTGGGGCAGAGGGCTTCGAGGTAGAGGCGCTCGCTCTCGCGCAGGGCGGCGGAGAAGCCGAGGTCGCGGCCGGCGCGCACCGCGGCCTTGGTCAGGCGGGTGACGGCGGCGCTCTTCGCGGTGATCTCGGAGACGAGGCGGGCGACCGCGCCGTCCAGCTCTGCCGTGGGAATCCTCCGCGTCACCAGCCCCATCCGCTCCGCCTCCTCGCAGGACAGGGTGCGGCCGGTGAGGAGGAGCTCGAGGGTCCGGCCCGGGCCGATCAGCGAGGGGTAGAGGGCCGCGGCCACCGGCGGGTAGCAGCCCAGCTCGATCTCGGGCTGGCCGAAGCGGGCGTCCTCGGTGGCGATCACCAGGTCGCAGGCGAGCGCCAGCTCCATCCCTCCTCCCAGGCAGTGGCCGTGGACCGCGGCGATCGTGACCGCGTCGAGGTCGCGCAGGCGGCGGATCGCACCGTGCAGGCTCTCCAGCATGGGACCGACCTTGTCGGGGGTGTGGTCCTGGACCGCGACCCCGGCCGAGAAGGCGCGGTCGCCGGCGCCGCGCAGGACGACGACCTGGAGGCCGTCCTCGCGGGCCAGCCCGGCCACGGCTTCGTCCAGACGGTCGATCGTCGGGATGTCCAGGATGTTGAGCGGCGGCCGGTTCAGGGTGACCGTGGCGGTCCGATCGTTCCAATCATCCCGCTGGACGAGGAGCGTCTGGCCGTCCTCGCTCATGCCTTCCTCACGGCGCGGGCGAAGTCGTCCCACAGGGCGCGGTGCCGGGGCATGGCGATCAGGTTCTCGGGGTGCCACTGGACGGCCCGCACCCACCAGTCCTCCCGCGGCAGCTCCACGGCTTCCAGGAGGCCGTCGGCCGAGCGCGCGACCGGGACGAAGCCGTCCGCCAGGCGCTTGATCGCCTGGTGATGGCGGCTGTTGACCCGCGGCGTGTCGCGGGAGAGGAGCTGGCCGAGGCCGGTCCCGGGATCGATCACCTCGATCGGGTGAGCCAGGGCGTCGAGCGGCTTGAGGATGCTGTGCGGCACGTCGCTCGGGCATTGCGAAGGCAGATCCTGCCAGAGCGAGCCGCCGAGATAGACGTTGAGGACCTGGAGGCCGCGGCAGATCCCCCAGACCGGGATGCGGGCCTCGCGGGCCGCGTCGAGCAGGCTCCACTCCATCTCGTCCCGTTCGGGGAAGACCTCGACGTCGCCGTCCGGCAGGACCTCCTCGCCATAGCGCTCGGGCATCACGTCGACGCCGCCGCAGAGGACCAGCCCGGCGGCGCGGGCGGCGAGCTCCGGCAGGTCGTTCCGCTCGTCCGGAGTCACGGTCCGGACCTCCTCGGGAGCGAAGCCCGCCGCCCGGAGGGATTCGACGTAGGGCGCGGCGTACTCGTCGGTGCCGGTCGCGACCAGGACCAGGTCCCGGGAGCGGCTCATGCGGCCTCCCTTTCCACCAGCGCGGCGACGCCCAGGCCGCCGGAGACGCAGAGGGTGGCGATGCCGCGCCGGAGGCCGCGCGCCTCCATGCCGTGGAGCAGGGTGACCAGGATGCGCGTGCCGGTGGCGCCGATCGGGTGGCCCAGGGAGATGGCGCCGCCGTCCGGATTGACCCGCGTGCCGTCCATCTCGAGCTGCTTCAGGCAGGCGAGCACCTGGCAGGCGAAGGCTTCGTTGAGCTCCATCTCTTCGATGTCGGAGAGCGCGAGCCCGCGGCGCTGGAGGAGCTTCTGGACCGCCGGCACCGGGCCGATGCCCATGATCCGCGGCTCCACGCCGACCACCTGCCAGTCGACCAGGCGGGCCACGACCGGCAAGCCCAGCTCTTGCGCCGCCTGGCGCGATGCGACCACGATGGCCGCGGCGCCGTCGGTGATGCCTGAGGCGTTGCCCGCGGTCACCCGGCCTCCTTCGCGGAAGACGGGGTCGAGCTTGGTGAGGGATTGGAGGGTGACGCCGTCGCGCGGGTGCTCGTCCTTGGCGATCTCGACCTCGCCTTTCCGGCCCGCCACCTTGACCGGCACGATCTCGGGATCGAAGCGGCCGGCGGCGCGCGCCCGCTCGGAGCGGCGCTGGCTCTCCAGCGCCCAGTTGTCCGAGGCCGCGCGGTCGATGCCGCACTCCAGGGCCAGCTCCTCGGCGGTCTCGCCCATCACCAGCTCGGAGAGCGGGTCGTTGAACCCGTCCTTGTACATGGCGTCGACGATCTCGCCGTGCCCGAGCCGGTAGCCGTTGCGGGCGCGGGGGAGGAGGTACGGGGTGTTCGACATGCTCTCGGTGCCGCCCGCGAGCACCACCCGCGCCTCGCCGGTCAGGATCGTGCGGGCGGCCGACAGCACCGCCTGGAGACCCGAGGCGCAGGCCTGGTTGACCGTGTAGGCCGGCCGGTCCACGGGAATAGCGGCGCGGAAGGCGATCTGGCGGGCGGTGTTCGGACCGCCGCCGGCCTGCCGGGCATGGCCGAAGATGACCTGGTCGACCTCCTTCGGGTCGAGGCCCGCGCGGTCCAGTGCGGCTTTAGCCGCCGCGGTCCCCAGATCGGCCGCGGTCAGCGGCGAGAGAGCTCCAAGAAACTTGCCGATCGGCGTGCGCACCGGCGCGGCAAGGACGATGTCGTGGTCGTGATTCTCTGGCATGAGCATCCTTGTTCTTTAAGCCCTTCTCCCCCTCTCCCGGTCGGGGGGAGGGGGTGGGAGAGGGGGCCGGGGGGTGAGGGGCTCACCGTCCCACGTAGACCGTCTTGACCTCGGTATAGGCGTCGAGGGCTTCGCGGCCGAGCTCGCGGCCGAAGCCGCTCTGCTTGTAGCCGCCGAAGGGGGCGCCGGAGTCGTACCAGTTGTACTGGTTGATCCACACGGTGCCCGCCTGGAGCTGCCGCGCCACCTCATGGGCCTTGCCCACGTCGCGCGTCCAGACTCCGGCGGCGAGGCCGTAGATCGAAGCGTTGGCCAGCTCGACGGCGTCCCCGGCCTTCTCGAAGGGGATCACCGCCAGCACCGGCCCGAAGACCTCTTCGCGGGCGATCCGCATATCGTTCTTCACCCCGTCGAGGATCGTCGGCTGCATGAACCAGCCCTTGCCGTTGAGGTCCGCCGGCTCGCCGCCGCAGACGATCCGCGCCCCCTCCCGCTTCCCCTCTTCTATATAACCGAGGACCCCCTCCCTCTGCTTCCGGGAGACCAGGGCGCCGAGGCGGGTCTTGGGATCGAGCGGATCGCCGGGGGCCAGGCGCTTCGTCCGCGCGAGCAGCCGGTCCATCAGCTCGTCGTGGACCTTCGCCTCCACGAACAGGCGGGAGCCCGCGGCGCAGACCTCCCCCTTGCCGTAGAAGATGCCCGTGTAGGCCCCCTTGGCCGCGGCGTCGAGGTCAGCGTCCGCGAAGACGATGTTCGGCGACTTCCCACCCAGCTCCAGGGTGACCCGCTTGATGGTGTCCGCGGCGCCGCGCATGATGTCGCGTCCCACCTCGGTCGAGCCGGTGAAGGAGATCTTGGCGACCTCCGGGTGCGCGACCAGGGCGTTGCCGACTTCGGCGCCGCTCCCCGGCAGCACGTTGAGGACCCCCGGGGGGAGCCCGGCCTCGGCGGCCAGCTCGGCGAAGCGGAGCGCGGTCAGCGGCGTGTAGGAGGCCGGCTTGTGGACGACCGTGTTGCCGCAGGCCAGGGCCGGCGCGATCTTCCACAGCGCCTGGATCAGCGGGAAGTTCCAGGGGGTGATGGCGCCGACCACGCCGACCGGCTCGCGCAGGGTGTAGGCGAGCACGAACGGTCCGCTGACCGGCAGCGTGTCGCCGGTGATCTTGTCGGCCCAGCCGGCGAAGTAGCGCAGGGCCTCGGCGCCGGCCGGGATGTCGACGTAGCGCGACTCGAAGATCGGCTTGCCGTTGTCGAGCGTCTCCAGGAGGGCGAATTCGTCCGCCCGGGCCTCCAGCGCGTCGGCGAGCTTCCAGAGGAGCTGGCCGCGTTCGCGCGCGGGCATCCGTCCCCAGTCGCCGTGGAGAGCGGCGCGGGCGGCCTTCACCGCCCGGTCCACGTCCGCGGGGCTGGCCGCGGCGACCTCGCAGAGCGGCTCCTCGGTGGCCGGGTTCTCGGTGACGAACGAGCGCCCCCCGTCCGGCTCCACCCACTCGCCGCCGATCCACAGCTTGCGCGGAGGGAAGCGGATCTCCGTGCGCGAGGCCGCTTCGACCGCCGTCATCAGGCGCCCTTGAACTCCGGCTTGCGCTTGTTGACGTAGGCGTCGAGCCCCTCGCGGGCGTCCTGGCTTTCGAAGAGCTGCTGCTGCAGCTCGCGCTCGATGGCGAGGCCGCTCTCGAACGGAACCTCGGCGCCCGACTGGACCGACCGCTTGATGCGGCCGACCGCCTTGGAGGCCCGGTTCGGCGGGCAGAACTGGCGGGCGAACTCGTGGACCTGGGCCATGAAGTCGCCGCCCTCGTAGATGTAATTGACGATCCCCAACTGCTGCGCCTCCTCGAAGTCGATCAGCCGGCCGGTGACCATGAGGTCGATCGCCCGGTTCTTGCCGACGCGGCGGGCCAGGCGCTGCGTGCCGCCGGTGCCGGGGAGCACGCCGAGGTTGATCTCCGGGAGACCGACTTTGCCGGACCCCTTCTTGGCGATCAGCAGGTCGGCCGCCATGGCGATCTCCAGGCCGCCGCCGACCGTGTGCCCCTCCAGGGCGGCGAGGACCAGCTTGGGCGTCTGCTCCAGGCGGTTCAGGGTCTCGTTGGCGTGCAGGCAGAAGTTGTACTTGAAGTACGGGTCCGAGCCCTTGAGCATGTTGATGTTGGCCCCGGCGCAGAAGAACTTCTCGCCCTTGCCGGCGAGGACCAGGACGTGGACCTCCCGGTCGAAGCGCGCCTTGACGATGACTTCGTCGAGCTGGCGCATCATCTCGTGGGTGTAGGTATTTGCCGGAGGGTCATCAAGGGTGAGGTAGGCCACCCCATCCCGGACCTCGTAATGGACCAGGGTGCGCTCGGCGGCGGTCGGTTCCGCAGCGATCGGCTGAGCCATGTCTGTCTCCTCCCGTCGTTTGAGGGATTGACCCGGGACGGTGGCGCCCGGTAGGACTGCGTCGGTATTCTCACACGAGAGGGAGAAGGCGTCTACTCGCGGGAGGAGAGCGGGCGGAGGCGCGAGAGGCCTCCGCCCGGGGTGTGGGGTCAGTGGACTTCGTTGATGACGTTCCGCTTCATGTCGTCGATCGCCACTGAGAGCTGATCTTCGGGGGGCACAAGGGCCATTCCCTCGAACAGGTTCTCCGGGAGCTGGCCGGTCGCCCGGAGGTGCTCCATGACGTGGGCCACGTTGACCGGATGCATCCTGGAGCAGCTCATGCTGGCGGCTCCGGTAATGTCGATCTCGCGGCGCGCCAGGTCGTCGAAGTTGCGTGCCGGGCTGCCCACGTTGGGGCTGCGGACGTCGAAGCCGTTGAACACGGCGTCCGCCGGATCGCCGAGCTGGTTGATGCCGGTCAGGAAGACCGACAGCTCCGCCGGCAGCGCAGGGTTCGCCCGCACGATCATTGGGACTCCACCAAAGGTCCAGTCGCCGAAGCCGTCATCCCAGGTGGACAGGATGATGGTGTTGGCCGGGTTGATGTGGGTGAAGTGGGTGAAGGTCTCCCGCCGGTGGCAGCCGTCGCAGGCGGCCCGGGAGACGCGGTGGCGCGCCCAGTTTTCTTTGATGTCGCCGAAGTTCAGGTTCGGGTCGCTCCAGTGGAAGGTGATGTAGTTGGGGTCGTTCTCCGGCACCCGCGAGTCGCCGGCGAGGAAGGTCTGACCCTGGAAGAAGAGCGGTACCAGAGGGATCGTCGCCTCATTTCCGTTGGCCACAAGGATCGGTCTGATGTTGTTCCGGATCCAACTGAGGAGCAGCCCTGTCCCATTGGTGTCGTTGTTGAAGTCGCTCCCCGGGTCGTTCCGGATGGTGTCTTCGACCGTGTTCGAGTTCAGGAGAGAGAACGGGAATTGCGTCAGCCGGAACTCCCGCAGCTCCCAGGGGCCATTGAGAGCCACCTCGTTGGTACGGAGCTGTCCCAGCGCGCTGCCGTTGGGCCGGGCCGGGTTGGCGTTGGCCATCACGACCTGCTGCGTCAAGCTCTGCAGGTGGTTTCTGTAGGTGGTGCTCGTCGGCAGCCAGTTCTGCAGGAGCCTCCACTGCTGTGCCCAGCTCCGAACGTTCTGGCATCCGGCTTTGGGGACGCGATATTCGAAGATGACGGTAAAGGGGAGCGCGAAACAACTGCTGTTGTTGATCTGGGCGGCCCCGATGAAGGCCTGCGTGGGATCGAAGGTCGAAGTCTGTTTGGCCACGAAGCCAAAGGTGAAGCGAAGCTCGCCGGCGTCCAGGAAGTTGCCGCTGCTGGGCGAATACGGACCACCGCCGCCCGTCCCGCGGCGCAGATCGATGCGCGGGGTGATGGCGAGGAGCCGCAGCGGCGACTTCGTGAGGTCGAGCTTGCCGTTGGGCAGCTTCGGCCACTGGCTGATGATGTTGTTCATGCGCGCGCGCAGAGGCACCGGGTCGCCGTTGATGTTCTGGTTCGCGAGCCACTGGTTCAGCCAGGTCTGGACGAAATCCGAGGGGTTGATGCCGCTCGCCGGCTGGTTGGCCATCTGGGTCATCAGGTGGTTGAAGGTCCAGACGCCGTTGGCGGCGCCCGTGTTGTTGCAGGGGTTCCAGGTGCGGGTCGGATCGGCGATCACGGCCGTGTTGGTGATCATCAGGACCCGGTTCTGGAAGGTGTTGGTGCCGGGCGTGACCGGATTGGTGAAGGTGATGTTGGCGGTGACGGAGCGCGTCTCGCCCGAGGAATGGAGAGGGCTCACCGCCGAAGCCGTTTCATCGCTCGCGTTCTCGCTCTCCGGCTCGAGGAAGGCCACCGCCGGATCGAGACGGACGGCTTGGCCGGCCGTAAAGTTGGCATAGTCGAACGGCTCCGGCCTCCAGATCCCGACCGCGGTTCGTCCTTCAAAGAGCGGGACCATCTCGCCGGAGCGGCTGCTCAGCTTCTGCTGATCCTCGTTGGCGCGGCGTTGGAGGTCCGGGGGATCAACGCTGGCGATCCCGGTGTACACGCCGTCGCCCGCCTTGCCATCGCCCCCCTGACCGTCGTCGCGCAGGATCCCCAGACTCTTTTCAGTGCCAAGGGTGAGAAAGTCGGCGGTACCGTCCGCCTTCTTCTGCTCGATCTGCTCCTGGGAGAGGCGGATGAACACCCAGGCGTCGCCCAGCCCGTCGATGTTGTCTCTCTGCTGGATCAGAACCTCCTCGGGCGGCGGTACCGGAGCCGCAAGGTCTCCCGCGGCCGATTCCGAGGCCGGGCTGGTCGAGGGCTCACTGGTGAGCAGTTGTGTCGAGGTCCAACCGGTGGTCGCCAGGACGAGTGCAAGAACTGCCAGGTAGGCGGCGCCACGCTTACGACTGAAACTCCTCCGCTTCATGTATGTCCTCCTTCTCCCGCGTTGTTTCTACAGCAGGCGGGGTTGACTCCAGGATTCATGCCTCGCTCTTCAGCAAAAAGCGAGCCAAGAATTTATGGATCTCTATTTAAAGCGAAGGACGAGAAGGACGGGGAACGAGGGAGAGCGGGCGGAGGCGTCGACGGCCTCCGCCCGGGGTGTGGGTCAGTGGACTTCGCGGACGAGATCCCTCTTCATGTCTTCGACGGCGACCGAGACGCGGTCGTGGTCGTGGAGAAGCGTCAGCCCCTGGAACAGGTTGTCCGGGAGCCGGCCGGTCGACCTGAGGGTGTCCTGGACGTGGGCCACGTGGATCGGGTGGAAGCGGAAGCACTTCAGCCTCGCCAGGCGCTTGATGTCGATCTCGCGGCGGGCGAGGTCGTCGAAGTTCCGCTTGGGATTGCCCTGCGTCGGGTCGGGCACGTTCGGCGAGGTCGCCGGATCGCCCAACTGGTTGATGCCGGACAGGAAGACCGAGATCTCCGCCGGCAGGGCCGGATTGGAGCCCGGGATGGTGTTGCTCGGGTCGACGTGCACGAAGTGAGTGAAGACCTCGCGCCGGTGGCAGCCGTTGCAGGCGGCCCGGGAGACGCGGTGGCGGGCCCAGTTCTCTTGCAGGTCACCAAAGACGTTGAGGGTCGGCTCCTTCCAGTGGTGGACGATCACGCCGGGCGCGTCGGGCACGATCGAGTTGCCGGCCATGAACCGCGCTCCGGCGGGGACCAGCGGACCGCTGAGGATGAGCGGCACCGGCGGGATCGGGTCCTCGAAGTCAGGTCCGCTCAGGTTCGGCTTGACCTTGTTGACGACCCACTCCCGCAGCAGCCCGGTGCCGTTGTTGTTGTTGTCGTAGAGGTCCTCGGGAGTGTCCGCGACGGTTGTCTCGGCGAGCAGCGTGAACGGGTTCTGCGGGAGCTGGAACTCGCGCAGCTCCCAGGGGGCGGCGATGGCCACCTCGTTGGTGCGGAGCTGGCCGAGGGCGCTGCCGTTCGGTCGGATCGGATTGGCGTTGGCGCGCGTGAACTGCTGGGTGAGCCGCTCGAGACGGCTGTTGTAGGCCGCGGTGCCGGGCACGAAGCTGTTCAGCTCGACCCACTGGCGCGCCCAGGCGCGGACGTCCTCGCAGTGGCACTTGGGCACGCGGAACTCGAAGATCACGGTCATCGGCAGTGCCCGGCAGCCGGCCGCCTGCCCCGGGATCTGCACCGGGCCGATGAAACCGGCGGCGTTCCAGCCAGGCTTCAGGACCAGGCCGAAGATGAACCGGGCCTCGCCGGCGTCCAGGAAGTTGCCGCTGGTGTTGACCGAGTAGGCTCCGCCGCCGCCCGAGGTCGTCCGCAGGTCGAGGCGCGGCAGGATGGCGAGGAGGCGGAAGGGAGCCTTGTGGAGGTCGAGAGCGCCGCCGCCCGAATCGGTCCGCCACTGGTTGATCACCGACTGCATCTGGACGCGGGCGTTCACGGTGTCGGCGTTGATCGTCTGGTTGACAAGCCAGTGGTTGAGCCACTGCTCGGTGAAGAAGGACGGGTCGATGCCGCTCGCCGCCTGGTTGGCCATGGCGGTCATCAGGTGTTTGAAGGTCCAGACGCCGCCGGAGGTGCCGGCGCCGTTGCACGGGTTGACCGTGCGGGCGGGGTCCGTGACCACTCCGACGTTGCGGATGATCAGCACCCGCTCCTGGAACGGGTTGGTCCCGGGCACGACGGGGAGGAGGGACGAGATCGCGGCGGTCTCCTTGCCGAAAGAGCTCGCCGCGGACACGCCGCCGGTTCCGCCGGTCGTGCTGGTCGTGCCCGACGACGAGGTCTCCGGCTCGATGAACACCACGGCCGGATCGATGGATACCTCTTTGCCCGCCTGGAAGCTCGCGTAGTCGAACGCCTGCGGGATCTCGGTGCCGACCGCGGTGCGTCCCTCGAAGACGGGAACCTGCTTGTCGGAACGGCTGGCGAGCTCGTTGGAGTCCTCGGTGCTCTTGGCCGCCAGATCGTTCTCGTCGACCGAGCCGATGCCGGTGAAGGTGCCGTCGCCCGCGACCGCATCGCCGCCGCGTCCGTCGTCCCGCAGGATCACCTGCGCATCCGGCTTGCCGATGGTGATGAAGTCCGCCGTGCCGTCAGTCCGCTTGGCGGCCACGGCCTCAGGCGAGAGCTTGACGGTCACGAACACGTTGCCGAGGCCGTCGGTGTTGCTCCTCTGCCGGACGAAGGCCTCCTCCGGCGGCGGCATCGGCGCCGCCAGCTTCTCGGCCGGCGCGGTCTCTCCGGTTGGAGGGATCGACGCCGCCTCCTCCCCGATCCACTGGGCCGTCCACCCGCTGGTAGCCAGGATCAGAGCGATCGCGGCGAGGCTCCACGCGCGGCGCTTCTTGGTGAAACTCCTCCACTTCCTCATACAACTCCTCCTGTTCCTCGTAATAACTACGGGAAATACGGCGAATCACACATTCGCCTATAAGGAAGGGTGTGAAGTCTCTTTAAAAGCGAGCCTTGATTTCGGGTCAGCCCCCCGTTTGCATGAAGCTGACGAGGTTGCCGTAGTTGCCCTGGGTGAGCATGTGCTCGGCCGGCTTCTCCCGCAGGACGCGCAGGATCTCGTCCTCCAGAGCGGCGTCCTCGCCGGCGAGCAGGGGGCGGAGGGGGTAGGAGCGGTCGGCGAACAGGCAGAGGCGCAGCTCGCCGCGGGCGGTGAGTCGCAGCCGGTTGCACTCGGCGCAGAAGGTGTGCGAGAGGGGGGTGATGAAGCCGATGGTGCCGGTGGCGCCCGGGAAGCGGAAGGCCTTGGCCGGGCCGGTGCGCGGGCCGGCCTCCTCGGCGTCCAAGGGCTCCAGAGCCCCGAACCGCGCCTCCAGGCGGGCGCGGACCGCGTCGCAGGAGACGTACTCGGACGGCTGCAGGTGGCGGTTGGACGCCGTGGGCATCATCTCGATGAAGCGCACGGCGAGCGGGCGGTCGAGGGTCAGGGCGGCCAGGCGGTCGGCGTCCTCCAGGTTCGTCTGGGCGAGGAGAACGGCGTTCAGCTTGACGGGGTGGAGCCCGGCATCCAGCGCCGCCTCGACGCCGCGCCAGACCTGCTCCAGGCTCCCCGTCCGGGTGATGGCGCGGAACGTCTCCGGGTCCAGGCTGTCGAGGCTGACGTTGACCCGGTCGATCCCGGCTGCCTTGAGAGCGGGAGCCATGCGCTCCAGCTCCGTGCCGTTGGTGGAGAGAGCGAGGTTCTCGATGCCGGGCAGCGCCTTGATCCGTTGCGCGATCTCCAGGATGTCCCGGCGCACCAGCGGCTCGCCGCCGGTCAGCCGCACCCGCCGGATGCCGAGGCGGGCCAGGGCGCCGACGATCCGCTCGATCTCGGACGGGGCGAGGAAGTCCCGTTCGCCGAACGGGAAGTCGGCGTCGGCGGGGAGGCAGTAGGTGCAGCGCAGGTTGCAGCGGTCGGTCACCGAGACCCGCAGATAGGTGAGCCGCCGCCCGAAGGCGTCGACGAGACGCGTTCCGCCGTCCGGCTCCGCCGTAGACGGGAGGGCCGGAAGGGGAGAGAGGGGCGGTGCGGTGGATCTGCCGATCGTGACCAGGTGGCTCATCGTATCCTCGATAACAGCCCTGAAAGGACACGCCGAGCCACCCGGAGGAGGTCTCGGCCCGCCTTTCCAAACACGGGAGGCGGCCCGGTTTCCCGGACCACCCTGTCGGCCTGCTCTCCCGCCGGATGTGTTCCCATAGAGGGGCCGGGGAGGGTCGGGCAGGCTCGGTGGGCCTTCCTTATTGTATACGCGATTCGACCCGCGCTTGATTCCCCCTGGCGCTGTTCTTAGAATCTTCGCGCCGATCCATCGATCGCAGGATAAGCTGCGCCCAGCGCATGATCACCGGGTACAACACCGACGTCCGCCACAACGAGGTGGTCTTCCACGTCCAGACGGAGGACAAGGGGGTCTCGAATCCGTTCATCGAGAGCCTGGTCTACGTGGGCGGCCAGGTGCTGGCCAGCAAGCGGGCGAGCTACGCGGACCTGCTGGCCGAGGGCAAGGAGAAGGAGATCCTGACCCTCATGGACCACCAGCATCGGACGATGATCGCGGCGATCCGCCACGGCAAGCTCGACGCCAAGCTGGCGGAGCTGATCACCAGCAAGCAGACCGGGCAGCACTCCAAGGCCGAGGCGCGGCCGGCTCCGGCGGCGCCCTCTCCGGCCCCGCCTCTCCGGGTGGACACAGGCGTCCGTCCCCCACCCGCGCCCGCGCCGCCTCCGCCGCCGAGCGCTGCGCCGCCGATCGCGCCCCCGAGCGCCCCGCCCCGCCCGGCGGCGCCGGCCCGGGAGCGCTCCCTCGACCAGGTCATCCTGGAGTACCTCACCAACGAGGCCGACCAGGAGCAGCTCGTGCTCCTGGTCGAGGAGGAGCGGGACATGGCGCTGGGCCGGCGGGCGGCGCTCACCTTGCGGGCCACCTCCAGCAAGAGCGGCGCGCCGGTCGTCGGCGCCCAGGTCTCGGTGCGGATGATCTCCACCGTCTCCGAGCCGCGCGTCCTGGCCAACGGCCGGACGGACGACGACGGCATCCTGTCGCTGGCCTTCGACATCCCCCATCCCGGCCGCGGCACCGCCGCCCTGATCATCACCGCGGTCGGCTCGATCGGCCGGGCCGAGCTCAAGCACCTTCTATAACCTGCCCGGCCGGTGGGTGCATCCCCGCCCCGATTGTGGTAACGATAGAGGATGCACACGGACGTGACCTTCGAGATCGTGCTGAACGGCGAGCCGCACCCGCTGGCCGCGGGCGCGACCGTGCTCGATCTGATCTCGGGGCTGGGGCGGGACCCGCGCACCGTCGCGGTGGAGCGCAACGGCGAGATCGTCCGCCGGAGCGACTACGCGGGCACGGCGCTCGCGCCGGGCGACCGCCTCGAAGTGGTCCATTTCGTGCAAGGTGGATAGGCCTGTGACGGGAGCCGGGGAGTCGTCTATACAGGGGGCAGGGAGAGCCCGCTCTGGCGGGAATGTGGAGAGGGCTTCCCATGTTGAGGCGGGAGGAAGGATGACAGTTCACCTCGAGCCGATCTGGAGGGGGGCGTTGTCATCTGGTCCCCTCTTGAGTATTATCCGTCGTCGAAAAGGGCCGCTAGCTCAACTGGCAGAGCAGCAGACTCTTAATCTGCGGGTTGAAGGTTCGATTCCTTCGCGGCTCACCATCTCCCCTTTCAGACATACCATCACTCCCCTCCCGAGCAAGGAGAGCACCGCGAAAGTGGCGGAACTGGTATACGCGCTAGACTTAGGATCTAGTCCCGAGAGATCGGGTTGGGGGTTCGAGTCCCCCCTTTCGCACCAAGAGAGGATGATCCACGGATGAGTGTCGTCGTTTCTCTGCAGGATGTGGGGCCGTGCCGCAAGCAGCTCACCGTCGAGGTGCCTGCCCCGGCAGTGGAGGCCGAGACGCAGCGCGTGATCCAGGAGTTCGGACGCCGCGTGCGCATCCCCGGCTTCCGCCAGGGCAAGGTGCCTTCCAAGGTGGTCCGCCAGCGCTTCGCCAAGGACATCGAGCGCGAGGTCGTCGACCGGCTCCTGCCGCGCTACTGGAAACAGGCGCAGGCGGAGAGCTCGATCGATCCTCTCCTGCCTCCTGAAGTGGAGGAGGTCCGCGACATGCAGCCCGGCGAGCCGCTGACCTTCGTCGCCACGGTCGAGACCCGGCCGCAGATCGAGCTGCGCAACATCCGCGACTTCGACCTGCCGAACCCTTCGACCGACCCCGGCACGGCGGAGATCGACGACGCGATCGAGGACCTGCGGCGCCGTCTGGCCGACTGGGTCCCCGTCGAGCGCCCGGCCGCGCGCGGCGACCTGGTCAGCGCGGAGATCACCCAGCTCACCGGCGCGCATGGTGAAGAGGGCGAAGAGGCGCACGAGGCGAAGAGCGACGCCGTCACCATCGAGGTCGGCGATCCGCAGGTGTGGGAGGAGCTGACCCTCGCCCTGTCCGGACTGTCCGCCGGGCAGGAGACGACCTTCAGCCGCCGGCACGAGCACCCGCCGGAGGCGGAAGGGGGACAGCCGCTCGTGCACGAGCAGAGGTTCCGCGTCCGGGTGACCGCGGTCAAGGAGCGCGACCTGCCGCCGCTCGACGACGAATTCGCCGCCCGGGTGAGCCAGGACTTCACCGCTCTGGAGCAGCTCCGCGAGGCCATCTCCACGCGGCTGCGGCACAACAAGACCGAGCAGCGCCACGAGGAGCGCCAGCGCGCCCTTCTCGACCAGTTGCGCGAGCGGCACCCCCTGGACCTTCCCCAGGGGGTGGTCCGTAAAGAGGTAGAGAGCCTGGTCCAGGAATACGCCGAGTCGCTGGCGCGGCGGGGCGTCAACCTCGAGCAGGCCCACATCGACTGGAACCGGATGGCCGAGGACATGATCCCCCTGGCCGAGCAACGGGTGCATGCGCGGCTGCTGCTGGACGCCGTGTCCGAGTCCGAGTCGATCGAAGTGAGCGAAGAGGAGTTCGAGCGCACCCTGGCGGTGGTCGCCCGCGCCCAGAACACCTCGACGCCGCAGCTCCGCCGCGCCCTCGACGAGGACGGGCGCCTGGCCAGCTTCCGGGCCCAGTTGCGGCGCGAAAAGACGATCCGGCACCTGCTCGGCGAAGAGGCGGGTAACGCCGCGGCCGAAGCGGGCGCCTGAAGCTTCAGGGAGAGCTGCAGACATGCTGATTCCGATGGTTGTAGAGCAGACGAACCGGGGCGAGCGCGCGTACGACATCTTCTCGCGCCTGCTCAAGGACAACATCATCTTCCTCGGCCGGGCCATCGACGACGACGTGGCCAGCCTGATCATCGCCCAGATGCTGTTTCTGGAGGCGGAGAACCCTGAAAAGGACATCTCGATCTACATCAACTCGCCGGGCGGCTCCATCAGCGCCGGCCTGGCGATCTACGACACCATGCAGTACATCAAGCCCGACGTCGCCACCTACTGCGTCGGGCAGGCCGCTTCGATGGCCGCGGTCCTCATGGCCTCGGGGACCAAAGGCAAGCGGACGCTGCTCCCCAACAGCCGGATCCTGATCCACCAGCCGTGGCTCCAGGGCCTGGGAGGGCAGCAGAGCGACGTCGAGATCCACGCCCGCGACATGCTGATGATGCGCGACCGCCTGGACGAGATCCTGGCGTTCCACACGGGAAAAACGAAAGAGGAGATCCATCGCGACACGGAACGCGATAGGATTCTCGGAGCGAAAGAATCGGTCGAGTACGGATTGGCGGACCGAGTGATGATGCGGCGGCGGCCCGAGGTGGTCTCCCGGTGACTCACGGCGGTGCGGCGGGAGGAAAGGAAATAGCCCTCCGCACGCACCCTGTTCTAGATGGCGGAGTTGACAGGGATTCCAGGACGCCCCTAGCATCGACGAAGGTACCCGGTGCAACGGCCGCCACCACGGAGGAGAAATGCCGAAGAAAGACAGCGGCGACGAAGTCCTGAGGTGCTCGTTCTGTAACAAGAGCCAGCGCGAGGTCAAGAAGCTCATCGCGGGCCCGACGGTCTTCATCTGCGACGAGTGCGTGGACATCTGCCTCGACATCATCGCCGAGGACCGCATGCTGGAGCAGCAGCAGGACACCAGCCTGCCCAAGCCGCGAGAGATCAAGGCCCTGCTCGACGAGTACGTCATCGGCCAGGAGCAGGCCAAGAAGAAGCTCGCCGTGGCCGTCTACAACCACTACAAGCGCATCGACTTCGCCGAGAAGTCGCACGGCGACGTCGAGCTGCAGAAGAGCAACATCCTGCTCATCGGACCCACCGGGACCGGCAAGACCCTGCTCGCCCAGACCCTGGCGCGGCTGCTCTCCGTCCCGTTCACCATCGCGGACGCCACGACGCTCACCGAAGCCGGCTACGTCGGCGAGGACGTCGAGAACATCATCCTCAAGCTCTACCAGGCTTCGGGGAACGACAAGGAGAAGACGCAACGCGGCATCGTCTACATCGACGAGGTCGACAAAATTTGTCGCAAGAGTGACAATCCGTCGATCACCCGCGACGTGTCAGGCGAGGGCGTGCAGCAGGCGCTGCTGAAGATCCTCGAGGGGACCCAGTGCAACGTGCCGCCCCAGGGCGGGCGCAAGCACCCGCACCAGGAGTTCCTGCAGATCGACACGACCAACATCCTGTTCATCTGCGGCGGCGCCTTCGTGGGCCTGGAAGAGGTCATCGAGCGCCGCATGAACCAGAAGTCGCTCGGCTTCGGCGCCGAGATCAAGGGCAAGCGCGAGAAGAAGACCAAGGAGTTCCTGGAGAACGTGCTGCCCGAAGACCTGATCAAGTACGGCCTGATCCCCGAGTTCGTCGGCCGCCTGCCGGTGGTCGCGACGCTGGAGGAGCTCGACGAAGAGGCGCTGGTGCGCATCCTCCACGAGCCCAAGAACAGCCTGATCCGGCAGTATCAGACGATTCTCGAATTCGAGGGCGTCGAGCTGAAGTTCACCGACGACTCCCTGAAGGCGATCGCCGGCGAGGCGCTGAAGCGCAACGTCGGAGCGCGTGGCCTGCGGATCATCCTCGAGGAGCTGATGCTCGACCTGATGTACAACGTCCCCTCGCAGCGCGACATCAAGCAGTGCCTGATCAACGAGGAGGTCGTGGCAAGCCGAGTGCAGCCGATCATGCTGTACAAGAAGGCCGGCTGATCGGCCCAAGATTTGAGTCAGAGGCAAGCGAAAGACCATGGCTTTACCATTCGTCAACAAGAAGCGTGAATCCCTGCCCCTCGTCCCGTTGCGGGACATGGTGGTGTTCCCCCACATGATGGCCCCCTTCATCGTGGGGCGCGAGAGCTCGGTGCGGGCGCTCGAGCAGGCGCTGTCGACCGCCAGCAAGCGGATCTTCCTCGCCTCGCAGAAGGACCCGCGCATCGACGATCCGATGCGCGACGACATCTGCGAGCTCGGCGTCGTCGCCACCGTGATCCAGAACCTGAAGCTCCCCAACGGCAACGTGCGCGTGATGGTCGAGGGGGTGCAGCGGGGCAAGATCCTGGAGGTCAGCGAGAGCGACGGCGCGCTCCAGGTCGAGGTAGAGACCTTCGAGGTCCACTACCCGATGAGCGAGGAGCTCCGGGTCTACATGGGCAAGGTGCTCACCGCCTTCGAGCAGTACGCCAAGATGTCGCACCACCTCGCGTTCGAGGGGCTGATGTCCACCCTCAAGCTGGACGACCCCGACCGCGTGGCCGACATCCTCTCGGCCCACCTGATGGTGGCGACCCAGGAGAAGCAGTCCCTGCTCGAGCTGATCAACCCCTACGAGCGCCTGCAGCGGCTTCACGACCTGCTCGACGTCGAGATCGAGAAGATCAACATCGACAAGCGGATCAACGTCAAGGTCAAGAAGCAGATGGAGAAGGCCCAGAAGGAGTACTACCTCAACGAGAAGATCAAGGCCATCCATCAGGAGTTGGGGCGCAAGGACGACCGCGGCGACGAGATGCTGGAGCTGCGCGAGAAGGTCGAGAAGGCCGGCCTCCCCAAGGAGGTCAAGGAGAAGGCCGAGCAGGAGCTGAAGCGCCTGGAGGCCATGCCGCCGGTCTCGGCCGAGGCTACGGTGTCGCGCAACTACATCGACTGGCTGGTGGCGGTCCCCTGGCGCAAGAAGAGCAAGGAGCGCAAGGACCTCGACCACGCCGAAGTGGTGCTCAACGAGGACCACTACGGCCTGGAGAAGATCAAGGACCGCATCCTCGAGTTCCTGGCCGTGCGCCAGCTCGTCGGCCAGACCAAGAGCTCGATCGTCTGCTTCGTCGGCCCGCCGGGCGTCGGCAAGTCGTCGCTCGCCAAGTCGATCGCGCGCGCCACGGGGCGCAAGTTCGTCCGCCTGTCGCTGGGCGGCGTGCGCGACGAGGCCGAGATCCGGGGTCACCGCCGGACCTACATCGGCGCCTTCCCGGGCCAGATCATCCAGATGATGCGGAAGGCCGGGACGATCAACCCCGTCTTCCTGCTCGACGAGGTCGACAAGATGTCCATGGACTTCCGGGGGGATCCGTCCGCGGCCCTGCTGGAGGTGCTGGACCCGGAGCAGAACGACTCGTTCCTGGACCACTACCTCGACGTGGACTACGACCTCTCGAAGGTCATGTTCATCGCCACGGCGAACGTCACCCACTCGATCCCGCCGCCGCTGCGCGATCGCATGGAGATCATCCAGCTCTCCGGCTACACGCTGAACGAGAAGCAGGCGATCGCCCAGCAGTTCCTGGTGCCGCGGCAGCTCAAGGACCACGGCCTCTCCCCGGACAAGATCAAGTTCGAGGCGGAGGCGATCCGGGTGGTCATCGAGAGCTACACCCGCGAGGCCGGCGTGCGCAGCCTGGAGCGCGAGATCGCCTCCATCTGCCGCAAGATCGCCCGCCGCGTGGTCAAGGAGGGCGACCGGGTGGAGGTGGTGGTGCAGCCGGAGATGATCTCCGAGTTCCTGGGCAAGCCGAAGTTCCGCGCCCGCCGCAAGAACCAGGAGTCCGAGGTGGGGGTCGCGACCGGCCTCGCCTGGACCGAGGTGGGCGGCGAGCTGCTGGAGACCGAGGTCGGCCTGATGCCGGGCAAGGGGAAGCTGACGCTGACCGGCAAGCTGGGCGAGGTGATGCAGGAGTCGGCCCGCGCCGCGGTGTCCTACCTGCGCAGCCGCTCGGAGCTGTTCGGCATCGAGCCCGACTTCAACGACAGCCTGGACGTCCACCTGCACGTGCCCGAGGGGGCGATCCCCAAAGACGGTCCCTCGGCCGGCATCACCATGGCCACCACCCTGGTCTCGGCGCTCACCAAGATCCCGGTGCGCAAGGACGTGGCCATGACGGGCGAGATCACGCTGCGAGGCAAGGTCTTGCCGGTGGGCGGAATCAAGGATAAGGTGTTGGCAGCGTTCCGCGGCGGTATTACGGAGGTGATCCTCCCCAGGGAGAACGAGAAGGATCTGGAGGAGATCCCGGCGGAGGTTCGCGAAGCCATGGAGGTCCACCTGGTGGATTCGATGGACGAGGTTCTGCGCCTGGCCCTCGACGGCTCGCTCACGCCACTGTCCAGAGAGGGCAAGTTCAAGGAGACGCCTCCTCCCGAGCCTCCGGTGGGGCCGGATTCCCTGGCTCATTGACCTCGGATGATCTCGACCAGGAGCCGCGGCGCTCTGCGCCGCCGGCGCGGGCTCCGCGGCTCCGGAATCCATTGAAAAGTCCGTCGCGATTCAGGGTCGCTTGAAGATCGAGACCGCGGAGTTCATCCTCTCCGCTCATTCGAGCGGAGACTTTGTGCGGGACGGTCGCCCCGAGGTCGCATTCGTGGGGCGCTCCAACGTCGGCAAGTCGAGCCTGATGAACCGGTTGTTGGGGCGCAAGGGGCTGGCGAAGACCAGCTCCACGCCCGGGCGGACCCGGGCCGTCAACTACTTTTTGATCAACCGGCGCTTCTACTTCGTGGATCTGCCGGGTTACGGCTACGCCAAGGCCGGTCGGGAGGAGAGGAGGGAGTGGGCGGCGCTCGTGGAGACGTACTTCCGCGTGGCGCTGCCGCGCACCCGGGTGGTGCTGCTGGTGGACGGCAAGGTGGGGGCGACCCCGCTGGACGTCCAGGCGTATGAATACCTGACCGGCCTCGGCGCCTCGATCGTGGTCGCTGCGACCAAGATCGACCGAGTCCCCCGCGGCAAGTGGACAGGCGTCGTGCGGGAGATCCGCAAGACCCTGGGCCTGACGGACGAAATCCCTCTCATCCCTGTTTCCGCGCACTCGGGCGAGGGGATGAAGGAACTCTGGGGCGTGATCGCCCCCTGACGGGAAGCGAGTGCAAGATGACTGAACCGACGAGGAACAACATGGCCAAGTCAACCGCCCAGAACATGGAAAAAGGGAGCGCTGTCGAGGCGCTCGACATTCGGGCGCTCAAGGAAATGAGCATCTCCCAGCTCACCCAGATCGGCAAGGATCTGGGTGTCGAGGGCGCCACGGGCATGCGCAAGCAGGAGCTGATCTTCAAGATCCTGCAGGCGCAGACCGAGAAGAGCGGGCTGATCTTCGCCGAGGGGGTGCTCGAGTGCCTCCCCGACGGGTTCGGCTTCCTGCGGGCTCCCGAGTACAACTACCTGCCCGGCCCGGATGACATCTACGTCAGCCCGAGCCAGATCCGGCGCTTCGACCTGCGCACCGGCGACACCATCTCCGGCCAGGTCCGGCAGCCGAAGGAGGGCGAGCGCTACTTCGCCCTGATCAAGGTCGAGGCCGTCAACTTCGAGCATCCCGAGGTGGCGCGCAACAAGATCTTCTTCGACAATCTGACGCCGCTCTATCCGCAGGAGCGCATCAAGCTCGAGGTGGCCGGCGACATGTCGTCGCGGGTCATGGACCTGACGACGCCGATGGGCAAGGGGCAGCGCGCCCTGATCGTGGCGCCCCCGCGCACCGGCAAGACCATGCTGCTGCAGTCGATCGCCCACTCGGTGGAGAAGAACCATCCGGAGGCGATCCTCATCGTGCTGCTCATCGACGAGCGGCCCGAAGAGGTCACCGACATGCAGCGCTCCGTCCAGGGCGAGGTCGTCTCCTCGACCTTCGACGAGCCGGCCACCCGCCACGTGCAGGTCGCCGAGATGGTCATCGAGAAGGCGAAGCGCCTGGTCGAGCACAAGAAGGACGTGGTGATCCTGCTCGACTCGATCACCCGCCTGGCCCGCGCCTACAACACGGTCCAGCCGCCCTCGGGCAAGGTCCTCTCCGGCGGTATCGACGCCAACGCGCTGCACCGTCCGAAGCGCTTCTTCGGCGCCGCCCGCAACATCGAGGAGGGGGGCTCGCTGACCATCATCGCCACGGCCCTGGTCGACACCGGCAGCCGCATGGACGACGTCATCTTCGAGGAGTTCAAGGGCACCGGCAACTGCGAGATCCACCTCGACCGCAAGCTGGTCGACAAGCGCGTCTTCCCGGCGATCGACATCAACAAGTCGGGGACCCGCAAGGAAGAGCTGCTGATGCCGGAGACCGAGCTGCACCGGGTGTGGGTGCTGCGCAAGGTGCTGAACCCGCTCTCGACCGTGGAGAGCATGGAGCTGCTGCAGGACAAGCTCTCCAAGGCCAAGACCAACCAGGACTTCCTGAACGCGATGTCCAAGTAAGGGGCGGCCTTGCCCAAGCTGCGCGTCGGCATCGTCAACTACCTGAACAGCAAGCCGCTGGCCTGGGGCTTCCTCAAAGGACACCACGCGGACCTGTTCGCGCCGAGCTACCACCCGCCGGCGCAGGTGGCCCGGATGCTGGGGCAGGGGACCCTCGACGTCGGTCTGATCCCTTCGATCGAGGTGCAGCGCATCCCGGGGCTGCGCATCCTGCCGGACCTCTGCATCGGCGCCCGGCACGAGGTGAGGAGCGTCCTGCTCGTCTCCCGCTGCGAGCCCGAGCAGATCCGCAAGGTCGCCCTCGACCAGAACAGCCGCACGTCCGTGGCGCTGCTGCGCATCCTGCTGCGCGAGCGCTGGGGGCTCGACCCCGAGTACTTCCACGAACGGCCGGACCCCGAACGGATGCTGTCCGAGGCGGACGCGGCGCTGCTGATCGGCGACGCCGCCCTGAAGGTCGACCGCGAGCGCTACCGGGTGATCGATCTGGCGGGCGAGTGGAACGAGCTGACGGGCCTGCCGTTCGTCTTCGCCGTCTGGGCCGTACGGCCCGAGGTGGAGCTGCCGGAGCTCGCCTTCTACTTCAAGAGCAGCCTGCGCTACGGGCTCTCGTCGCTGGACACCCTGGCGCGCGAGGCCGCCGCCGAGCTGGGTCTGGGCACCGAGGAGATCCGCTCCTACCTCACCGAGAACCTGAGCTTCTTCATGCGTAGCGAGGAGATCGCGGGGCTGGAGGAGTTCTACCGCCGCGCCCACAACCACGGGCTGATCCTGGAGCCGAGGCCTCTGGCGTTCTGGGAGTAATCCCCCTCCCCTGACCCCTCCCCCGTAGAGCGGGAGAGGGGGAGAAGCAGAGAAGCGGGAGATGAGGTAAAGTTAAGGCGCTATGGACCTTCAGCCTTCCGGACGCTCCGTTTCCGCCATCCTCGACGACGCCGTGGCCGGCCGGCGCATCTCCGCCGGCGACGCCCACACGCTGCTGCTGGAGGGGGACCTCCTCGAGCTGGGCATGACCGCCAGCGAGGTGCGGAACCGTTTCAACGACCCGACGGTCGCGACGTACAACATCGACCGCAACATCAATTACACCAACATCTGCGTCTACAAGTGTCGGTTCTGCGCCTTCTACCGTGAGCCGGGGGACCCGGAAGGGTACCTGCTGCCGTTCGAGGAGATCGGGCGGAAGGTGGAGGAGACGATCGCCCTCAACGGCACCGGCATCCTGATGCAGGGTGGCGTGCACCCCGACCTGCCGATCACCTACTACGAGGACCTGCTGCGCTACCTGCGGTCCAACTACCCCTCGGTCCACGTCCACGCCTTCTCGCCGCCGGAGGTCAAGTTCATCGCCAAGAAGGAGCGGATGAGCTTCTACGACGTCATCGCCCGCCTCAAGGCGGCCGGCCTGATGTCGATCCCGGGCGGCGGCGCCGAGATCCTCTCGGACCCGATCCGCAAGGACGTCCTGGCCTATCCCAAGTGCTCGGCCGAGGAGTGGATCGACATCATGCGGCAGGCGCACCGCAACGGCCTGCGCACCTCGGCGACCATGATGTACGGCATGGGCGAGGCGGTCGAAGCGCGCGTCGAGCACTTCCAGAGGGTCCGCGACCTCCAGGACGAGACCGCCGGCTTCACCGCCTTCATCTCCTGGACGTTCCAGCACGAGCACACCGACATGCCGGACGTGCCCGAGACCTACGCGGAGGAGTACCTGCGCACCCTGGCGGTGTCGCGGCTCTTCTTCGACAACATCGTCCACTTCCAGACGAGCTGGGTCACCCAGGGCAAGAAGATCGGCCAGGCTGCCCTCGCCTTCGGAGCGGACGACATGGGCTCGATCATGATCGAGGAGAACGTCGTCTCCTCGGCGGGCACCGCCTACCGGATGAGCCAGGACGAGATGGAGCACCTGATCGTCTCCGCCGGCTACATCCCGCGCCAGCGCACCAACCTCTACGAGCGCCTGGTCACCCGCGACGAGACCGCCGAGCTCGCCCGCCGCTACCGCCACGCCCTGACCCCGCAGAACCGGGATCTGGTGTCGGCGGGGCTGCTGCCGGTGGTGGGGTAGCTTTCTCCAGCCCGAGTGGACTTTTTTTCGATTTCGGGTGTAGAATCCGTAAATCCGAGAAGGAGCCTCTATGGGCAACGAAGGACAGCGGACAGCGGGTGCCAAAGTCGGAACGGGAACTTTGGACGCCGAGCGCGAGAACGGCCATGACGCCAATCGAGATCCCCTGACCGGAGAACCGGGGGCGCATCCGGTCGGCACCGGTGTGGGCGCTGCCACCGGCGGCACGGTCGGTGCGGTGATCGGTGGCGCGGTGGGCGGCCCTGTGGGCATGATGATTGGCGCAGCCGTGGGTGGTCTGACCGGAGGCTTTGCTGGCAAGGAGATAGCAGAGTCGATCAATCCGACCGAGGAAGACGCCTACTGGCGGGAGAACTACGCGAGCCGTCCGTATGCCGCTCAATCCCAAAGCTATGAGGATCTTCAGGCTGCCTACCGATACGGCTGGGAGTCGCGAAGCCGCTATCCGGACCAAACCTGGGATCAAGTCGAGAATGATCTGGAGCGCGACTGGGAGCGGGCCAAGGGCAACTCAAGACTTTCCTGGCACGAGGCCAAGCATGCCACCCGGGATGCCTGGCAACGCATCGATCGCCGGTTGAGCCAAGGGACCTCGGAAAGCCCGGCCCTTAGCGTTGTCTACAGCCACGAAGACTATCGCCCCGCCTACTGGTATGGCTGGGAGGCTGCCCAGAAACATGGAGGCCGTCGCTGGGTGGACGTCGAGAGCGATCTGGAACGAGGGTGGGATCGGGCCAAGGGCTCATCAAGGCTGCCCTGGAGAGAGGCCGAGTCTCCTGTTCGCGAAGCCTGGAACCAGGCGGTCGCGCTTCAAACCCGACCGAAGGCGGCGCCGCTTGCCGTAGACCTTCGGGAGCTGCACGATCCCGAGACGGGTCGCCTGGACGCCGCGAGAGTAGCGGATTACCTCAAGCTGCCGCTCAAGCAGCTCTCGGAAGCTCTGGGGAGGAACTACAGCACGGTCCACAGGACTCCGACGGCTCCCGCTATCCAGGAGACGTTGCGCTCCATCAAGAGGAGCCTGGAGATTCTTGGGGAGGTTCTGGGCGACAGGGCGAGCGTCCTTGCATGGTGGAACAGCCCCCACCCGGACCTCGGCCGCAAAACGCCGATGCAGGTCCTGCTGGAAGGCCGCGCGCAGGTCATCGAGGACATGCTGGAAGCCGCTCTGGAAGGAATCCCTTCTTAGTGCTTCCGGAGAACAAGCTTCGGAATATCCTCCTCGATCTGGCTCTGATCCCAGTCCATGGGCCCTGGAGCCGGGCTGTCAAGCTCGAGTACTTGCAATTGGAGAACCCGCAGCCTCTCTGGGCAGGAGGATCGGTCGAGTACGGTGCACGGTTTGTCCCCAAGGGGGGATTTGACAGCGTTCACCTGGCTTCTGATCCCTTGACGGCCTTTCTTGAGGTGGAGGCTGTCTTCCAGACGACTCAGGGAGACCTGGTCTGGGATACCAATGCGCCCTGGGTCTGGGTGACTGCGGAGGGGATCGTCGACAGCATTCTCGACCTTGCAGATCCGGAGCTATGGATTCGGCTCGATACCAGCGAGTCCGAGCTGACCGGCAACTGGAGAAATGGCCAGGATCGCCATCTCCGAGGGGAAGGGTCGCTACCGCCGACTCAAGTTCTGGGCAAAGTCGCTTATGAGACGGGGAGGGTGAGAGGAATCCGCTACCCTTCCGCCAAGAACACTGGCAGGGGAGCCAACCTGGTGGTCTTTCCCGATCGGCTGCGGAAGGGTGAGCTCAGCTATCTCCAGGTTCATGACCCGAAGGGATCTTTGAACCAGAGAATCCCGTAGCCTCTCACTCCCACGGAATATCCGGCATCCGCAGCCGCTCCACCTCCCGCCCGTCCTCCAGAACCGACCGCTGCAGGATCTCCTCGACATCATCCACCGTCACGCTCCGATACCAGAGGTTGTGGGGCCAGACGGCGACGGTGATGCCCTGGCTGCAGTGCTTGAGGCAGCCGGTGCGGACGACCATGACCCGGTCTCGGATGCCCAGCTCTTTCACCCGATCCTTGAAGCGGTGGTAGACCTCCATGGAGCCGCGGGGGCCGCAGCTCGGCTTGGGCGAGCCGGCGGGGCGCTCGTTGGTGCAGACGAGGATCTGGATCTGCGGCTTCGGCATGGCCGCGATCATACCTCCGGTAGAATGCCGCGGTCCCTGCTCCGGAGGACCGTTTGGGAAACCGCCCCGCTCTCGCCCTGCTGGCGCTCTGCGCCCTGGCGATGCTCCTCGCATCCTGCTTCGACGCCGCGCCGCTGCGGTGGCTGGGAGGGCTGTCGGCGGCGACGTTCCCGGTCGCTCTGATCGCCCTCGGGGCGGCCCGCGGGGGACGGATCGGCGGGCTGCGCTGGCCTCTGGTCCTCCTCTGGATCGTCCTCGCCGGGAGCTGGATCGTTCTGCTGGCGCTGCCGCACGGCGGCCCGGATGCCGGGGCGCTCCCCCTGGGCACGGCCCTGATGCTGTTCGTGATGGTGCCGGCGCCGTTCGCGATCGTCTGCTGGGCCTACGCCTCCCGGTTCGATCTGAGCGAGGAGGACCTGGAACGCATCCGGAGGTTGGGCCGGCACGATCAGGGAGAGGAGTGACGTGCCGCTCCTCGACCGGCCGTGGATCGTCGCCTCCGCGCTCGTCTATCTCGCCGTCAATCTCGGGATCGGCCTCTGGGCGCTGCGCCGGACGCGGAGCCCGCGCGACTTCTGGGTGGCGGGGCAGGGGCTGGGAGTGCTGGTGGCCGGCCTGGTCACCATGGCGTCGGCGTTCAGCGGCTTCGTCTTCCTCGGCGGACCGGGGCTGACTTACCGTATCGGGCTCACCTCGCTCTTCATCAACCTGTCGATCGGCTTCACGTCCGGCCTCCTGGGCTGGTCGGTCGCCAAGCGGCTGCGGCTTCTCGCCGAGGTGCGGGAGGTCTACACGATTCCGGACGCGGTCCTCTGCCGCTTCCGGAGCCGGACGGCTTCGGGCACGGCGGCGGTGGCGATCCTCATCGGGACCGTGGGCTATCTCGGCACCCAGCTCCTGGCCCTCGGCCGCCTGCTGGAAGCGGTGCTAGGGCTGCGTGACCTCCTGGGAGCTTGGAGCCTGCCGGTCGGGGTCGGGCTGGGCCTGGCGGTCCTCCTCTTCTACAGCGTCGCGGGCGGGATGGTCGCGGGCGTCTACACCGACGTGTTCCAGGGCGCCCTGATGATCCTGGCCGCCTGCCTGGTCTTCGGGTACGCCATGGACGCGGGGGGCGGCCTGGGCACGATCGCGGCGAGCATCGCCGGCTCGGAGCGTTTCGGCCGGCCGTTCCTGGAGCCGTTCGGATCCACTCCGGCGCTGACCGCGATCGGCTTCTACTTCGTCTTCGGGATCGGCGTGCTCGGCCAGCCTCACATGCTTCACAAGTTCTTCATGCTGCGCGATCCGCGGCGGCTGCGCTGGTTGCCGCTGACCCTCGGCGGCGCGCAGATCCTCTGCCTGCTCATCTGGTTCGGAGTCGGCATCGCCGTGCCCGCCCTGGTGGCGCAGGGGAGGCTCCCCGCTCTGGAGCAGCCGGACGACGCGGCGCCGATGTTCCTCCTCCACTTCACGCCGGACGCCGTGACCGGCTTGGCGATCGCCGGTATCCTGGCGGCGATCATGTCGACTGCGGACTCCTTCATGAACATCGGCTCCGCGGTCCTCGTCCGCGACCTTCCCCGCGCCTTCGGCCGGAAGGTCAACGACGAGCTGCTCTGGGGGCGGATCGCCACCGTGGCCGTGACCCTGGCCGCCGCCGGCTTGGCTTTCGTCTACGACGACCTGATCGCGCTGCTCGGGACCTTCTCCTTCGGGACCCTCGGAGCGGCCTTGGCGCCGGCCCTGGCCGTGGGGCTCAACTGGAAGCGGGTGACGGCCGCCGCGGCGACCGCCTCCATCGCGACCGGCGCGGGGCTCAACCTGATCCTCGAATTTCTCGCAAAACAGACCCTTTTTCCCGCGCTGCCGAAGCCGCCGCTGCCGCCTGGAGCCCTCCCCACCGCCGTGTCCCTCGCCGCCTCTTTCGCGATGCTGCTCGCCGTGACCTGGTGGACGGGACGGAGGGAGGAACGGATCGACGCGGACGTGCTGGCGGTGATGGAGACCTGAGCCATGACGGCAGGAGCCCGTTTCCTCGTCAATCCCGGCGCCCGCCGCGGCGCCGACGCGCTGGAGCGCGTCAACCGCCTGCGTACGCTGGCCGGACGGGCCGGGGCGGGATTCGTGGTGAGCCGTGGGGCCGGAGACCTGGCGGAGCAGGCGCGGCGGACGGCGGAGGACGGGGTCGAGCGCCTGCTGGTCGCGGGCGGGGACGGCTCCATGCACCACGCCATCCAGGGGCTGGCCGGGACCTCCTGCGCCCTGGGAGTGATCCCGATGGGCTCCGGCAACGACCTCGCGGCCGTGCTGGGAGCGCCCCGGGAGCCCGAGGCCGCGGTGCAGGCCGCCCTGGCCGGTCCGATCCGCCGCATGGACCTGATCCGGATGGGAGAGACGTTTTCCGCCTCTTACATCGGGATCGGCTTCGACTCCGAGGTGACCCGCGTCGCCAACGGGGTGAAGCGCCTGCGCGGCCCGCTGATCTACCCCTATGCGGTCTTCCGCACCCTGGCCGGCTTCCGGCCTCCCTTCCTGAAAATCGTCCACGACGAGGGGACCTTCGAGGGCCGCGTCATGTTCGTGACCCTGGCCAACATCGACCGCTTCGGAGGTGGGATGCGCATCGCCCCCATGGCGTCCTTCGACGACGGCGTGCTGGACCTCGTCATCGTCCAGGAGACCTCCAAGCTCACCCTGCTCTCGGTGTTTCCAAAGGTCTACGGCGGCAAGCACGTCGGTCATCCGGCCGTGGGCTTCGTCCGCACGCGGCGGGTCGAGATCACGGCCGACCGGGACTTCGAGGTCTATGGAGGCGGGGAGCTGATGCGGACTCTGGCGGCGGGGGAGACGCTGGCGGCGGAGGTGGTGCCGGCGGGATTGCGGGTCGTGGGATAGGATCGGGACGCCGCGAAGACCCGAAACTTTCCCGTCGCGATCCGTATAACTGGGATGCGCGCCACCCTCGGACTGCTCCTCGTCCTGCTCGCGCCCTGTCTGCTGACCGCCGCCGAAGTCGGCCCGCCGCTCGCCGTCCCCCGGACGGCCGGCAGGATCGTCCTGGATGGCAATCTCGACGACCCCTCCTGGAAGCAGGCGGCCGTGATCGACGCCTTCTACGAGACCTATCCGGGGGACAACGTCGAGCCTCGGGCGAAGACGGTGGTCTACCTGACCTACGACGACCGCCACTTTTACGTCGGCATCCATGCCTTCGATCCCGAGCCGGACAAGATCCGGGCACCCTTCGTCGAGCGCGACAAGATCATCGGGACCGCCGACAACGTGGCGGTGTTCCTCGACACCCGCAACGACCGGCGCACGGCGGTCGAGCTGCGGGTCAACCCGCGGGGCAACCAGACCGACGCGCTCTGGAACGACAGCACGCAGAACGAGGACCTCTCCCCCGACTTCTTCTACGACACGGCGGCGCAGCTCACCGGTGACGGCTGGACGGCCGAGATGCGGATCCCCCTCTCCTCGCTGCGCTACCCGAAGCTGCCCGAGAACCGCTGGGGGATCCTGGTCTGGCGCAACTACCCGCGCGACCAGCGCTACGCCTTCCACAGCAGCCCGATCCCGCGCAGCGGCAACTGCTGGATCTGCCACGCGCGCGAGCTCACCGGCCTGACCGGGTTGCCCGCCGGCGGCAACCTGGTGGCTGCCCCCTACGTCACCGGCCAGCTCCTCAGCGAGCCGGAGGCCGGCCTGGGGTCGCCGCTCGAGGACGGGGACCCCGAGGCCGACGCCGGCCTCGACGTCAAGTGGACACCCAGCGCGAGCAACGCGCTCGACCTGACGATCAACCCCGACTTCTCGCAGGTGGAGTCCGACGTCGGCCAGATCGCGGTCAACAACCAGTTCGCGATCTTCTTCCCCGAGAAGCGTCCGTTCTTCCTGGAGAGTGTGGATCTGTTCGACACTCCCATCCAGGCGGTCTACACCCGCACGATCACCGATCCGCGGTGGGGCCTGCGCAACAGCGGCAAGCTGGGGGCGACCAGCTTCACCTTTCTGCTGACCGAAGACCAGGGGGGCGGCAGCGTCCTCATCCCGGGACCGACCGGAAACGACCTCGCGCCGCAGGACTTCTCCTCGCACGTGCTGGTCGGCAGCCTGCGGCGGGACTTCGGCGCCTCCTACCTCGGGCTCCTGGTCACCGCCCGCGAGATCGACGGCGGCGGCTACAACCGGGTGGCCGGACCCAACTTCCTCTGGCAGCGGACCGAGACCGACCAGATCACGGGACAGCTCCTGCTGAGCGGTACCGAGACGCCCGACCGCCCCGAGCTCTACCCCGAGTGGGACGGCCGGCGGCTCGACTCCCACGCCGGCCACCTGGAGTGGCTCCACACCGGGCGCGACTGGATCTGGCGGGCCACCGTGCGCGACTTCGGCGAGGACTTCCGGGCCGACCAGGGGTTCGTCACCCAGGTGGGCTTCCGCTCCGGCCGCTACTCGCTCTACCGGAACTTCTATCCGGAAGGTTTCTTCCGGCGCGTCTCCACGTACGGCATCGTGCAGTACGTCGAGAGCCCGGACGGCGAGCTGATCCGTCGCCAGACGAACCCGGGCATTCAGGTCCAGGGGGGGCGCAACCTGGCGGCGGGCCTGGACTTCGCGGTCAAGGAGAGGCTGCGGGTCGGCGACCGCATCCTGGAGCGCAGCGACGTCAACTATTACCTCCAGTACGACCCCGGCCGCCGCTTCTCCCGCGTGGGGATCAGCGGCGCCCTGGGAGACGCGATCGACTTCGCCAACGTCCGGGTCGGGCAGGGGGGCAGCGTCGCGCTCTTCAGCACGCTGCTGCCGACCGACCACTTGGCGCTCGAGCTCAACGCCGAGCGCCAGTGGCTGGACGTCAACGCCAGCGAAGGCCGGGAGGGTCGCCTCTTCACCGCCCAGATCGGGCGCCTCAAGGCGACCTACAACTTCACCGCCCGCGCCTTCCTGCGGCTGATCGGCGAGTACCTCGACGTGGAGAGCGACCCGGGGCTCTACACCTTCCCGGTGCGTGAGGAGAGCGGCTCCTTCGCCGGTTCGGCGCTCTTCGCCTACCAGATCAACTGGCAGACCGTGCTCTTCGTGGGCTACGCCGACAACCGGCTGCAGGACCCCCTCGGTGATCTCGAGCCGGCCGACCGGCTGGTCTTCGTGAAGATCTCGTACGCTTTCCAGCGGTGAGGGCATAGGCCATTCGGGGAACAGGAACCAGGTGGACGGGGTTCAGCTAAGATGAGGCCTGCGAAGGCCGCTTTCTGGACCGACGGAGGAGAGACGATGGACCTGAGTTGTGAGCTTCCCCGTGTGCCGCCGCATCAGTTTCCGGATCCGGAGCTCGACGCCACCGCGAAGCAGGGCGAGCAGACCGCCGTGCTGGCCGGAGGCTGCTTCTGGTGTGTCGAGGCCGTGTTCAAAGAGATGGACGGCGTGCTCGCGGTTCGCTCCGGCTATGCTGGCGGCACGGCGGAGACCGCCGACTACGAGACCGTCTGCTCGGGGAGGACCGGCCACGCGGAGGCCATCGAGGTGCGCTTCGATCCTACCCGGGTGAGCTACGGGCAGCTCCTCAAGGTCTTCTTCTCGGTCGCCCATGACCCCACCCAGCTCAACCGCCAGGGCGCGGACCGGGGCCCGCAGTACCGCTCCGCGGTCTTCACCACGGACGAGGAGCAGGCGCGGGTGGCCGAGGCATATATCCGGCAGCTCGACAAGGCCGGCCTGTTCGGCGCGCCCATCGTGACGCAGGTGACCCCGCTGGAGGCGTTCTACGAGGCCGAGCCCTACCACCAGGACTACGCGTCGAGGAACCCCAGCCAGCCGTACATCGCCTACACGGCGGCGCCCAAGGTCGCCAAGCTGCGCAAGCACTTCGCCGACCGCCTGAAGCGCGCCTGAGCGGCCCGACGACTCGCCAGACGGCGCAACGACTCGCCAGACGGCCTGACGACTCGTCAGACGGCCTGACGACTCGTCGGGCGGCCTGACGACTCGTTTCCGCGCCCTGACGACTCGTCGGACGGCGCAACGACTCGTCAGACAGCCTGACGACTCGCCGGAGTCCGCGACCCACTCGTTGCGGAGCCTGACGACTCGTCGGACGCCGCAGCGGCTCGTTGGAGGGCTCGGCGGAATGCTGAGGAGCGGGCTCCCTGCGCGGGTGGCCAGGGCCTGCCCTGAAGCGCGCCTGATCCGCCCTGACCGAGCTGACTAGAGAGCCTCGACGTCCTCGATGAGCCCACTGTCCAGCGACGGGAGCCGGACTTTCAGGGTGCGCTCCCGCTCCTTCGCCTCCCGCAGCAGCGCCAGGATCTTCTCGAAGCCCGGATGCGATCTCGGCAGATCGTAGAAGCGGGCCGATTCCAGGAACGCCACCCGCACGGAATCGGCCCCCGGGCGCTCCCGGATGCTCGCGACCCTCATCTCACGCCAGACAGGATCTCCCACCACGCCTCCAGCCTAGCAGGTCGTGAGGTTCTGGTAGTTGATCAGCGTCTGGTTCGTGTGCGTGTACGCCGGGTCCGTATTGAACGCCGTGCCCTGGCCGTTGGCCGGCGTGTACGCCGATCCGGGCTGGATCGTGTACATCGACACGCGCGGGTTGGCCGAGCACGCCGCGTTCTCCTGCGCCATCAGCCAGGAGCTCAGCAGCACGGGCTTGTCGAACATGCTCGGATCGATCACCAGCGCGAGCGTGAACTTGACGCTGAGGATCTTGACCTGCACTCGGATCAGCGGCGCGACGTGGTACCACCAGTTGATGCAGCAGCCGCCCCACTTGTCCGCCCGCACCGAAAGCTCGTCGTTGTTGTCGATCGCGAAGCTGAACACCTTCTCGCAACAGTAACCGTAGTTCTCGGTGATGATCTTCCGCATCTTGTGCGCGCGGGCGTAGCATCCGTCCCACACGTACTGGAACGGGATGCAGGGCGTCACGGTCGGCGGGCCGGGCAGATGGCACGACTGCTGCGCGCAGAAGTCGAAGATCTCCTTCGCCTTCGCGTAGCTCGGAACGATCTTGGTGCACAGCTTGAAGACCGGAACCTTGAGGAAGTGGTCGACCACGTTGAACCGCGTCGGATCGATGGTCGAGACATCGACGCGCATGGCCTTCTCCGCCTTCTCGAGCGGGGGAAGTGCGCGCCGGAATTCGTCGATCTCGCGATCCGATACTGGCTCGAGCCTCTGGATGATCCCCCTCCTCGGATTGAGGAGCGCCTTGACCGGCAGCTTTTTCTCCAGAGCCTCGGACAGACGCCGGTAGATCTCGTCGCGCGCCTGGGTCTCCGGCAACGCGAAGATCTGCTCCCGCTCGTTGAACAAGATCCTGCCTTGCGCCTCGCGAATGGCAGCGACCGTGAGGATTCCTGCATCTCGGCTCGGTGGGGGCATGGCTCACCTCCTGTCGTTCACCGGAACAGGCGTTCCACCACCGCCGGCCGTTACATCACGAGGATCCTTGCTCGTGCCACGTCCTGAGAGATCTCCCGACTCCGTGGAAGCCCTTGACATCGACTGTCTTGTCGTTGGCCCGGGTCAAGCGGAGATCTCCCTTCAATTCAGGATACCGCTGCCTCTAGGAACCGGAGCTTGCAGCCATGGCACTCCAGGAGGAGAGCTCCACTCGGCCGAAATGGATGTGGCCGAGTTCCGGAGGAGGCGACGGCACCGGCTCGCGCCAGTAGATCGGTTTGATGAACCCCTTCTCACGGCTTTGCAGAGCAAACATCCACTCCTTCTTGACGTTCGAGGATTCGCTGGCAGCCGGGGACCAGAAAAGCTGAAAACTGTCGGCTTCCAGGATCTCGCGGCCGATGCCTTCCTCCCAATCGTCTCCGGGACGCAGGAATTTGAGGTCCCATCTCAAGTCGGCAATCGCCAGGGCGGAGGTGACGGCATTGAAGAGCTTGACGACTTCGATGTCTCTGCGGGAATATGACGCGAAGATCTTTGCGAACGTCGCTCCCCAGTGCCGGGCTGACTCCCTCCCGCCGTGGTGCGAGGTCTGAACCGTGGCGTTCACCTCAGCGAGGATCAACCCGTGCCACAGAATGCGCACCACCATCGAGACGGGCCCGGCGGCATTCTTGTCCACACGCAAGATGAACGAGGCTGCATCCACCCCCTCCTGGACCCTGGTAAGACTGTTCAAGGTGGTCCTTTGGGAGCCGCCAGAAGGAAACCTGCAGGGCTGGATGGTTGCCTTGTCGGCTTGCACCGACACCAGAGGGCCTCTCTCTGCCTTGCCAGTCCATCTGGGTGGAAAAAACGGAGGCAAGAGTGACAGACCGAAATCAAACTGCTTCCGGAGGAACAAGCCGGTAGCGGCTTCTTCGGAAACGCTCTCATCATGAAGGATCACGTGGAAAAGGTTGGTGGTGCCTTCCCATTCAGGCTCTTGGCAGAAATGCTCGGGCGTCAACAGGGCCAGATTCGGAGTCATGGCTAGCCCCTCGCCAGCTCGGCGTTCAACGCGATATAGCCCTGCCACACAACGGGGACCTCTACTTCGTGATAGATGGCCTCGACTGGACACGCATCCACGCAAAGGGCGCAGTCGATGCATTCCTCCGGGTTAATGTAGAAGATCTCCTCACTCTTGTAGATGCAGTCCACAGGACATACGTCCACACAGTCGCCGTACTTGGAACCAAAACAGGGCTGAGTCACTACGTAAGCCATGGTGTTTCCTCCGGCCGGGTGTTCTCTCTAGTCTGGAGTGCGAGCTGCCGCCATTCCATTTCAGGCCAACACGAAGAGGCTGGCCCCTCGGGCGGTCGCCACGAAGGGGCTGGCCCCTCGGTCGGGCCCCTCGGTCGGGTCTTATATGCACCAACCTATATGCACCTATAGGGAGCTGTACTGCTGGACGACCCGGCGCACGAAGCGCTTGTGGTTCTCGATGGAGGTCTCGGCTGTCTGAAACATCCGCGTGTCCTTCCAACGTCGCCCCGGTTCAGCCGTGGCCATACCGGAGCGACAGCGGAGGCGTGGACGTCGGCTGGAACCGGTGGTTGGGCGCCATATTCACCAGAACTTCCACTTTGGCTTCGCTGCCTTCTGACGTTGCATTTGACGTACTTCCTCAAGGTAAGCTTGACGTTGCGTTTTAAGTATTTCCTCAAGGTGAGCTTGAGATTTCTCAACTGCTCCTGGCAAAGGAGATGAAAGAAAGATGGTTACCGGGGCCAACGCCAGGTTAGCGGGCTTTGAGCCCGCTTGTAATGCCCTGTTTACCACGCCAACCTCAGCCGATCGAAGGGCCAAGGCCTGAAAGATAGTTTTACTAGGCCAGGATTCTACTGCTTTAGTAGCTTCGATAAATGATGGCTGTGCCGAAAGAGACCCTGTGGACGCAATGCTGCCATCAGCAGCGAGGAGTAGAAACGTATCTGAAAATCTGATGCCTAGGCCGGCCAGCAAATAGCGACCGAAGGCAATAGGGGATAGATGCACCGTAAACATAGCCTGTTCCGGAGTATCTCCGGCATTCAGGAGAATCTTAAGCAACGAGGCTCCGTCAGCCTGTGCATTTTCTTCGATCGCACAAAGCAGCTTTGCAACTGACTCTGAAGGTGTCACATGTTCCCCTTGGCGCCCAACGTTTGGCGGTGAGCGAGCGGGAACCGCGCTGTTTGCGGTTTCCGTCCGCTCGACTGCCGGGATACTGATTTGAGGCCCCCTGCGGCCTACCACCACGGTAGGCTTTTGGGTAGGAAACCAAGAAAGGAGGCCTCGATGAGATTCTACACCCAACAGCACCGGTATTACTGCGGAATCGACCTGCACGCCCGCAGCCTGT
>DASVEF010000364.1:0-5722 GCA_036380715.1 Thermoanaerobaculia bacterium | reverse complement strand
CATCTACCCGCCCGCGGGCGGCACGCTCAATCCGTACCCCCTGCTCTCGGCAGGCCCCGGCCCTGCCCTGGCCCGCCAGCCGGCCACCGAGCCGGCCGCCGAAACCGGAGACGAGCGCCTGCCCACCCAGGGCATCGGCGCGAGAATCCGCGGTGAGCTGAAAGCGGTCCTGCGTTCCGGAGCGTAGAGCTTCAAGAAAAGGCGGGACGCCCGCTCATCCCTTCCGCATCCCCTCCTCAGACGATCTTGGGCTTGATCTGCGGACTACCAGATGAGGCCAACGCGAAGTACTTGTCCCGTTCAGCTTACGCAAAGCACCGATAATGAGCAGAGAAGAAAGTTTAAATGAAAAGACTTTCGTCTCGCTGGCAAGCCGCCGGCTCTAATGGGAGGACCTCTCTTCAACGGACGTCCATTCGACGGGCGTGGCACAGTCGTGGAGGCCGCGCTGTCGTGCGATGAGCTACGAGCAAGGAGGAGACATGAAGAACCGAATACTGCTGGGTTTGGGTTTGACGTCGCTGCTCGTGACGGCGGGGGCGTTCGGTGCGCCGGCGCCGCAGGATCGTGCGGTCGGCCAGACGCCACCGCCGCTGTTGACACCGCTGTTGACACCGGAGCCGCCAAAGTGGGAAGACCGGCGGTCGAGCTCCAGGATGGGCCAGGCGTTCGAGGCCAGCCGCCTGCGGCAGATCATGGCCGATCTGCCACCGGCGGCTTCGGTCGACCAGGTGGAGCTGGCGCTGTTCGATCTGCTGCCGCAGGTCTACCGGGCGACGAATCGGGATCTGCCAGTGGTCGCAGAGGCCGTGGCGAGCCTGCGCCGGCAGCCCGGCGCCGTCGAGGCGATGGCGCGGCAGTACCGGCAACTGCCGGCCGAGGCGATCGAGCGGCGGCTCGTGGTCCTCGGCATGCTGGGCGAGATGAAGCGGTCCGACGCCGTGGCGCAACTGCGCGAGGTGGTCTGGGCGCCATTGCCCCCTGTCGAATCGCAGCCGGAAGGGCTGACGGAGCGCGATCTGGAGGAGATGGTCCAGGTCAAGGCGGTCCAGGGGCTGGCCTATCTGGCGACGTCGCAGGCCGACGCGGCGGTGCGCGAGGTGATCAAGAACCACGAGGCCCTGCACGTGCGGGTCTCGGCGATCGACGCCTACATGTGGAACAACGGTGACAGTCTGGAGACGGCCGCCGAATTGTACCGGTTGCTGCCCGCCGATCTGCACCCGTACGTGGAACGGCCGCGGTTCCACCGCGGCATGAATCGCGAGGAATTCACGCGGCGGCTGCGCACCTGGCAGGAGAAGTGGGGGAGCCAGCCCCAGCCGGCACTGACGTCCATCCATGACCACAACGGGGGTGAGAAATGAGACCTGAAGCGAAGACCCTGCTGCGTACGAGCGCCCTCACCCTGGTTCTCGCCTTCGTCCTCCTGCCGTCCGGGGCTGGCGCGGTGTGCACCAACTCGATCGAGACGGACGAACAGGCCCTCTGGAACGTGCACGCCTGCTGGCCGGCGTTTCGCGACTGGTTCCGCCCCTACTTCAACCTCCAGTCGGACCACTGGGATGAGGGCTGGGGCTGGACGTCGTGCGATCCCACGCAGGCCTTTCCCAAGATGTGGAACTCGGCCTACCTGATCAGCTACGGATTGGAGGATTGGTACCTGGGCCCTTGGCACAGCGATGCCGACTACTACCGCTGGGCCTCGGGCAACCAGCACGGCTTCCGTTACGAGCCGGAGCACGCGTTCAACTACTACGCCAGGGCTTTCTGGGGCGCGTTCACGACCGATCGCGTGGAGATGGAGTGCCTCAGCTTCAACAATTACACCGCTGGCGTGCGGGCCGGTGTGATGCTGCACGAATCGACCCACATCATGTGGGAGATGCAACATCAGTCGAACCCGCCGGGCAGCCACTGCGGCTCGGAGCCCTGCTCGGACGACTGGTACTTCCACTACCTCAACTCCTACTCCTACGGCTCGCTCGCCGGCCGCAGGCATTCGATGATACAGATCCAGATCGAGTACAATTGCGATCTGGCCGAGTTCGGCGAGTGGTGGGTGCCCTATACGATCGGGCTCGTCGCCCAGAACGAGGCGAACAGCTATATGACCAACCGGATCCGCAACCCACCCGGCTGGACCTGTGGCCAGCCGCGCCCGCTCTGGTGACGCCGCCGTCCGAGCTCTGAAGGCTCGCCCGGAGCTGCGTCCTGTAGGTCCTGGGATGGGGCTGATTCGAGAGATCAGCCCCATCCTCTCCCTGCTCCTGCAAGATTGACGGACGCGCGTCAGGGCCGATCGTTCTGTTTTGGTGGAATCCGCCGCGCAGACCGTACCGCTGGAGCGAGCAAGGCGCCTCCAGACGCTTCACCGCGGACCGTGAGCGTTGTGGGGGCTTCGAGCCTCGATTCGACCAACTTCCCTCATTTTCGGCGGATTCTAGCTCTACGGCTCCGTTCGCGGCGGCACCAAAATTCCCCTATACTCCAGCGACCATCGCCACTCCAGGTGAGGAATGCCGAGGATTGCTGCGGATGCTATTCCGATTTGTATTCTCTTTTGCTCTTTTGTTGTCGTTCGCCTCCGGCCCGAGCTTCGGCCAGACCTTCGTCTTCCATCTCGGCGGCGACCAGGAGGTGCCTCCCGTCTCCACCACGGCGAGCGGCGGGTGCTTTGGCGAGCTCGATCAGATTGCCGGGGAATTCGCGCTGACCTGCAGCCACAGCGTCGTGGGCGCTACGGTCATGCACATTCACCGGGCTCCGGCGGGAGCCAACGGCCTGGTCGTCTTTGATCTCGGCGATCCGGCCAGCCCGGTGCAGGCCACGTGGACCGGCATGACGCCGGCCGACATCGCCGACCTCCTGAGCGGCGACCTCTACGTGAACATCCATACCGCCGGCCGGCCGGCGGGCGAGATCCGCGGGCAGATCCTGGTGCGCACGGTCGACACGGTTCCCTTCACTGCGGACGGCAGCCAGAACGTACCTCCCAACACGACCGCGTCGACCGCAACCTGCATCGCGGACCTGAACAATCCCGCCACGGAGCTGTCGGTGCAATGCACGCACGACGTACCCTCGCCGATCGCGGCCCACGTTCACTCCGCGCCGGCTGGCCAGAGTGGTCCGGTGGTCTTCACCTTCGGCTCCCCGGCCAGCCCGCTGTCGGCGAACGTGCCGCTCACTCCCCTGCTGGTTGCGGACTTCGCGGCGACGTTTCTTTACCTCGACGTTCACATCGAGCCGTCCGAGAGCTCGCCGGGCGGCGACATTCGCGGCCAGATCGGAGTGCCGCCGGCGGTCCCGACCACCGGCACGATCCGCATCACCAAGTCCACGTCCCCGCCGGGCGGCACCGGGTTCGGCTTCACCCATGACATCCCGTCCTTCCCGGGGACCTTCACGCTCGACGACGGCCAGACTCAGACGTTCGCGGATGTTCCGGCAGGCTCGTACGCGGTGACCGAAGACGACCCAACCGCCACGCCTGGAGGATTCGCGCTGAACGACGTCGAATGCGACGACGCGAACAGCACCGGCAATCCGTTCACCCGGACGGCCGCGATCCAGCTCGATCCCGGAGAAGTGGTGACGTGCACATTCCAGAACTTCCAGACCACCGGCGCCGATTCGATCTTCGTCTTCGACCTCAGGGGCGCCCAGGAGGTCCCACCCGTGGCGAGCACGTTGAGCGGCGGGTGCATGGGCCTGCTCGACAGCGTGGCGGGCGAGCTCTGGCTGATCTGCACGCACAACGTGGTCGAGGCGACGGTGATGCATATCCATGGGGGCGCCGCGGGGATCAACGGTCCGCCGATATTCGAGCTCGGCGATCCGACCAGTCCCGTGCAGGCCACCTGGACCGGAATGACGCCGGCGGACGTCGCGGACTTGCTCGCCGGCAATCTCTACGTGAACATCCACACGGCCGGCCGGCCGGCCGGTGAGATCCGCGGCCAGATCCTCGTGCGGACCGTAGACATGGTCAACTTCACCGCCAACGGCAGCCAGAACGTGCCCCCGACCTCGACAGCGGCGACGGCCACCTGCTCCGCCGATTTGAACAATCCCGCCACGGAGCTGTTCGTCCAGTGCTCGCATGATATCGCGTCGCCGACCGACGCGCACGTCCACAGCGCGCCCGCCGGCCAGAATGGTCCGGTGGCCTTCACCTTCGGCTCCCCGGCCAGCCCGTTCTCGGCGAACGTGCCGTTGACTCCCCGGCTGGTCGCCGACTTCGCGGCCACGTTCCTCTACGTGGACATTCACACCCCGGTCGGCGAAGACACTCCCAGCGACGACATCCGCGGCCAGATCGGCGTGCCGCCGGCCGCCCCGACCACCGGCACGATCCGCGTCGTCAAGACCACGTATCCAGCGGGCGGTGCGGGCTTCGGGTTCACCCACGACATTCCCACCTTCCCGGGGAGCTTCACGCTCGACGATGGTCAGACGGAGATCTTCGCAAACGTGGCGGGCGGTACCTACATTGTCACCGAGAACGATCCGGGTCCCGGCGGCTTCGCGTTGACCGACGTGGAGTGCGACGACGCCAACAGCTCCGGCGACCCCTTCGCGCGAGCCGCGACGATCCAGCTCGATCCGGGGGAGCTCGTGACCTGCGTGTTCAGGAACGTCCAGGTCTCCGGCTCGCCACAGATCTTCGTCTTCCATCTGTCCGGCGACCAGGAGGTCCCTCCCGTCCCGAGCCCGGCCAGCGGCGGGTGCATGGGCCTGCTGAACGCCGGCGCTGCCCAGCTTTCGCTGGTCTGCACGCACAACGTGACGGGAGCGACCGTGATGCACGTCCATCGGGGCGCCGCAGGCGCCAACGGTCCGCCGGTGTTCGACTTCGGCAATCCGAGCAGTCCGGTGCAAGCCACCTGGACGGGAATGACTCCCGCCGACATTGCCGATCTCCTGGCCGGCAATCTCTACGTGAACATCCACGCCAGCGGCCGGCCCGACGGCGAGATCCGCGGGCAGATGCTGCCGCGGACCGTCGACAACTTCGCCTTCCCGATGAACGGCGGGCAGCAGGTGCCTCCGAATTCATCCGCGGCCCGGGGGTCCTGCTTCGTCGACCTCAACGACGGCGCCACCGGGCTGCAGGTGAGCTGCACTCACAGCCTGGCGGGGGCGACGGCCGCCCATCTCCATAGCGCACCGCCTGGAGCCGTGGGGCCGGTCGCCTTCAGCTTCGATCCCAACAATCCCTTCGCCGCGAACGTGCCGATGACGCCGCGGCTCGTCGCCGATTTCGCGGCTGGCTTCCTCTACGTGGATCTCCACACCACCGATTCCCCTGACGGCGAGATCCGCGGCCAACTGGTCGCGGCGGCGCAGTCGGTGCTCGAGATTCCCACCGTCAGCGAATGGGGCCTGATCCTGTTGGCGCTGTCCATGGCGGCACTGGCCTGGCGGCGGCTGGCGGTCCATCCAGGAGATGGTGCCAGGCACCTATTTTAGATCCTCCTTTCTTGACCACGAAGAAGGAACCTAGCAACTACGGCCCGCCCTTAAGCTACCCCTGCCATCTCTCCACGGCCCCTTCTCGGTGGACCCACATAGGATCTGGCAGTGCGGCACGAAAGGAGGTTTGACGTGAGCTGAGCTTCAGATTACGGAGAGACCTCCTGGGTCTCGAAGGCCAGCGGGTGGAAGTCCCGCCCGGGGAATTGTCGGTTCGCCCGGTAGCCACTGGAGCAGCCGAGCT
>DASVEF010000363.1:0-79486 GCA_036380715.1 Thermoanaerobaculia bacterium | reverse complement strand
AACCTATGTCACAGCTTCTCCGTCTCACCCTCCCCGAACGCTATCTCACTCCAGTCTCGGTACTTACGGCAATTATACGCCCATTTCCGGCTTCGCGTCAATACGCCGACTTGTCGTCTAATCGTCTTTATCCCTGGAGTCGCGGACGCTTATCCGACAGCGGGCTGTCGCTATGGCGGCCTGCAGCCACCGGATGTAAGTTCCTCGATTCCAGTCGGTTAGGAGCCACGGCTGAGGTGTTGGTGCGCTGCCTTGGCGACCGGATCCTGTCGGATAAGCAGCCGGGTTCATAGGACGTCGATGGGACTCTGGACTCCCCGGCCGCCCCGATTCAGGACGTGGGTGTAGATCATCGTGGTCTTGAGGCTCGCGTGGCCCAAGAGCTCTTGTACGGTCCGGATGTCGTAGCCGCCCATCAGCAAGTGGGTGGCGAAGGAGTGGCGAAGGGTGTGGACGGTCACCTGCTTGCTGAGCCCGGCCTTTTTCACCGCCTCTTGGAAGGCCCGCTGGATACCCCTCTCGTGGAGGTGATGCCGGCGGTAGATCCCTTCGCGCGGATCTCGCGACCGGAAGGGAGCGGGAAAGGCGTACTGCCAGCCCCACTCCTTGGCCGCGCGCGGATATTTCTTCTGCAGTGCGTAGGGCAGGTAGACCGCGCCGTGGCCTTCCAGCAGGTCCTCTTGGTGAAGCTGTCGGACCCCTTTGAGATGCTCCACCAGGGCAGGCTTGACGGCGGCCGGCAGCATGGTCACACGGTCTTTGTTCCCCTTGCCGTCGCGGATCGTGATCTGGTCGAAGGAGAAGTCGACGTCTTTGACCCGCAGCCGCAGCCCTTCGGCCAACCGCATGCCTGTGCCATAGAGGAGCGAGAAGAAGAGGCGCTCGCCGCCCTCCAGATGGGCGAGGATGCCTTTGACCTCTTCCCGGCTCAGAACGACGGGCAAACGCCTGCGTCGCTTGGCGCGAACGGGATCGAGCTCGCCCACCTCCCGGCCGAGGACGTTCCGGTACAGGAAGAGCAAGGCGCACAGGGCCTGCGTCTGGGTCGAGGGGGAGATCCGGTTTTCGACCGCCAGGTGGGTGAGGAAGGCGTTGATCTCGGCCTCGCCCATGTCGGCCGGATGCCGCTTGCGATGGAAGAGGATGTACCGGCGGATCCATTGCACGTACGACTTCTCGGTCTTCAGGCTCATGTGCCGGACTCGCAGGGCTTCCCGAACCCGTACCAGGAGCTTGGGCTGGCTCGGCTCCGGAGTAGAGGTGGACTGGCTCATCCAGGGCTCCTTTCTCCAATCCGGGGAAGCTCGGCTCGACGACGCTCCGCCCTCCCCGGTTTCGTCTCGACGTGCCGCAGAGATCCGGAAGATACCAGAAACGGAAATACGGCGTAAGATTCCGCCGCAGAGCGCGAGCAGACCCTAAAGGTGGGCCGGAGGCCTCCCCCCGCCCAGGAGGGCTCCGGCCCGGTACTTCAGTTGTCAAAGAACCAGCTACAAAAAAGGGGAGCCGGGAGCACGCCGGAGCACGCTCCCGGCCTTGGATTACTCGGCGTTCTCAGGGTCGGGCTGCTTGCCGGTGGGCTCCTCGGGCAGTGGCGTCGCCCGGCTCTTCCGGCCGCGGAAGGGCTGGAGGTCGAACTCCGCCAGCTTCTCCGAACGGTTGCCGTAGTGCTGCTTGACGCCTGTGCGCAAGAAGGTCACCAGCTTGCGTCCCTCGGCGAGCAGCTCCTGAAGACGCTGCGTCGCCTCCTGCTTGCCCGCCGTGTGGAGGGCCTGCTGGGCCACCAGCTCCGCCCCCAGCGCGATCATTTCGCGGAGCCGTAGCCGCGGCGCTTCCAGATGCGGGAAGTCCGCCATGTACGTCTCCAGCTTCTTGTCGAGCCGTTCCCAGCCGTTGAACGTCAGTCCGTACTTCGGTTCTCTTGCCATGCTCTTCTCCTCGATGGGAGCCTTTGGCCCCCGTTTACGACGCCGGAATTGGCGCCGGTGAAACCCGCTCCAAATCCCGGTGGCTCAATGAGTTTCCTGATTCCAGAGCTGGCCAGCCGCCGGGGGTACAGTACTTCTATGGCGCATATGAAATCACAAGCCCATGTGCCGTGTCAAGCCACTTCTTGCGTACCAATCGCTCTTCTTGCGCTTGACATCCGAAGAACATCATCTATAGTAGCGAGGCTGATGGCTGGAGTATGCAGAGCCTGGCGAGCTTTCAGACTGGCACGAAGAGTTGTAAATTTTCTATCGTATGCAGGTTCGAGAGAAAGGCGGCTTGGGAGGAGCAGGGAATGGCTGGCGGAAGGCTTATGGAGGGCCGGAGGGCGCGGGGAATGGCTCTTTCCCTCCTTTTTGAGCTCCATTCCCCCGAGGGAATGGCTTGCGGAGAGCTCTTCGGATCTTCCGATGGACGGGGAATGCGCCATTCCCCCTCTTTCGCGAGCCATTCCCCGCTCGTTGGATCTCGAGGAGCGTGGGGAATGCGATCCGGAGAAGAGGGAATGCCTCATTCCCTACGGGGAATGGCTCTTTCCCTCCTAATCGGGCTTCATTCCCCCGGGGGAATGCCTCGCGGAGACCTTTTCGGATCTTCCGGTGAACGGGGAATGAGTCATTCCCCCGCTTTCGCGAGGCATTCCCCGCTTGCCGGATCGGAAAGATCGTGGGGAATGCGATCCGAAAGAGAGGGAATGAGCCATTCCCTCCCGATCGGATGGCATTCCCCCGTTTCAGGCTCTCATTCCCTCCGGGGAATGTGAGCCGCGGCCAAGGGAATGAGACGTTTCCCCGGCTGTCGCTCTTTGACAACTGAATCTTCGGGGGGTCTGCCTGGGAGGGCGGACTGGGCGGACCCCTTTCTTTGCCTCACTGTGTCCTCCGGAGAGGACGTTCTCCTGCTCTCAGCCGCGGCAAGAAAGCCCGAGAAGAGGTCCCAAACCTATGGAAATCAAACGCTTAGAACGATCATCGAAGCTTTGGCATACACCTTGTAATTGAGGGTCTCCGACGGGCCGTCGCAGACGGCTCCAAGGAGACCAAGATGTTCAAGACGGGAAACCAACGTGCGCTGATCGCACTGACTCTCATCCTGGCTCTGTTCCTGGGCGTGAGCGCGGCCGAGGCCCAGCGGGGCGACCGCGTCACCCGCCGCGACCGTACGTGGAAGGGCGCGGCCATCGGCGGCGCGATCGGCGCGGCCGGCGCGATCCTGAAGGGAAAGCGCGAGGCCGACGAGATCCTGGCCGGCGCGGCCATCGGCGGCGTGGTCGGCGGCGCCATCGGCGCCTACATGGACCGCCAGCAGGAGCGCCTGGCGCGCATCCCTGGCACCACGGTGGAGCGCGTGGGGGAGGACACCCTGCTGGTCCACTTCGACTCGGACGTCCTTTTCGACGTCGGTTCGTCCTCCCTGGATTCGAGCGGGCGTTCGGCGCTGACCGAGGTGGCCGACGTGATCAACGAGTACCGGAAGACCGCGGTCGTGGTCCAGGGCCACACCGACTCGACCGGCAGCGAGGAGTCGAACCAGTACCTCTCCGAGCGGCGGGCCCGCTCGGTCGAGGGCTATCTGTCCAACCAGGGCGTGGACCCCGGCCGCATGGCCGCCGAGGGCTATGGCGAGGGCTATCCGGTGGCGAGCAACGGCTCCACCTGGGGCCGGACGCAGAACCGCCGGGTGGACATCATGCTCAAGGCCAACGCCGGACCGCTGCGCCGGGACTCCTGATGGCACGGCGCTTGTAGAGCTTAGATACGGACCGCCAGAGGAGCGTGCGAGGAGCGGTCCGAAAATGGAAAGGAGAGCTCGCGATGAGGAACCGAATTTTTGTCACGGGAATCGCTTCGATCCTCTCGCTGTCCCTGCTGGCAGGCTGCGCGACCACGGGCTCGCGGAACGATGAGCCGCGGCGGGAGCGGGAGCCCTATGTCACCAAGCGGGACCGCACTCTGAAGGGCGCGGGAGTCGGCGCCGCGGCCGGCGCCGCGGGCGCCATCCTGATGGGCAAGCGGGAGGCCGACGAGATCCTGGCCGGCGCCGGCATCGGCGCCATCGTCGGGGCCGGCGTCGGAGCCTACATGGACAAGCAGCAGGAGAAGATCGCGCGCATCCCCGGCACCACCGTGGAGCGCGTGGACGAGGAGACCCTGCTGGTCCACTTCGAGAACGACGTCCTCTTCGAGGTCGACTCGGCCATGATCGATTCGAGCGGCCGGTCCACGCTGGAGGACATGGCCGGGGTGCTCAACGAGTATGCCAAGACCGCGGTGGTCGTCCAGGGCCACACGGACGCGACCGGCAGCGAGGAGCACAACCAGCAACTGTCGGAGCGGCGGGCTGACTCGGTCCGCGCCTACCTGGCCGCCCGCGGCGTGGACGCCGACCGCATGGCGGCGCTCGGCTACGGCGAGGGCTATCCGGTGGCGAGCAACGACAGCGAGTCCGGCCGGCAGCAGAACCGCCGCGTCGACATCCTCCTCAAGGCCAACGCCGGCCCGCTTCGGGGCCGGTAACAGGCTTCTAGATATCCCCTCTCCCGGTCCCATCCCGGGGGAGGGGGGAACCGTCTGTTACCCCTTGGAGATCCTCCCCACGGTAGAGACGCCCCGTGGGGCGTCTCCACTCCACAGCGGCGGAAATTTGACCTCAGCGGGTCCGTGCACCGGAGGAGACGCCCCACGGGGCGTCTCTACAGTGGGGAGAAAGGCGGTGGGTATGGGAACGCCGCGGGTTGATCGGACGGGGCATTTCAACCTTCCTGTTATCGAAAAGCGGAATTTCCATTGAGCATCCGGTCGCCGGAAGGCGGAACCCGTGGCACAGTTCTTGTACTTCGGACGATACCGGAGGACGACACCGATGCCCGCGATAGTCCATCCTTCCGCGTACGAATTCATCCCCGAGCGGCCGACGATCCCGAAGCTCTGGGAGGCGGCGCAGGCGTGCACGGCGTGCGACCTTTATAAGAAGGGGACACAGGCCGTGCTTGGCGAAGGGCCGCGGCGCGCTCCGCTCTTCTTCGTCGGGGAGCAGCCGGGCGACCAGGAGGACCTGGCGGGCAAGCCGTTCGTGGGACCGGCCGGCCGGGTGCTCGACGAGGCGCTCGCCGAGGCGGGCATCCCGCGCGAGGACGCCTTCGTCACCAACGCGGTCAAGCACTTCAAGTGGGAGCCCCGGGGCAAGCGGCGCATCCACCAGAAACCGACGCTCGGCGAGGTCAAGGCCTGCCGCCCATGGCTGGAGACCGAGCTCGCCATCGTCAAGCCCAAGGTCATCGTCTGCCTGGGCGCCACCGCCGCGCAGTCGCTGATGGGACCCGCCTTCCGCATCACGCGCGACCGCGGCCGGTTCTTCGAGACCCCCTGGGCGCCGTGGCTCACCGCCACGCTCCATCCTTCCGCCATCCTCCGCATGCCGGACCGGGCCAGCCGGGAAGAGGCCCGGGAGCAGCTCCTGGAGGATCTCCGCGCGGTCGCCAAGCGGCTGGCCCTCACCCCCTGACCCCCTCTCCCGGAGGGAGAGGGGGGAAAACGCATGGGGCCGGAAATCCAAGCGTCTGAGCTTTTTCCAGAGCTTTACCCCTCTCCCTCCGGGAGAGGGGCCGGGGGTGAGGGCCCGGCGACGCCGGGTACGGCTCTGAGGCGCTTTTAAGCCCCATCCGCGATAAGATCGGCGGGCGAAAGCCTGACCGAGGAGAGTACCCATGGCCATTCGTGAAGGCGCCTGGGATTGCCCCCATTGTGGCCCCAAGAGGAACCGCGGCCCGGAGAAGTATTGCGGCGGATGCGGCGCGCCCCGCGGCGAGGACGTCAAACTCTATCTGCCCGAGGACGCCCGCGTCGTCACCGACGAGGTGGAGCTCCAGCGGGCCAAGGCGGGGCCGGACTGGACCTGCAACTTCTGCGAGGCCGACAACCCGTCCATCAACGCGTTCTGCTCGAGCTGTGGCGCGCCCAAAGACGGAGCCCCTGCGCGGCCGGTGGTCGAGCACCGGACGGACGCAGCGCCCGTGCCTCCGCCTCAGCCTCTCCAGGCCGCGCCCCCGGGGAAACAGGGGATCCTGACGCGGGGCTGCGGCATCGGCTGTCTGGGCCTGGTGCTGCTCGCCCTCTTCTTCGGGTGGCTCGGCCGGCCGCGCGAGAAGACCCTCACCGTCGCCGGCTTCGGCTGGGAGCGGGCGGTCGAGGTCGAGGAGATGCGTACGGTCCAGGAAGAGGGCTGGCAGGACGCGCTTCCCGCCGGTGCCCGCTCCCTTTCGTCGAGCCGCGAGATCCGCCGCTACAACAAAGTCCAGATCGGCACCGAGACGAAGACCCGCACGGTTACCGAGCGCGTGCAGACCGGCACGGAGCGCGTCCAGGTGGGTACGCGAGACCTCGGCAACGGCTATTTCGAGGACGTTTACGAGGACCGTCCCGTCTACGAGGAGCAGAGCCGCGAGGAGACCTACGAGGAGCCGGTCTACCGCGAGGACCCGGTCTACGCCGTCAAAGTTCGCTACGAGGTCGACAAATGGGTGAAGGTCCGGGATGCGAAGCTGGCCGGGGACGACCGGTCGCCGCGCTGGCCTGAGCCGGAGCTGCGCGCCAACGAACGGATGGGGGAGCGCGCCGAATCCTACGTGGTCCGGCTCGTCGGCCCGGACGGCAAGTCGTACACGTACAAGCCACCGGACGAGCCGGCCTGGAAGAGCTTCGAGCCGGGCCGCGCGTACAAGGCCACGGTCAAGCGAAATGGGGAGATCGTTCGCATCCTCGGCCCGGCCTGAGCGGGGCCGTTGACTCAAGCGACGGAGGAGATGAGATGAAGAGAAACGTCCTGGCCGCTGTCTTCCTGCTCGCGCTGTGCTCCTCCCCCGCCCTCGCGCGGGTCCTGGAGGTGTTCAACCTCGACGCGGGCCGCACCGACAAGAACCGGATCGCCTCGCCGGTCTGGGACGCGGGCGCGGCCGAGCCTGTCGTGGTCGAGCCCATTGCTTCGAAGCTCGACTCCGAATACAAGGTGGCCCGGCGTCTGAGCATGAGAGTGCCCGAGTTCACAGTGAGCCCCGCGATCGATCTGGGCAGGCTGCTGAGCGCGGCCCTGCAGACCGAGGGGACGGCCATGGGGCTGCGGATCGCCTCGCCCGGGACCGCCGGCTGGACGGTCTCGGGGACGCTTGACGACGTCTTTGTCGAGACCCGGCCGATCATCTACGGGCCGATCATGTTCTACGCCTACATGAAAGTCGCGCTGAACGTCCGCAGGGGGGGCGGAGAGCCGCGCGCGGTGACCTACCGGCTGCACAACATGTACGCCCGGGCCAATGGCGGCTTTGGCGTACAGGACGAGGTCTCCGAAGTGCTCGCCAACTTCCTGATCGACTCGGCGCAGGAGATCATGGCCCGGCTCAACCGCGACTTCTTCCAGGCGCCCGCTCATCCGAGCATCAAGCTCAGGACCGACGTCCTGGCCGCTTCCACGCTGGACGACCGCGAGGCCGAGCTGCGGATGATCGGTTTCTCCGGCTCGCGCGAGGCGTTGCCGGTCCTCCTCGCCCTGCTCGCCAAGGAGAAGGACGAGGGCAACCGGGTCTACGTGCTCGACGCCCTGGCGAGCCTCGGCGCCGTCGAAGCGGTCCAGCCGCTGGCTCAGCGCTACGCCGGCGAGGACGAGGACTGCCGCTTCTTCATCCTCAAGGCATGGGACTACATCGGCGGCGAAGAGGCGCGGAGCCTCATCCTCCGCAACGGCCCGGAGGACGAAGACAAGGCCTGCCGGTCGCTGGCGGCGCGGCTGAAGGCGGGCTAGGCGGGCGCCTCACGCTTTCGATCAAGTTTATTACTTTTTACCGCCGGCGGTTTTCCAATAGCAAGGTTTTTCTCGCAGAGATCGAACTTCTCCCGCCGGCGTGCGCGAAAGGCGTCCCCTTTTGCGCCGAGGCGGGTTGCGGGCCGTGCGTCCGCGACGCGTGGCCGCAAGGCCCGCTCGCGGCCGCGGAGAGGTTCCGCTCTCTTGTGCTTTTCGTACTCTGCTCGTCACGATGTCCGGGCCGGCTCCGCGAAGTCTCGCCTTTGTTATCTCTGGACACAAATCGAGTCTCGTCCGTACGCAATCACCTACAGCCTTAGCGAAACATAAAGGATCTTTTCCCCCTGCAATTCCGGGCGCTGATCCGCTACGATAGCGCACCGAACGGGGTTGCGCTCCGTCTCCTTTCTCCAGGCGTGAGGTCATCGATCGTATGAGCGACGTCGTCCAGAAATTCTGGGGCTTTTGCCACACCCTGCGGCACGACGGGATCGACTACGGGGACTACATCGAGCAGATCACCTATCTCCTTTTCCTCAAGATGGCCGACGAGCGGGGGATCGACCTCAGCCGCATCCGGCCTCTGCCGGACGAGGAGACGGTCGTCGACTGCTCCTGGCCGGAGCTGGCGCGCAAGCCGGAGGCGGGCCTGGCCTCCCACTACGTCGCGGTCCTCGGCGCTCTCGGGCGGCAGAAGGGGCTGCTCGGCGACATCTTCGACAAAGCGGTCTCGCGCTTCAAAAGCGCCGCGAATCTCAAGCGGCTCATCGGCCTGATCGACGAGACCGAGTGGACCGCGCTCGACGTGGACGTCAAGGCCGCGGTCTTCGAAGGCCTTCTGGAGAAGGCGGCCGACGAAGGGAAGAAGGGCGCGGGGCAGTACTTCACGCCGCGCCTCCTGATCCAGGCCATCGTGCGCTGCGTGCGGCCCGACCCGCGCATCCGTCCCGGCTTCACCGTCTGCGATCCGGCCTGCGGCACCGGCGGCTTCCTCGTCGGCGCCTACGAATGGCTCCTGGGGCAGTGCGATGAAGACCTCGGGGAGCGGGTGCGGCACGGCACCTACTTCGGGCAGGAGCTGGTCGACCGCCCGCGGCGGCTCGCGCTGATGAACCTCTACCTGCACGGCCTCGCGCCGGAGATCAAGCTCGGCGACTCGATCTACGAGCCGCACGACGGCCGGCAGTTCGACGTGGTGCTGACCAATCCGCCGTTCGGCAACAAGGGAGCGAACCAGTCGCCGGCGCGCGCGGACATGATCGTGTCCACGTCGAACAAGCAGCTCAACTTCCTGCAGCACATCCTCACCATCCTCAAGCCGGGTGGACGCGCCGCGGTGGTGGTGCCGGACAACTTCCTCTTCGCCGACCAGGCGGGCGAGGTCTTCAAGGTCCTCACCCAGGAGTGCGACCTGCACACCGTGCTGCGCCTGCCCAACGGCACGTTCACGCCGTACAGCGCCGGCACCAAGACCAATGTCGTCTTCTTCACCAAGGGCCGGCCGACCGAGACCGTCTGGGTCTATGACGCCCGCACCAACGTGCCGCGCATCACCAAGAAAGACCGCCCCCTCACGCACGCCCACTTCGCCGCGTTCGAAGTCTGCTACGGCACCGACCCCGACGGCTGCGCCCGGCGCTCGGAAGGTGACTCGCTGGAGAACCGCTGGCGGTCGTTCCCGATCGGCGACGTGCGCGCCAAGGACTTCAAGATCGACAGCCTCAAGTGGCTGCGCGATGCCGGCGACGCCGACGGGTCTGCCGAGGCGGAGGAGCTCGCCGCCGACGCCATCGCGGAGCTCGAAGGGGCCGTCCAGGAGCTGTCGGCGATCATCGATCTGCTGGTGAGCGAGCCCGCGCCGAGGCGGCCGCGCATGGTGAGGAGCTCCTGAGTTGACGGTCTTCGACGAGCGCCTGCTGCCGAGCCTCGGCCGGGACGGCAGGGTCCTGCCCGAGGGCTGGGCCGAGGTCTCCCTGCGGGAGATCGTGGTGCACGCGCTCGGCGGCGAATGGGGCGAGGCCGAGGCGGCGCCCGGCCTGGTCGAGGCCGGCGTGGTGCGCGGCACGGAGTTCCGCGAGTGGGCCCGCGACAAGGGGATCACGGCCGCGGTGCGGTGGATCAAGAAGGCGAGCCTGGAGAAGCGGCGCCTGGAGATCGGGGACATCGTGGTCGAGATCTCCGGCGGCGGCCCCGAGCAGCCGGTCGGCCGCACGCTGCGGATCGACGAGGAGGCGCTCCGGCGCGCCGGGCGGCCTCTGATCTGCGCGAACTTCTGCCGCCAGATGCGGATCCATCCCGCGATCGATCCCGCTTTCGTGCAGCTCGGTCTGAGCGAGAAGTACCTGCGGGGCGAGGTCAACGAGTATCAGACGCAGACGACCAATCTGCGCAACCTCAATTTCACCGATTTCCTCGCGGGCACCGTGCTGCGCCTGCCGCCTCTGTCCGAGCAGCGGCGCATCGTGGCCACGGCGGCGGAGCTCCTGTCGCGCGTGCAGGCCGTATGCGAGCGCCTGGCCCGGGTGCGCCCGATCCTCAAACGCTTCCGGCAGGCCGTTCTCGCCGCCGCCGGCTCGGGCAAGCTGACGGAAGACTGGCGGGAGAAGAATCCTGTCGCCGAGGCTTTCGAATCCACGCTGGAGCGCGTGATCGAAGAGCGGAGAAAATCTTTCGAATCGCTCTGCCGGCAGGCGGAGCTGGCCGGCCGGCGGCGGCCGAAGGAGCCCGCGAGCCTGGCGCGCGGCGAATGGCAGGCGCCGGGTCCGCTGGAGCCGCCGGAGGTCCCCGAAGGCTGGGCTCTGGTGCCCTTGCGCGGCGTGATCGAATTGTTGCAGTACGGCACCTCGGTGCGCGCCGAAAAGGACATGAAGGGCGGGGTGCCCGTCCTGCGCATGGGCAACATCAAGGACGGGGAGATCGATCTGTCGGACCTGAAATGGATCGATCCCCGGGCGGAGGACGTCGCGGCGTACCGGCTGAAGCGCGGCGACATCCTGTTCAACCGCACGAACAGCCCCGAGCTGGTCGGCAAGGCCGCGGTATTCGATGCGGACCTCGACGCGGTGTTCGCCTCCTATCTCGTGCGCCTCACCTGCGACGACCGGCTGGTCTCCAGCCGGTACGTCTGCTACTGGATCAATTCGCCCTGGGGCCGGCAGTGGTCGCGCGCGGTGAGGACGGACTGCGTGAGCCAGTCGAACATCAACGGCTCGAAGCTGCTGACCATGCCTCTGCCCGCGCCGCCTCTGGCCGAGCAGCATGAGATCGTGCGGCGGGTGGAGGCTCTGTTCCAGCTCGCCGACGCGATCGAGCGGCGCCTGGCTGTGGCCACGGCCAAGGTGGAAGCGTTGCCGCTGGCTGTCCTAGGCCGGGCGTTCCGCGGCGAGCTGGTGCCCACCGAAGCGGAGCTGGCCGATGAGGAGGGGCGCGATTACGAGCCCGCGGCGGCGCTGCTGGAACGCGTGAGCGCCGCCCGCAAGGGGGAGCGTCCGCACCTCGAAGGCCTGCCGGCGGAGCCGATCCCGCCGTGCCCTCTGGCGATCCCGGTCAGCGGCTGGATCGCGCCCGGCGAGCGCCCGCCCGAGGAGGTGCTGGCGGCCTTCCGCCAGGTCTGCTGGGGCGCCGAGCCGATGACCGAGAACGAGCTGTTGCGCCGCGTCGCCCTGCGGCTCGGCGGCTCGCGGCTGACGAAGAGCCTGCGCGTCCACCTCCAGGAGCTCCTGGAGCTGGCGCTCGAGCGCCGGATCGTCGCCCGTGAAGGGGATCTGTACGCCGGGGCCACGCCGAAGCTCGGCCGCTACGACGACGAATTCCTGCTGGAGACTCTGCGCGCCGTGCTGAAGGACGGGGACGAGCTCGACCGCCGGACGCTGACCCGGGCGGTCGCCGCGCACCTGGGCTACAGCCAGGTGACCGCGGCCATGCGCGACCGCATGGACGAGGTCTTCGCAGAGGGGATCCGGCGCGGGTTGCTCGGCGCCAAGGGCGGCCGGACCTATTTCATCCACTCGAACAGCTCGTAGTGCTCCCGCGTCATGCCCAGGCTGGCGTAGACGCCCTGGGCCCGGCGGTTCCGCTTGTCCACGTAGAGCCGTATCCCCATCAGGCGCGGCGAGGCCTGGACGTGGGCCTTCAGGACCTCGTACATCCGGCGGTAGATCCCCTGGCGGCGCAGCTCGGGGATGACGTAGAGCGACTGGATCCAGAGGACCGTGCCGTCCCGCCAGTCGCTCCACTCGTAGGTGGTGAGCAGGGAGGCGACGACCCGCCCCTCCGACTCGGCCACCCAGTACTCTCCCTTGGACGGATCGGTGAAGACCGCGCTCACACCGCGGGCCACGGTCGCCGGATCGAGCTCCAGATCCTCGGTCTCGCGCGCCATGAGGATCTGGAATTCGGCGACGGTGCCCGCGTCCTGCGGACGGGCGGGGCGGATGTCGGTCATCCCTCTAGAATAAGCCCTCTAGAACACGATGCGCCGGTACCGGGCCTCCAGGAACGAATAGGCGCCGAAGGCGATCAGGCCCAGGGCGACGAGGCCCAGGAGCCAGGGGCCGTAGGGCTGGCGGGCCAGCGTCTCCAGGGCGCCGCCGAGGCCGCGCGCCTGGCTCGGGTCGTACTTCAGGGCGGCCTGGACCAGGAACCAGCCGGTGATCAGAAACGCGATTCCACGCGCCGAGAGCCCGAGTTGGCCGGTGCGCAGCGCCATCCGCCGCTCCTGCTCGTTCATCTCGGCGGTGTTGAGCTTGCGCTCGAACCTCTTGGTGTAGGCGCTCCAGATCTGGTGGAGCGCGGAGGCGATCACCGCAATTCCGGCCAGGGCCACCAGCCAGCGGCCGAACGGCTTGTCCAGGATGCTCGCGGTGAGGGCCTGGTTCCCTCCCTGGCCGGAGCCCGCCGCGTCGCCGGAGCCGGCGATGAGCCGGAACGCCGTCAGGGCGAGGCCGCCGTAGACCAGACCGCTCGCCAGCATGGCGCCCCGCTTGGCCATCCCCTTGGCGTCGCGTCCCAACCCTTCGGGGTCCAGGAACGCCTGCACGAAGCGCCAGAGGGCGTAGCCGATCAGGCCGATCGCCATCAGGACGAGCAGGATGCGGCTCTGCTCGGCGATCGTCCGGATCGCGCCTTCCGCGCCGGTCGTCTGTCCGCCGCGTCCGGAGAAGGCCGTCTGGATCGCCAGGATGCCGACGACCGCGTAAACCACTCCGCGGGCCGCGTAGCCGAAGCGCGCCAGCTTCTCGACCCAGGGCCGGGAGGCGCCGCGCACGGCCTGCCCGGCCTGGCGCGCCGACTCTTCGAGGGTGCTGCCGGATGTCGACGTCGTCCGTGCCATCGTCTCCTCCTTTCGTCTCACCGGGCCGCGAAGGTGTCGCAGCGGTTGATGTCGCCGGTGTCGTAGCCGGCGCGGAACCAGCGCATGCGCTGCTCCGAGGAGCCGTGCGTCCAGGTCTCGGGCCTCACCTCGCCGGAGCCCTGGCTCTGGATCCGGTCGTCGCCCACCGCGGCGGCGGCGCCCAGCGCCTCCTCGATGTCCCCCTCCTCCAGAAGGTTGCGCTGCGAGGTCGAATGCCCCCACAGGCCGGCGAGGCAGTCGGCCTGCAGCTCCAGCGCTACGGAGAGCTCGTTGGCGCGGCCGGGGTCCTCCTGCTGGGCCTGGCGGACCTGCCGGCTGATGTCGAGCAGGTTCTGCACGTGGTGGCCGATCTCGTGCGCGATGACGTAGGCCTGGGCGAAGTCCCCGGGCGCGCCGAAGCGGTTCCTCAGCTCCTGGTAGAAGCCGAGGTCGATGTAGACCTTCTGGTCGGCGGGGCAGTAGAAGGGACCCATGCCGGCCTGGGCGAAGCCGCAGCCGGAGCGCACGGCGTCGGTGAAGAGGGTGAGCGTCGCCGGCTGGTATGTATTGCCCGAGCTCGCGAAGATCCTGCTCCAGGTCTCCTGGTTGTCGTCGAGCACGAAGGAGACGAACTGGATGAGCCTCTCCTCTTCGGGAGAGGTCGGCGCCGGCGCGCCGGCCACCGGCTGCCCCCCGTCGCCCGCGCCGCCGAGGAGCGCGAAGAAGTCCTGCTTGAAGATGAAGCTGAGCACCAGGAGCAGCAGCAGGCCGCCGATCCCCATCCGCGGCATGGTGATCATCCCGCCGCCGCCACCCATCCCACGCCGATCTTCCAGATTGGCGCTACGCCCACGCGGAGTCCAGCGCATAAGGGTTCCTCCTCAAGTAGATAGTCTGCCGGCCCGGCGCGGCGATCCGGGAACGGCCGCCCGGACCTGGCCGCGCACGGCGTCCAGGTCCAGCTCGACGACCGGCTCGCTCTGCAGGACGGCGGCCAGCTTGGCGTCGTGTCCGTAGACGTCGCGGTGGAGCTGCACGGTGCCGTCCTCGTCCACCCAGGCGGTGAAGTAGAGGAGGTGGACCGGCAGCGGCTTCGGCAGCGTCACGGTCCGGTTCTCGCCCGAGACGATGGCCTCCCGCAGCTTCAGCGGCGGCCAGTCCGGATCGTTGCGCAGCAGGTATTCCGCCAGCGTGACCGGCTTCTCCAGGCGGATACAGCCGTGGCTGAAGTCGCGCTCGGTCTCCGCGAAGAGATGGTCGGCCGGGGTGTCGTGCAGGTAGATGTCGAAGTCGTTCGGGAACATGAACTTGATCTGCCCCAGCGGATTGCCCGGGCCGGGACGCTGGCGCAGGCGGGTGGTCGAGCCCTCCTGGACCACCTCGATGTTGCTGCTCGCCAGGTAGCCGGGTCCCTTCGGCAGGATCTCCTCCTCGGCGATCCCCGTCGGGATGTTCCACCACGGGTTCAGCTCGATGTACTCCATCTTGTCGCTGAAGGCCGGCGTGCGGCTCTGCTGGGCCTTGCCGACGATGACCCGCATCCCCAGCACCGGCCGGCCGTTCTCGACCAGCTCCATGCGGAACTCGGGGATGTTGACTTTGATGTAGCGCTTGCCGAGGTCGGCCGGCAGCCAGCGCCAGCGCTCCAGGTTGACCTGGATCTGCTGGATGCGCCGCTCGACGGGGACGTTGAGCTCCTCCAGGGTCTCGTCGCCGACCTTGCCCGTGGGCTCCAGGCCGTGCCGCTGCTGGAAGCGCTGGACCGCCTGCGCCACCGCCGGGTCGTACAGGTCGGAGCCGGAAGGCTGCGCCTGGCCGTTCTCAGGCTTGGGAGCGGACGCGAGGTCGCCTTCCGCGGCCAGGCGGGCGCGCAGCCGGCGCACGGCCTCGCCGCGCGCTCCCGGCTTCAGCTCGGAGCCGGAAGGCAGGGCCGGCCATCCGCCGCTCTGCGCGATCTGCCGGTAGCGGGCCAGGGCATCGCGCAGGCGAGCGTACTCCGGGCTCGGCGGCGCGTAGGCGTGCAGCGCCTTCCGGACCTCTCCTTCCTGGGTCAGGGCCTTCTCCAGCCGGACGTCGAGGTCGACGTTGCGCGGCTTGGTGTACCAGTCGATGCGCAGGGTCCCCGGCTGCTGCCGGCCGGTGGCCAGGTGCGTGGCCATGGTCAGGAAGGTGTACGTCAGGTGCATGTCGGCATGGGCGAGCAGCCGCTGCGTCTCGGGGTCTTCGAGGGAGCGGTCCCCCTCCTCGATCTCGCGCAGCAGGGCTTCCAGCTTGGTCTTCTGGTAGCGCCGCGGGTCGAGCCCCTCGTTGGCCATCGAGTCGATGGCGGCGATCAGCTCTTCAGACTGAGGGCGTGGGCCGCCGGCGGTGAGCCAGGCGGGCTGGAACTGGCGCTTCTCATAGAAGCGGCGCATCTCTTCCCAGGCCCGGGCGTGCTCCTTCTGGTCGCGGATCGCCGCGGGCAGGGTCTTGGTCTGCACCGTGGCCTGGATCATCCGGCTCACGGCCGGGGGCATCTCCTTTTCCTTGCAGCCACCCGCGGCGAGGAGCAACGCCGCCGTACAGAGGGCGAGCGATATCTGTCGATGGATTGGTATACGTCTCATGACCGCCTTCTCTTGCGAAGGCCGGGCCAAGGGGACCCTCACCCCCCGGCCCCCTCTCCCATCCGCACTCCCCTCCCCCGGGAGAGGGGGAGAAAGACACGAAAACACGATTTCCCCTCTCCCGCTCTGCGGAGGAGGGGCAGGGGAGGGGGCTCACTTCAGGCCGACGGCCTTCTTCATGGCCGCGGTGATCGACTGACGGACCTTGTTGAACCCCTCCCAGGGATCGGCGCTCAGGCTCTCCAGGCGCTCGGGGAGGTTCTGCACGGTGAACGTGTTGGGCAGGATGCCGGGGTCGTCCAGCTCCTCCCAGAACAGGGGGGCGGAGACGGGAGCGCCGGCGCGGGCGCGGGTGGAGTAGGCGCAGATCGAGGTCGCGCCGCGGCCGTTGCGCAGGTAGTCGATGAAGATCTTCCCTTTGCGGCTGGCCTTGGGGAGCTTGGCCGTGTAGCGGGCGGGATCGGCGGCGACCACGGCTTCAGAGACCGCCTTGGTGAAAGCCTTGACCTCGTCCCAGCCGGCGCGGCGGACGAGCGGCACGCAGACGTGCAGCCCCTTGCCGCCGGTCGTCTTGAGGAAGCTCTGCAGGCCGAGCTCGTCGAGCAGGGCGCGCATGAGCTTCGCCCCTTCGACGACCCGCTCCCAGGCCAGCCCCTCGTCGGGATCGAGATCGAAGACCACGTAGTCGGGCTTTTCGATGTCGTCGCGGTGCGAGCCCCAGATGTGCAGCTCCAGCACGCCCATCTGGATCAGGGAGAGCAGCCCTTCCAGGGAGTCGACCGCGCCGTAGGGGACGGTCTGCTCGCCTTCGTCGACCTGCACGCGCCGGACGCTCTTCGGGAATTGCTCGTTGACGTGCTTCTGGTAGAAGCACTGCTTCTGGCGCCCTTCCGGGCAGCGCACCAGGGTGAGCGGCCGGTCCGCCAGGTGCGGGAGGATCCAGTCGGCGATGCGCGTGTAGTAGACCGCCAGGTCGCCCTTGGTGACCCCCTGCTCCGGGAAGAGGACCTTTTTGGGATTGGTGAAGCGGACGCCGGCGAATTCAGTCGCGGATTCGGAGGCCGGCGGGGCCGGATGGACAGCCGGGGTCTTTCCTTTTCCTTTCCTGGCCGACTTCTTGGCGCTCTTCTTCGCGGGGCTCGTCGTCTTCACGGTCCTGTTCACGGTCTTGGCCCCCTTCCCCTCCTCCGGCAGGTCCTGCGGCGTCTCGCGGACCACGTCGCTCGCCGGCTTGTCCTCGCGCAGACCCTGGAACGTAGGGTGGCGCAGGATGCCCTCGTCCGTCCACTCGGTGAAGGCGATCTCCGCGACGAGCTTGGGCTCCACCCAGTGGCTGCGGCGGGCCTCGGCGCCGCGCGGCGGGTTCTTGAACGCCGGGGTCGAGCGCTCCAGCTTGCCCAGCCGCTTGCGCAGGTCGCGCAGCGTCTCGTCGTTGAAGCCGGTGCCGACCTTACCGGAGAAGACCAGCTCGCCGTTATTGTCGCCGTCACTGCCGTGCACGGCCAGGAGCAGGGCGCCGAAGCCGGTGCGCGAGCCTTCCGGATCGGTGAAGCCGACGATCACGAACTCCTGCCTCTTGAGGCACTTGACCTTGACCCACTCCTTGCCGCGGCCGGAGCGGTAAGGAAAGTCGCCTCGCTTCGCCACGATCCCCTCCAGCTTGTAGGTGCAGGCGTGGCGGTAGAAGTCGTCGCCGGCGCCCTGGACGTGGTCGCTGTAGCGAATCGTCCCCTCTTTGGCATGCCCCAGCAGCTCTCCCAGGGCCTCCTTGCGGTCGAGCAGAGTGGCCCCACGCAGGTCGTAGCCGTCCAGGTAGAGGAGGTCGAAGGCGAAGTAGACGAGGTCGCGTTCGCGGTCGGCGGTGAGCGCGTTCTGCAGGGCCTGGAAGCTCGTCGTGCCGTCCGGCTCCACGACGACGACCTCGCCGTCGAGCAGGGCCTGCTGGACCGGCAGCCCGGCCACGGCCTCGGCCACGGGGGAGAAGCGGTCGGTCCAGTCCTTGCCGTTGCGGGTCCAGATCCGGACCTTGCCTTTCTTCACCTCGCAGAGCACGCGGTAGCCGTCGAACTTCAGCTCGTGTACCCACTCCTCCCCGCGCGGAGGACGATCCACCAGGGTGGCGAGCTGCGGCTCGATCGCGCCGGGCATGGCGCCCTTCCGGGCGCCGGGGATGGACTTCGGGTCGAGGGCCGAGCCCCTGGGCGCGGCGGCCTTCTTCACGGCTTTTACCGTTTTAGCAGGCTTCTTGGCCTTCTCCTCCCGGTTGGAATTCCAGACCCGTTCGGGGTCGGCGGCGATCTCCTCCAGGGTGCGGCCGGTGGTCACGCTCTCGGTCAGCTTCTGGACGATGGCGTCGCCGCTGCCGGGCTGCGCGGTCTCGTCGTTCTCCTTGATGAGGAGCCAGTTCTCCTTGTCCTCGCCGGCCTGCGGGCCGTGCATGCGCACCAGGTTCCAGCCGCCGTGGAGCTTCTCGCCCTCCAGGCGGAACTTGAGACGCCCTTTGCGGTAGGCGGCGACCGGGTCGCCTTCGGGGTACCAGGTGCCGTAGTCCCAGAGCAGGACCGTGCCGCCGCCGTACTGCCCCTTGGGGATGATCCCCTCGAAGCCGCCGTAGTCCAGCGGGTGGTCCTCGACGTGCACGGCCAGGCGCTTCTCGCCGGGGTCGAGGCTCGGTCCCTTGGGCACGGCCCAGCTCCGCAGCACCCCTTCCATCTCCAGGCGGAAGTCGTAGTGAAGGCGTGTGGCTGCGTGCTTCTGGATGACGAAGGACTGCCCCTTGACCTTCCCGACCCGGCCCGCCGGCTCGGGAGTGGCTTTGAAGTTCCGCTTGCGCTTGTATTCCTGGAGGCCCATGGTGCCGGATCAGGCGCTCTTCCGCTTGCGGGCCGAGGAGGTCCGCTTGGCCGTCTTGCGGCGCGCCGGGGCCGTGCTCGCCGGTTGCTTGGCCGGCTTCTTGGCCCCCTTTTTGGCGGCTGGCCGGTCGCCGCCGCTGCGGCCTCCTCCCTCGACGCTCTGCTTGAGCAGGGCCATGAGGTCCACCACCTGGCCGCGGGCGGGACGCTTGACCGGCTCCTCGGATTCCGGCGCGGCTTCGAGCTGCCCGGCCTCCGCCCGCTTCTTGATCATCGCCTTCAGATCCTGGAAGTAGGTGTCCTTGTAGCGCTCCGGCTCCCAGTCCGAGACCATCCCCTCGACCAGGCGCTCGGCCATGTCGAGCTCCCGCTCGGTCACCCCCTCCTTGCCCGAGGGGACGTCGAGGTCCTCCGTGCTGCGCAGCTCGTGCGGATAGCGGAGGATCTCGAGGACGATCACGTCTTCGCGCGCCATGACGGCGGCCAGGTACTGCTTGGTGCGGATCACCACGGTGGCGATCCCCACCTTCTTGGTGCGGCGCAGGGTCTCGCGCAGCAGAGCGTAGCTCTTGGCCCCCTTCTTGTCCGGCGCCAGGTAGTAGGGCTTGTCGAAGTACGCCGGGTCGATCTCGTCGAGATCGACGAAGTCGAGGATGTCCACCGTCTGGGTCTTCTCGGGGCTGGCGCGCTGCAGGTCCTCGTCGCTGAGGACCACGTACTTCCCCTCTTCGAGCTCGTAGCCGCGGACGGTCTCCTCCCAGGGGACCTCCTTGCCGGTCTCCTCGTTGACCCGCTTGTAGCGGACCCGCGCCATGTTGCGCTGGTCGAGGAGATGCAGAGAAAGCTCCTCCCGCTTCTCGGCCGAGTACAGGCCGACCGGGATGTTCACGAGGCCGAAGGTGATGCTCCCTTTCCAGATCGCTCTCGCCATGGCGATCGAAGAAGGCAAGATGCATGCCGCGCTTGGAGATGTAGGATGGTAGGGCCATGCCGCCACGAGCCAAAGAGAGCCAGACCGCAGCCCAGGTATGGAGGATCGAGGGGGAGGGATCCGAGATGCGGACCGACCAGCTCGCCACCGAGGAGCCGCTGGAGATCCGCCTTCTCTGGGAGGACCAGCGGCGGACGGTGGCGGTGACCATGCGCACTCCCGGGGCGGACCCCGAGCTGGCGGCGGGGTTCCTCTTCACGGAAGGGGTGGTGGCGGAGCGCGGGCGGATCCGCCGCGTGACCCACATCTTCGAGCCCGGCGAGACTTCCTCGAACGTCGTCGAGGTCGAGCTGGCGGACGGTCCCGAGCCTCCTCTCCAGTCGCTCGACCGGCACTTCTTCACCAGCAGCGCCTGCGGCGTCTGCGGCAAGGCGGGCCTGGAGGCCCTGCGGGTGCGCGTACCGGGTGTGGTCGCTCCCGGACCTGTGGTCGCTCCGGAGGTTCTGCGCGCGCTGCCGGACCGGCTGCGGGAGGCGCAGGGGCTGTTCGAGGCCACCGGCGGCCTTCACGCGGCCGGCCTCTTCAACGCCGAGGGGCGCCTGCTCGCGGTCCGCGAGGACGTGGGACGGCACAACGCGGTCGACAAGCTGATCGGCTGGGCGTTGTCCGAAGACCGGCTCCCCCTGCACGGCCACCTGGTGATGGTCAGCGGCCGGTCGAGCTACGAGATCCTCCAGAAGTGCCTGGTCGCGGGGGTGCCGTTCGTGGCCGCCGTATCCGCGCCGAGCAGCCTGGCGGTGGAGCTGGCCGAACGCTTCGGCGTCACGCTGGTCGGCTTCCTGCGCGGAGACCGCTTCAACGTCTACAGCGGCGTTGAGCGGATCGCCGGCATGGCGCCGGAGGTGGACCGCCCTGCCCGCCGGCGCGGCGAACACCTCTTTCCGACGATCCGGTAACTCTTACAAGGCGCCTGCAAGCGTCCTCGTCCTCTCCTGTCCTCCCGCGGAAAGGTTCGCCTTTGCGCATGCCTCTTTCCGCATCGCTCCGCTCCGCAACCTCTGGCACGGAAGCTGCACTTTTCATCAGACGTCAAGGTCGCCCCTTCGCGGGCAGGTGAAGGACGAAGCAGAGCGGAGACGGCGGCACAGGACGAGGTGACACAAGGCCTTTCGCGGCCCTCCCTGAAAGGGAGGCAACCTGAATCCAGAGGATCCAGATCTTGCCTCCCCCTTTTTCCCGAGAGCCGCGTTCGTGGGGGTGAGAGCGACGTTATGCGAGATCCGAGAAAGTCGATTCTGCCGTTCGCCTGGCTGGCCCTGCTGCTGGCGCTGACCGTACCGTCGGCCGGCTGCCGCGGTGCCGAGCCCAAGGTCGGACGGGAGGTCGACGACACCACCTCCCAGGCTGAGGTGGCGCAGGACAGCGCGGAGGAGCCCACGGCCGACGTAGAAGACACAGAAGAGGTTGAGGACGTCGAGGTGGACATCGAGGACGCCAGCACGACCGCCAAGGTGAAGACCAAGCTGGTCGGCGACGAGCGCGTCAGCGCGTTCGACGTGAACGTCAGCACCCGGGACGGCATCGTGACGCTCAAGGGGAGCGTGGACGAGAAAGCGGCCAAGCAAGCGGCGGAGGAGATCGCCCGCGGCACCGAGGGGGTCTCCGACGTCGTCAACATGATCACCATCGGGGGCGGAGAGAGCTCCGCAACCTGATCCGCGAAGCCTCACAAGGGTCTTTCGCGGCCCCTCCCTGAAAGGGAGACGTTCCGGCTCGCAAGGTCCTGGGCGTCTCCCGCTTTTTTCGAGGCCCAAGGAGACACGCCATGAAGACGAGAGCCTTTCCTCTGGCGGCGGCAGTCTGGTTGGCCGCCGCGACGATCCCGATGATCGGTTGTGAGCGCCCGGGAGAGCCGGAGGCCGTCGAGGCCGAGCGCGACGCCCAGGGCAAAACCCATATCCGCGTCGACGGCGACCAGGTCGAGCGCAACCTCGAGCAGGCGGGGGAGAACCTGGAGCAGGCCGCCGATCAGGTCCAGGAAGGGGCCCAGGAGGTCGGCGAGGCCCTGGAGCGCGGCGCCGAGCGCGTCGAGGCCGAGGTCGGCCCGGTCGTGCGCGACGTCCTCGACGACGCCGCCATCACCGCCAAGGTCAAGGCCACGCTCCTGGCCGACCCCGAGGTCAAAGCCTTCCAGATCGACGTCGACACGATCGACGGCCGGGTGACCCTGAACGGCAAGGTGGCCTCGAACGACCAGCGCCTGGAGGCGGAGAAGCTGGCCTCCCGCACCCAGGGAGTGCGCGAGGTCGTGAACCTGATCCAGGTGGCCGGACAGGCGCCGCCCCCGGCGCCCGGCACCAGCCGCTGACCCTTGCTGCGGGGGATCGCATACGATCCCCCTTCATGAACCCGTACATCGAGAGCTTCCTGCCGCTCTTCGTGGCGATCAACGCGCCCGGCATCATCCCCGTCTACCTGGCGGTGACCGAGACGATGACCTCGGGACAGCGCCGCCGGCTGACATTCCTGGCGGTCGTGACCGCCTCGTTGATCGCCGTGCTGATCCTCTTCGCCGGGCAGCTCATCTTCTCCCTGCTCGGGATCACGGTGAACGACCTGCGCGTCGGCGGCGGGATCATCCTGCTGGTGCTCAGCGTCTCCAACCTGATCTTCGGCGACTTCCGGCGCCGCGATCCGCGAGAGGGTGACGGCGACGGCGAGGACGCCGCCTCGGTCGGGGTGGTGCCGATCGGCATCCCGCTGATCATGGGGCCGGCCGCGATCACTTCGGTCCTGGTGTCGCGCGAGGCGTTCGGCTATCTGCCGACGCTGACCTCATTGGCGGCGAACATGGCGCTGGTCTTCCTGACCCTGGTGTTCGCGCCGTACATCGGCCGCTTCATGGGCACCGCCGCCAGCCGCGCGGTCGCCAAGGTCGCCAGCCTTTTCCTCGCCGCCATCTCCGTGGCGCTGATCCGCGCCGGAATCGTGGGCATGATCGGCGGCCTCTGAGCCGCCGGTCTGAGGCTCAGCGGGAAGCGGTCTGGGAGGTCTTGCTGCCGCGGAGGAGCGGGTAGGGGTTGATGGCCTGGCCCGAGGGGGTGTAGATGCCGTAGTGGAGGTGCGGCGGGCTCACCGCGGCATTGCCGGAGTTGCCGACGTAGCCGATGATCTCGCCCTGCTGCACCCACTCGCCGGGCGCCTGAGGTCCCCAGTCTTCCAGATGGGCGTAGTAGTGACGATAGCCGCCGGGACCGATGACGTTGACGATCCGGCCGCCGAGCCCGCGCATCCCCTTGTACTCGATGACGCCGGCGGTGACGCTCCGCACCGGCGTACCGCGGGGCGCGAGGATGTCGATCCCCTGGTGCCGCCGGCCGCCGTATCGGGCGTCCCCCCAGGAGTTGACCAGACGCGCGGGCGCGACCCCGTCCACCGGGACAGGCAGCGAGCGCGGCGGCGCCTGCCGGAGCAGGGAGAAATAGGCGCCGCCGTTGCGCACCTCCGGAGAGCACCCCGCGAGCGCGAGGATCGCGCAGAGCGCCAGCGGGAGGAGCAAGAAGCAGACTCGGGACTTCGTCACTGGCTGCGGATGGTAGCGCATTAAGATGCTGCCATGAAACCCCCTCCCGCGCTCGCCATCCTCCTGCTCCTGCTCGGCGGGCTCTTCGCGCCGCTCTCCATCGCGACCGCCCAGCTCCCGCCGCTGGTCGTCGAGGCTCCGCCCGCCCTGGAGCCGGTGGCCTCCCGCGTCCGGAGCCTCGATCCGGAGCGCCTGGCGAGCGCCATGGCCCTGGTGGGACTGGAGGAACCGGGAGCGCCGATCCGGGTGATCCTGGCGCCGGAGGGCTCGCCTCCCGCGCGTCAGGCACCGCCCTGGGTCTCCGGCTACGCCTATCCCGAGCGGAGCCTGATCGTGCTGCTCCCCGCCCGCACCCCCTCCTATCCGGACTCGTCCCTGGAAGACCTTCTGCGCCACGAGGTGGCCCACGTCCTGGTGGCGCGAGCCGCCGGAGGACAGCCGATCCCCCGCTGGTTCCACGAAGGGCTGGCCATGATCGCCGGGCTCTCCTGGGGACTGGACGACCGCTCCCGGCTGACCTTGGCCCTCCTGGCGGACGACCAGGTTTCCCTCAACGAGCTCGAGGGGCTCTTCCGCGGCGGCCAGGGGGCCTCGAACCGCGCCTACGCGATCGCGGGCGCCTTCGTGCACGACCTCTTCGAGCGCCACGGCTCCGGGGTGGCCGCCGACATCCTGCGCTGGGTCCGCCGCGGGCTGCCTTTCGAGGCGGCGTTCCGGATCGCCACGGGAACCTCCCTGGCGGAGGCCGAGAGCTCCTTCTGGGATCGGCAATCCTTCTGGTACCGCTGGGTTCCCCTGCTCACCAGCTCCGTCACCCTCTGGCTCCTCATCACCATGCTCGCCCTCTGGGCCATCCGGAGGAGGCGCGCCCGCGATGTCGCCCAACGCGCCATTTGGGACGAAGAGGAGAGGAGGATCGATGAGGAGAGGCGGAGGGTGGAAGAGGAGGATCGGGGCGAATGGGTGAATTGACGGCTCTATTGGAAATAGCCGTTCACGTCGACGATGACATGTGCGTTCCCGCCGGAGGCGTTCAGCACTCCGATCGTGCCGCTCCCGTTCGTCGCCAGGGTCAGAATGGAGTTGCTGGCGCGCGCCATGCCCGCTCTGAAGCTGAGGGTGCTCGTTCCCAGAGGGAAGGCGTTGCCGGGAAAGATGCTGAGGTATCCCGAGGCGGCCGGGGCGACGACCGTCACATTCACAGAGATCGCTTTCGCCGCGTTCGGGATGCCGCACGCGCCTGTCACGTCGAACGTGCGCTGACCGGAGGCTCCGAGGACCGGCCCTCCGCGCGCGCCGTTCGGGTTGCGGGTGTCGAGGACACGGCAGGGGGCGAGAGTGTAGAAGTCGGACACGGCTGGCGGCGGCGCATAGAAGTAGGCGTTGCTCTTCGAGCCGCTCTGGGTGCTCGGGTTGGTCACCGCCACAGTCACTGCGCCTGCGGCGTGCGCCGGGGCGACGGCCGTGATCGTGGTCGCGTTGACCACGACGCCCGCGGCGGCCGCCGTGCCGCCGAAGGTTACTGTGGCCCCGGCCGCGAAGCTGGTCCCGGTGATCGTCACCGGCGTTCCTCCCACGATCGAGCCGCTGACCGGGCTCACCCCTGAGACGGTGGGCGCCGGCGAAGGCGGCGGACCGGACGGGAAGATGCAGGTGTTGACCCGGTTCTGGATCTTGGGGTTGAGCAGGGTGACCGACGCCGGGTGGAAGACCTGGGACGAGCCGCAGCCGGCCAGCCCGGAGAGGTGGCAGTAGCTCATCAGCGTGCCCGTGACGTTGGTCACGCCGTTGATGGTGCTCGGCGCCGGGCAACTCCTGGTGCCGGCGTAGCAGCCGGATTCGGCATTGTAGCAGTTGTCGAGCGGCGTGCTGTAGCAGTGCGTGTGCGGCGAGCCGAAGTTGTGGCCGATCTCGTGGGCCACCACCAGCACGTCGCCGAAGCTCGGGCTGGTCCCCGACAGGAAGACCTGGTTGAAGCTGTAGCCGTGGGTCTTGCTGCACAGCGTGTCGATCCAGGCGACGCCGGCCGCTCCGCTGGTGCCGCGGCCGGAGAGCAGCATGGCCAGCGCCCGCGTGACGCCTCCCTGGTTGGCCGACCAGTAGTTGGTGAACTCGAAGAGCTTGTCCGTCGTGGCGCCGGCCTGGACGTAGGGATCGTCGTTGTAGGAGTTGCCGTCGCTGCCGTTCCCCTGCCGCAGGAAGGTCTGCCCCTGGAGCAGACGGATCAGGAGGTCCCGCTCGTAGATCACGTTCATCGCGGCGACCAGGCTCGCAATGTAGTTGGCCGCCGTCGTCGTGTTGTTCCCGAACTTGTTGACCATGATCTCGTTGTCGGTGTCGACGGCGATCGTCGCGGTGTGCAGCGAGGAGATGGCCGGTGCGAAGAGCGGGACGGTCGTGGAGCCGGCGGTCTCCTGGCCGAGGCTGAGGTCCAGGGGCGCTCCGGTCTGCGCACAGGTCCATTCGGGGGTCTCGCCCGCCTTGGCGAGGAAGAACTCGGGCGCGGCCACCACGTGACGGCGGGAGCCGCGCGCCGCCGGCTCTACGTCCTTCAGGGGATGCATCTCGTGCATCGCGCGCGCCGTCTGGGAGAAACCGGCGAAAGTCTGCGTGTCCGGATCGACCGACACGAAGACCCGGGTCTCCTCATCCCCTTCGGCCGTGCCCCAGAAGAAGGCGAGCCGCGAGCGCGGCACCTCGGCGACGCCGCCGTTCTTGCCGACCTTCCAGATCTTCGCGTCGGGCGCGTAGATGTCGTGCCGGGTGAGCAGCACGTCCGCCCGCTCCTCGGGTGACACGGGCCAGCCGGTCAGGCGCACCTTTTCCTGCGGAGACACCTGGAGGAGAGTGGATGCCAGACCTTCGCCGAAGTCGACCAGCTCCGCCCGGCTCGCGGCCCCCGCCGCGGCGAACACCTCGCCACGGGCGGCGGCGTCGACCTGGCGGACCGCCGGCGCCGCGGACGCGGCTGGCACGACGATCAGAGAAGAAAATACAATCGCAGGGAAGAGCCGGCGCGCCCTCTCCATAGGGACCTCCTGTACCTTGGACCAGCTATAACAGCTTATCGCCAAAGTGCTATTCCCGGGAATCAATTAAAGATCTTTTTAAATTGGTGCTTCTAGTTACAGGCGTTTTGCCTTAAGCTAACCCGGCTCACGACGCAAATGTGCCGGGCGAGGGGAAGGGGTTGCTTTCCGCTCGCGCCGGTCCTCGCGATCGAGGAGGTTGGAGGTCTTCGATGTCGACCCTGGCAGGGGACATTCGCTTCAGTCTACGTACTCTGAGGAAGAGTCCCGGATTCACCCTGGTATGCGTGCTCACGATGGCCCTCGGCATCGGAGCGCTGAGCTCCATCTTCAGTGTCGTCAACGCCGTGCTGCTGCGGGCTTTACCGTTCGAGGACCCGAGCCGCCTGGTGCTGGTGGACGGCGTCAGCGAGAAGGACGAGGGGGAGCGGGCTCTCATCTCCTACCCGGACTTCCTGGACCTGCGCCGGCACCAGCGCTCGCTCGAAGACCTGGCGGCCCGCACGGAGGGGTATTCGTTGACGCTGCGGACGGAGCAGGGTCCCGAGATGGTAAGGGTCGAGATCGTCTCCGCCTCCTATTTCAGGATCCTCGGGGTCAAGCCGGACCGGGGGCGCGCCTTTCTGCCGGAGGAGGATCAGGTCCCCGCGGTGCGGCGTGTCGCGCTGATCAGCGACCACTTCTGGCACAGCCACTTCGCGGGGGACTCCGCGGCCGTGGGCAAGGTCCTGAGCTTCGACGACCAGAGCTACACCGTGGTCGGCGTGCTGCCTGCGGGCTTTCGGGGTCTGAGTGACGCCGCGGACGTCTGGCTCCCCCTTTCGGCGGCCTCCACCTTCGGGCCCGACTACACGGAGAAACGGGGTTTCCGCTGGCTGCACGCGGTCGGGCGGCTCAAGCCGGGCGTTTCGTTGGAGCAGGCGCGCGAGGACCTCGACGCGATCAGCCGCCAGCTCGAGGCGGATTTCGCGTATTCAAACGAGGGGATCCGCGCCGCGGCCATGCCCCTGCGCGAGGCCTGGTTCGGCGAGCTGCGGCGCAAGCTCCTGATCTTGCTGGCCGGCGGCCTCTTTCTCCTGCTGATCGTCTGCACCAACCTGGCGAACCTGCTGCTCGCCCGGTTCGTGGCGCGGCGGCGCGACCTGTCGCTGCGCATGGCTCTGGGCGCGCGGCGCACCGGCCTGGTGCGCCAGGTTCTGGCCGAGAGCGTCCTGCTCGCCCTGCTCGGCTGCGGTGCCGGCCTTCTCGTGGCGCGGTGGAGCACAGGCCTTCTGATCAAGGCGAGCGGCATCCCGCTCAAGAGCTTCGTGAGCGTCGAGATCGACCTGGTGGTCGTGGGGGTCATCCTCACGGTTTCGCTGTTCGCCGGCCTGCTCTTCGGGCTGGTGCCGGCGCTCGTTCTCTCGTCCAAGCTCCGCCTCTACGAGGTGTTCAACGACAACAGCCGGCGCGGCATGTACGGCGAGTCGCATCAGCGCTTCCAGAACGCGCTGATCGTCGGCGAAGTGGCCGCGGCCCTCGTCCTGCTCGTCTGCGCGGGGCTGATGACCAAGGGCTTTCAGCGGCTGAACGAAACCGACCTGGGCTTTGACCCCAAGCAGCTCCTGACGATGCGGATGAGCATCAAGGGGGAAGGGTTCAAGGAGAACCCGGCGGTCTGGAATCTGGCCACGGAGTCGCTCGACCGGCTGCGGGCGGTGCCCGGAATCAGCGCGGTGGCCCTGGAGGGGCCGGAGCTCCCGACCACGGCCGACTGGTCCGGCGCCGCTTTCACTCTGGAGGATCAGCCGGAGACGGAGCTCCCCGTCCTCGCCGGGTACCACTTTGTGAGCCCAGGATATTTCTCCGTGCTCGGTGTGCCGGTGGTCAAGGGACGGGATCTCACCTCGGTCGACGTCGACGGCGCTCAGCAGACCGTTGTGGTCAGCCAGAGCCTTGCGGACCAGTACTGGCCGGGCCAGAACCCGATCGGCAAGCGCCTGAAGCGCGGGCGCCGCAATCCGAAGCCCCCTGCCCCCCCCTCCCCCTGGCTCACCGTGGTCGGCGTCGTCCGCAACGTGAAGCACTCGGGCCTCGTCCAGGACGACCGGCCGCTGCACGACGTCTACGTGCCCCTGCTGCAGAAGGTGCCGCGGACCCCTGCGACCCTCGGGCTCCTGGTGCGTACGTCGGTACCTCCGGCCGCGGTCGCGCAGGAGGTCCGGCAGCAGCTCCGCGACATCGCGCCCGATCTTCCGGTCTACGACATCGCCGTCTTCGAGGAGCGGCTGGCGCAGCAGACCGCGGGCGGCCGCTCGTTCGTGCTGTTGATGAGCCTGTTCGCGTTTTTCGCCCTGTCCCTGGCCGCCGTCGGCGTCTACGGGGTCGTCTCCTATTCCGTCTCCAACCGGACCCAGGAGATCGGGTTGCGCATGGCGCTCGGGGCGCAGCTCCGCGACGTTCTGCGCCTCGTCATCGGCCAGGGGGGGCGCCTGGCGCTCATGGGAGTGGCTCTCGGGCTGCTCCTCGCGCTCCTCGTCACGCCGGTGCTGACGAGCTGGCTCTACGGGGTCAGCCCCCTCGACAAGATCATCCTCGGGGGGATGTCGGTCCTGCTTCTGGGGGTTGCCATGGCGGCCAGCTACATCCCCGCGCGCCGGGCCGCGAAAGTCGCGCCTTTTCAGGCGTTGCGGCTGGAATAGCCGGTGGAGATCGGGCGATCCCGTACGCGGGGCCGGCTCTCTCACAGCGAGCGCGCCCTCTGGTTCCTGCACCGGCTGGCGCCGGAGAGCGGGGCCTGGAACCTGGCCGGCGCCATCCGGATCGAAAACCTGGACGCGGACGCCCTCCGCCGTACCTTGCGCTGCTTGGCGGTGCGCCATCCCGCGTTGCGCACTGTGTTTCCCGAGGGGCAGGGCGAGCCGTTCCGCCGCGTCCTGGATACCCCCGATTTCGCTCTGGTCGAGGAGGAGGCCCCGGCGACCCGGGAACGCCTGGAGGAGGAGGCCTGCCGCCCCTTCGATATCGAGCGGGGGCCGCTGGTCCGCGCCCGGCTTTTTCGCTCCGCTCCGGGGGAGGGGGTGCTCCTGGTGGTCCTCCACCATCTGGTGGCGGATTTTGGATCGCTGGCGGTTTTTCTCCGCGAGCTTGGGGAGGTCTATGGCGGGAGGAGCCCTCACCCCCTAGCCCCCTCTCCCGAGGGGAGAGGGGGAAAACAGCAAGGAGAAGAGTCACGGCGCTTCTGGCGGGAGCGGCTCGCCGGGACCGTTCCGGTCCTGAGCCTCCCCGCGGACCGGCCGCGTCCGCCGGTGCGCACCTGGGAGGGCGGCTCGCGCGCCGGCCGGCTCGAGGCCGGGGCGACCGCCCGGTTGCAGGCGCTGGGCCGTTCCCGCGGCGCCACGCTGTTCACCATCCTGCTCGCCGCCTTCCAGCTCCTGCTCCACCGCCTGTCGGGCGACGAGGAGGTCTGGATCGGCGCTCCGGCCTCCGGCCGGACCTCGGCGCGCCAGGCCGGAGAGATGGGCTACTTCGTCAATCCCGTGGTGCTGCGCAGCCGTTGGGAGGAGGGCCTGTCGTTCGCCGGGCTGGTGGACCGGGCTCGGGAGGAGGCGGCCTCCTCGCTGGCGCACCGCGACTGGCCATTCCCTCGGCTCGCCGAGGAGATTCAGCCGGTCCGCGACCCCGGCCTGCCGCCGCTGTTCCAGGCCATGCTGGTGGTGCACCGGACCCGCCGCCCGGAGGAGGAGGCCATGGCCCTCGTGGCGCTGGGGCAGGAGGGGCCGGCCGTCCGGATCGGCGGCCTGACCTTCACCCCCTTCCCCCTGGGCCGGCGGCGCGCGCAGCTCGACCTGACCCTGGCCGCCGCCGTGGCCGGGGGCGAGCTGCGCCTGACCCTGGAGCACGACGCCGCGTTCGACCCCACCACGGCCGAGCGGTGGCTCGGTTCCCTGGCGGCTCTGCTCGCAGCGGCCGGGGAGAGGCCGGACGCCCCGGCCTGGGACCTCCCGCGGCTCGGCGAGTCGGAGCGGCAGGCGATCCTCCTGGAGTGGAACGACACCCGCCGCGAGGCTCCGCCGGAGCTCTCCCTGCACGCCGGGCTGGAGGCGCAGGCGGCGCGGACCCCGGACGCCGTGGCGCTGGTCTACGGCGGACGGCGGCTGACCTACCGCGAGCTCGACCGACGCGCCAACGGGCTCGCCTGGCGCCTGCGGCGCCGGGGCGTCGGCCCTGAGGTCCGGGTCGCGGTCTGCGCCGAGCGCTCGCCGGAGCTGGTGATCGGTCTGCTCGCCATCCTCAAGGCCGGTGGCGCTTACGTGCCCCTCGACCCCTCCCACCCGCGCGAGCGGCGTGACTGGGCGCTCGCGGACTCCGGGGCGCCGCTGCTGCTGACGGAGGGCGATCTCCTGGAGGAGGAGGTGGCGGACGCGCCTCCTCCAAGCCCTGCGGCACCAGACCATCTCGCCTACATCCTCTACACCTCGGGCTCCACGGGCCGGCCGAAAGGCGTGGCCGTCGAGCACCGCAGCGCCCTCGTGCTGGTGCGCTGGGCGCTCGGGGCCTTCTCTCCGGAAGAGCTCGCGGGCGTGCTCGCCTCGACGTCCATGGCCTTCGACCTCTCGGTCTTCGAGCTGTTCGTCCCCCTGAGCGCGGGCGGGACGGTGATTCTGGTCCCGGACGTCCTGCACCTCCTTCAGCCGGGCGCGGCCGGTGGAGTCACGCTGGTCAACACCGTGCCGTCCGCCATGACCGGGCTGGTCCGGCTGGACGCGATCCCGCCGACCGTCCGCACGGTCTGCCTGGCCGGGGAGCGCCTGCCGGGCGCTCTCGCCGAGGCCGTGCACCGCGCTCTGCCGGGGTGCCGCGTCCTCAACCTCTACGGACCGACCGAGGACACCACCTACTCGACGTTCGCCGAGGTGGCGCCGGCGGCCGGGCGCGAGCCCGCGATCGGCCGGCCGATCGACGGCGCGCGCGTTTTCCTTCTGGATCGGAGCCTGCGGCCGGTCCCTCTGGGGAGTGTGGGGGAGCTCTGCCTCGGCGGCGCCGGCCTCGCCCGGGGGTATGCGGGACGGCCGGACCTCACGGCCGAGCGCTTCGTCCCCGCTCCCTGGGGAAGCGATCCGGGCGCCCGTCTCTATCGCACGGGCGACCTCGCGCGCTGGCGTGCCGACGGCGCGCTCGACCTGATCGGCCGGACCGACCACCAGGTGAAGATCCGCGGCTTCCGGATCGAGCCGGGCGAGGTCGAGGCCGTGCTGGGGAGCCATCCCGGGGTGGCCGCGTGCGTGGTGATGCCGCGCGACGACGGCGCGGACGGCAAGCGGCTGGTCGCCTGGGTGGCGCCCGCCTCTGCGCCGGCCCCTTCCGAGGCCGGCCTCCTCGCCTGGTGCCGGGAGCGCCTGCCGGGCTTCATGGTCCCCTCCGCCTGCGTCCTCGTCGAGGCCCTGCCGCTCGACCCCAACGGCAAGGTCGACCGCAGGGCCCTGCCGGAGCCGGAGGATCTGGGCCGCTCTGGCCACGGTGGCCCGCTCTCGCCGGCCGAGGAGATGCTCGCGGGGCTCATCGCCGATGTGCTGGGGGTGACCGAAGTCGGCCGCGAGGACGACTTCTTCGCCCTGGGCGGGCACTCGCTCCTCGCCGCCCGGCTCCTCGCCCGGTTGCGCAGCGTTTTCGGGATCGACCTTCCGATGCGGGCGCTGTTCGCCGCGCCGACCGTGGCGGGCCTTGCCGAGGCCGTGGGAGCGGCTCGCCGGGAGGGGCGGCAGGCCGAGGGTCCGGCCCTCGTCCCGGTGCCGCGCGATGGCGATCTGCCCCTCTCCTTCGCCCAGGAGAGGCTCTGGTTCCTGGACCAGTGGATACCGGACAGCCCGTCCTACAACGTGCCGGCGGCCGTTCGCCTGCGCGGGCCGCTCGCCGCCGGGAGCCTCCACGCCGCCCTCGCCGAGGTCGTGCGCCGTCACGAGGCCCTGCGGACCACGTTTGCGACCTCGGGCGGAAAGCCGGTGCAGGTGATCCATGCCGCCGCACCGGTTTCCCTGCCGCGGATCGACCTCGCGGGCCTGCCGGGGACGGCCCGGGAGGACGCCCTGGAGCGGCTGGTCCGCGAAGAGGCGCGCCGCCCGTTCGATCTGTGGCGAGGGCCGCTGCTGCGCGCCGCCCTCGTCCAGCTCGGCGACCGCGAGCACGTCCTGTTCCTGAGCCTCCATCACATCGTCACCGACGGCTGGTCGATGGGGGTGCTCATGCGCGAGCTGGGGATCCTCTATGAAGCCGCGTCCGAGGGCCGCTGTTCGCCGCTGTCCGCCCTGCCGGTGCAGTACGCGGACTTCGCGGTCTGGCAGCGCAGCCGGCTCGCGGGCGAGGCGTTCGCCCGGGACCTGGCCTGGTGGCGGGGGGCGCTGGCGGGCGCGCCTCCGGTCCTGGAGCTTCCGGCGGACCGTCCCCGTCCGGCCGGGTCGGTCCACCGCGGCGCGGTCGAGCCGGTGCGCCTGGCCCCCGAGCTGGCGCAGCGGCTGCGAGCGCTGTCGCGGCGCGGCGGAGCCACGCTGTTCATGACCCTGCTGGCCGCGTTCGAGGCCCTGCTCGCCCGGGTCACCGGCGCCGAGGACCTCGTCGTCGGCTCGGGCGTGGCCCAACGGGCTCATCCCGCGCTCGAAGGGCTGATCGGCTTCTTCGTCAACATGCTTCCGCTGCGCGGCGACCTGGCCGGAGATCCCTCCTTCCAGGACCTCCTGGCCCGGGTGCGCCTTTCCACAATGGAGGCCTACGACCACCAGGAGCTCCCCTTCGAGCGGCTGGCCGGCGAGATCGATCCGCAGCGCGACCCGAGCCGCAATCCGCTCTTCCAGGTCGTCTTCACCCTGCAGAACGCGCCGATGCCGGAGCCGTCGCTGGCCGGCCTCGCCCTGGAGACGGCCGAGCTGACGACCGGCGCCGCCCACTTCGACCTGACGGTGCTCCTGCGCGAGGCGGACGGCGGCGTCGTGGGCGGCGCCGAGCACAGCGCGGACCTGTTCGACGCCGGCACGATCCGGCGGCTCCTGGACCGTTTCGAGATCCTGCTGCACGGGATCGCCTCCGATCCTGCTCGGCCCCTGTCTTCACTGCCGCTGATGAGCGAATCCGAGCGCAGGCAGATCCTCGTTGACTGGAACCGCACCGATGCGGAGTACCCGCGGGACCTCTGCATCCACGAGCTGTTCGCGCGGTCGGCGGAGCGCTTCCCGGAGGCGGTGGCTCTGATCGACGGAGAGACGGAGGTCACATACGGAGAGCTGGCCCGCCGGGCCGCCCGGCTGGCGTCCCGCCTGCGCGCGCTCGGCGTGGGGCCGGACGTGCCGGTCGCGATCTGCCTCGAGCGGTCGGCGGAGATGGTGATCGGCCTGCTCGGCATCCTCCAGGCCGGAGGCGCCTACGTGCCCCTCGACCTCGGCTATCCCCGCGAGCGGCTGGCCTGGATGCTGGAGGACAGCGAGGCGCGGATCGTGGTAGCCCGCGGCGAGGTCTCTCAGCACATCGTGGGCGAGGGCCTCCGGGTGGTTCAGGTCGACGATCCCGGCGACGGCCACTGGCCGGCGCTGCCGCCACGCCCGGTGTCTTCTCCGGTGGGGCCGGAGAGTCTGGCCTACATCCTCTACACCTCCGGCTCGACCGGCCGGCCGAAGGGGGTGGCGGTCTCCCACCGCAGCGTCGTCCGCCTGGTGCGGAACGTGGGCTACGCCGGCCTCGGTCCCGGCGAGACGATCCTTCAGCTCGCTCCCATCCCCTTCGACGCCTCGACCTTCGAGATCTGGGGGGCGCTCCTCAACGGCGGCCGGCTGGCGGTCTTCCCCTCCGGGCCGGTCTCCCTGCGCGGCCTCGGAGAGGCTCTCCGCGCCTGCCAGGCCACCACCCTCTTCCTGACCACCGGCCTCTTCAATCAGATGGTCGACGAGGAGCTGGAGAGCCTGGCCGGGCTGCGGCAGCTCCTGACGGGAGGGGACGTCGCGTCTCCCCCGCGCTTCCGCCGGGCGCTGGAGAGCCTGCCCGGCTGCCGGCTCGTCCACGCCTACGGCCCCACCGAGGGGACCACGTTCACGGCGTGCCGCACGGTGACCGCGGAAGACCTGGACCGCTCGTCGGTCCCTCTCGGCGGGCCGGTCCCGCGGACTACGGTCTATCTGCTCGACCGCAATCTGGAGCCGGTCCCGGTGGGAATCCCCGGCGAGCTGTACGTCGGCGGCGACGGCCTGGCCCGCGGCTATTGGCGGCGGCCCGATCAGACGGCCGAGCGGTTCGTGCCGCACCTCGGCCCCGCGGAGCCGGGCGAGCGCCTCTACGGGACGGGGGACCTCGCCCGCTGGCTCCCCGGGGGGGTGATCGATTTCCTGGGGCGCAGGGACCGGCAGGTGAAGATCCGCGGCTTCCGCGTCGAGCCGGGCGAGGTCGAGAGTGTCCTGGGGAGCCATCCCGGCGTGGCCTCCTGCGTGGTGATGCCCCACGGCGATGGCGTGGACGGCAGGCGGCTGGTCGCCTGGGTGGCGCCCGCCTCCGCGCCGGCCCCGGCGGAGGCCGACCTCCTCGCCTGGTGCAGGGAGCGCCTGCCCGGCTTCATGATCCCCTCCGCCTTCGTCCCCGTCGAGGCCCTGCCGCTCGACCCCAACGGCAAGATCGACCGCGGAGCCCTGCCGGAGCCTGAGCGCTCGCGCCCGGGTCGCGCCTTCGTGTCGCCGCGCACCCCCGTCGAGGAGCAGGTGGCCGCCATCTGGGCCGAGGTCCTCGACCTCGACCGGATTGGCGTCGAGGACGACTTCTTCGACCTCGGGGGGCACTCGCTGCTGGCGACCCAGGTGGTCTCCCGGCTCACGCGCGACTTCGAGGTAGACCTCAGCCTGCGTGCCTTCTTCGAGGAGCCGACCGTGGCCGGCGTCTCCCTGGCGATCACCCGGGAGCAGATGCGGCAGGGAGACCCGGAGCGCATGGCCCGGCTCCTCGCCCAGGTCCGCAGCCTCTCGCACGAGGAGCTGAAGGCGTTCTTGGAGAGGGACGGCGCGTGACCTCTCTCGACGACTCGCTCTCCGGGCTTTCGCCCGAGCAGCGGGCCGCCCTGGAGCTGCTGCTCCGCCGCGAGCGGAGCGCCGCCGTCCCACAGACCATCGCAGCCCGCGCGGACCGGAAGTCGTGGCCGCTCTCCTTCGCTCAGCAGCGCCTCTGGTTCCTCGACCAGCTCGCTCCCGGCGACCCGGCGTACAACATCCACGGCGCGGTCCGGCTGCACGGCCCCTTGGAGATCGGCGCGCTGGCGCGGAGCCTGGAGGAGGTGGCCGGGCGCCACGAGGTCCTGCGTGCCAACTTCCTGGCCGTGGACGGCCGTCCGTGGCAGGTCGTCTCCCTCTCCCTGCCGCGGCTCCTGCCCGTCCTCGACCTGCGGGGCCTCCCGGCCGGACGGCGCGAGGCCGAGGTGTTCCGGCTGGCCGTCGAGGAGGCCCGGCGGCCGTTTGACCTCGCCCGCGACTCTCTGCTGCGCACCCTCCTGGTGCGCAATGGGGACACCGAAGCGGTCCTCTTCGTCACGATGCATCACATCGTCTCCGACGGCTGGTCGATCGGCGTCCTCCTTCGCGAGCTGTCGTCGCTCTACGGCGCCTTCGCCGCTGGCCGCCCCTCGCCTCTCTCGCCGCTGCCGCTCCAGTACGCCGACTTCGCGTCCTGGCAGCGCGGCCGTCTCCAGGGAGAGGTCCTGGCGCGCGAGATCGAGCACTGGCGGGGCCGCCTCGCGGATCTCCCGGAGCTGCGGCTCCCGCGCGACTCCGCCCTTCCGGAAGAGGCTGGACCGTACGGCGGAGCCGTGCCGGTCGCGGTCCCCCCGCTTCTGGCCGAGCGCCTGCGGATGGTCGGCCGCGCCGAGGGGGCCTCCCTGTTCACGGTCCTGCTCGCCGTTTTCGCCGCCCTGCTGTCCCGCTGGTCCGGCCAGCGGGAGCTCGGCGTCGGTACCCCCGTGGCCAACCGGAGCCGGCCGGAGATCGAGGGGCTGATCGGCTTCTTCGTCAACATTCTGGTCCTCCGCGCCGACCTCTCCGGCGATCCGTCGTTCACGGAGCTGGTCTCCCGGGCGAAGCGGGAGTCGCTCGACGCCCTGTCGCATCAGGACCTCCCTTTCGAGAGGCTGGTCGAGGAGCTGCGGCCGGAGCGCAGGCCCGGGCACACCCCGCTCGTGCCGGTCCTGCTCGCCCTGCAGAACGCGCCGCTCCCCACGGTCGAGTTGCCCGGCCTGGACCTCAGCCCATACCCCGTCCGCAACGGGACGGCGCGCTTCGAGCTCTCCCTGGTCTTGACCGAGGGAGAGGAGGGAATCGTGGGCGACCTGGAGTACGACGGCCGCCTCTTCTCGCGGACAGCGGCGCTGCGGATGGCTGACGGCTTCCGCAGGCTGGCCGAGCGGCTGGCGGCGGAGCCCGGGCGGCCGATGTCGGAAGTCTCACTGCTCTCCAAGGCGGAGCGGCAGCAGATCCTCGGGGAGTGGGCCGGCGTGGATCTCTCCGGGCCGGCGGAGACCTTCGTGGAGATGTTCGAAGCCCAGGCGGACAGGACGCCCGAGGCCTTGGCCGTGATCGCCGGCTCCGCCGCGCTGAGCTACCGGGAGCTAGACCGGAGGGCGAGCCGCGTGGCCCGCCATCTGCGCAGGCTCGGAGCAGGGCCGGAGGCCCGGGTGGCGCTCCGCCTGGAGCGCTCGGTGGACCTGATCGCGGCCGTCCTCGGCGTGATGAAGGCGGGCGGGGCCTACGTGCCGCTCGATCCCGCCTGGCCGGAACAGCGCCTGGCCTCGCTGCTGGAGGACGCCGAGCCCGCGGTGGTGGTGACCGGATGGCGGAACGAAGATCTCGCTGGGGAGAGCGAGGAGCGGACCGGGTACGTCCCTCCGCCGGACAGCCTCGCCTATGTCATCTACACCTCGGGCTCGACCGGGCGGCCCAAGGGGACGCTCGTCTCCCATGGGGCCTTGGCGGCGTTCGCGCGCGGCCTGCGGCGCGCCGTGCCCGAGCTGCGTTCCGAGGAGCCGCTGCGGCTGAGCCTCAACGCCTCGTTCGCGTTCGACGCCTCGCTCCAGCAGATCGCGCAGCTCGCCGCGGGGCATGCGCTCCACCTCGTCCCCAAGGAGGCGCGGCACGACAGCGGAGCCATGGCGGCTTTTCTGCGCGACAGCGGTCTCGACGGCTTCGACTGCACGCCGAGCCAGCTCGAGGTGCTGCTCCCCGCCTTCGAGGCTTCCGGCCGGCCGCCACGGTTCGTGCTGGTGGGCGGAGAGGAGATCCCGCCGGCGCGGTGGAAGACTCTGGCGGAGCATCCGCGGACCCGCTTCTACGACGTCTACGGCCCGACCGAGTGCACGGTCGACGCCACGGCGGTCCTCGTCGAAGGGAGCGAGCCGAGCCTGGGCCGGCCCCTGCCGGGCTATCGGGTCCACCTGCTGGACGCGTGGCTCCAGCCCGTGCCTGCCGGGGCGCGCGGCGAGGTGTGGATCGGCGGCGAGGGCCTGGCGCGCGGCTACTGGCGCCGGCCGGACCTGACGGTCGACCGCTTCCGGCCCGACCCCTTTGGGAGGCTTGGCGCGCGCCTGTACCGGACCGGCGATCTGGGGCGCTGGCTGCCGGACGGGCGGATCGGTTTCCTCGGACGGGCCGACCAGCAGGTCAAGCTCCGCGGGTTCCGCGTCGAGCCGGCGGAGGTCGAAGCCTGCCTGCTCGGGCATCCGCAGGTACGGGAAGCCGCGGCCGGCGTCCGCGACGGAGGGCGGCGGCTGGTCGCCTGGGTGACCCCTGCCGAGGGGCACACTCCAGAGCCTCGCGAGCTGCGGCGCTGGCTGAGAGAGCGCCTGCCCGAGCCCATGGTGCCAGCCGCGATCGAAGTGCTCGCCGTTCTGCCGCGCACGCCGAGCGGCAAGCTCGACCGCCGCGTCCTGCCGGAGCCCCGGTGGGAGAGTGCCGGCGCGGAGCCGGCCATGCCTCCCGATCCTCTCGAAATGGGGTTGATCGATCTCTTCCGGGAGGTGCTGGATATCGAGCGGGTCGGGTTGCGCGACAGCTTCTTCGAGCTGGGGGGGCACTCGCTGCTCGCCGCCCGGCTGGCCTCCCGCGTCCGCGCCACCTTCGGCGTGGAGCTCCCGGTGCGGCGGCTGTTCGAGAGCCCCACGGTCGCCGAGCTGGCAGACGCCGTGCGGGATCTCGGCCGGAGCGCTCCGCCGCTGCCACCGATCCGACGCGTACCCCGGTACGGCGCCGTCCCTCTCTCCTTCGCGCAGCGGCGCCTCTGGGTTCTGCACCAGCTCACTCCCGAGCTGACCGCCTACCACGTCCCGGCCGGGCTCCATCTGCGCGGCCTTCTGGATGCCGCGGCCCTGGCGGGCGCGCTGTCCGAGATCGTCCGGCGTCACGAATCGCTCCGCACCCGGTTCGTGGCCCTGGACGGCGAGCCGGTCCAGGCGGTCAATCCCCCCGCTCCGGTCCTCCTGCCGGAGATCGACCTCTCGACTCTGGCGTCGGCGGAGCGGGAGCGCGAGGCGCGGCGGATCGGCGGCGAAGAGGCCCGGCGTCCCTTCGACCTGGAGCGCGGTCCGCTGCTGCGCCTCCGCCTCCTGCGGCTGGAACCGGAGGAGCACACGCTGTTCCTGACCGTGCACCACCTGGTGAGCGACGGCTGGTCGGCGGCCATCTTCCTGCGCGAGCTGTCGGTCCTCTACGGAGCCTTCTCGCGGGGGGAGCCCTCGCCTCTCGCCGAACCGGCCGTCCAGTATGCGGACTACGCGATCTGGCAGCGCGAGCAGCTCCGCGGCGAGGCACTGGAGGAACAGCTCCGGTACTGGGTCGAGCGGCTCGCCTCCGCTCCGCGCTTCCTCGACCTGCCGACCGACTATCCGCCTCCGGACCGGGAGAGCCCCGCCGGCGCCAGTGTCCCGCTGTGGATTCCGGCCGAGCGGATCGAGGAGCTGCGGAGCCTCGGCCGCACCGTCGGGGCGACCCTCTACATGACCCTGCTCGCCGCGTTCCAGGCCCTGCTCTCCCGCTGGTCGGGCGAAGAGACCGTCTGCGCCGGCACCCCGGTGGCCGGGCGCAACCGCCTGGAGATCGAAGGCCTGATCGGCTTCTTCGTCAACACCCTGGTGATCCGGACAGACCTCGGAGACACGCCGCCGGTCCGCGGCCTGCTGGGACGAGTGCGGGAGGCGGCGCTCGGCGCCTTCGCGCACCAGGACCTCCCTTTCGAAAGGCTGGTCGAGGCGCTCAACCCGGAGCGCGACGCGCGCACCTCGCCGCTCTTCCAGGTGGTCTTCACCCTGCAGAACGCGCCGCGGGAGGAGCCGCGGCTCTCCGGCCTGGAGGTAAGCCGCGTCGACGTGGACAACGGGACGACCCAGTTCGACCTGATCCTCTCGCTGACCGAGAGGGAGGACGGGGCCGTGGGGTCGATCCGCTACCGTACCGGCCTGTACGCCGAGCCGACCGTCCGCCGGCTGGCGGCCGGTCTCGACAGGTTGCTCGTGGAGATGGCGGCGAGCCCGGACCGCCCGGTCGCGGAGCTGTCCCTCCTTGGCGAGGCCGAGCGCCGGCAGATCCTCGCGGAGTGGAGCAGGGCCGAGATTCCGGTGGAGAAAGAGGTGGAAGAGGGCGCCACGACCTTCCCCTCCCTGTTCGAAACGCAGGCGGACCGGACGCCCGAGGCTCTGGCCGTGGTTTCCGGCTCCGTCGCGCTGAGCTATCGGGAGCTCGACCGGTGGACGAACCGGATCGCCGATCGGCTGCGCAGGCTGGGGGTGGGGCCGGAGGAGCGGGTCGGGGTCTTCCTGGAGCGTTCGCCCGAGGCCATCGCCGCCCTGCTGGGCATCCTGAAGGCCGGAGGCGTCTACGTGCCCCTGGATCCGGCCCTGCCCCGGGAGCGCCTGGCCTTCCTCCTGGAGGACGCCGCTCCGGCCCTCGTGCTCACCGAGTCGCGGCTGCGCGAGCGGCTGGGAGGGACGGCCGCCCTGGCTCTCGACCAGGACCTCGCCGGAGCGAGGGGCGAGCGGCTCTCCGCCGGTCCGGGACCCGACCAGCTCGCCTACATCATCTACACGTCCGGTTCGACCGGACAACCCAAGGGGGTGGCGGTCCGCCACCGGTCTCTGATCGCCTTCGGCCGCGCCCTGCGGCTCGCGGTCCCCGAGCTCCGCGAGCCCGCGCTACGGCTGAGCCTGCACCTCTCCCTCTCGTTCGACGCCTCGTTCGAGCAGATCGTGCAGCTCGCCTGGGGCCACACCCTCTGCCTGGTCCCGGAAACGGTGCGCGCCGGCGGCGAGGCCATGGCGGACCACCTGCGCGAGAACGCTCCGGACGGGATCGACTCGGCCCCGAGCCAGCTCCCGCTGTGGCTTGAAGCCACAGAGGCCGCGGGCTGGTGGGCTCCGCGTCTGGCCCTGGTCGGAGGGGAGGCCATCTCCGCCGGGCTCTGGAAACGCCTCGCGGCTCACCCTTTGATCCGTTTCTACAACGTCTACGGACCGACCGAGGCCACGATCGGCACGGCCGCGGGACCGATCGTGGGCGAGCGCCCGAGCCTCGGCCGGCCGCTGCCAGGCTACAGGGTCCATCTGCTCGACGCGCGCCTCCAGCCCCTACCCGCCGGAGCGCGGGGAGAGATCTGGATCGGCGGCGAGGGGCTCGCCCGCGGCTACTGGCGCCGCCCGGAGCTGACCGCCGACCGCTTCCGTCCCGACCCCTTCGGCGGCGAGCCGGGCGGCCGTCTCTACCGCACGGGCGACCTCGGGCGCTGGCTGCCGGATGGGCGGATCGATTTCCTCGGCCGGGCCGACCAGCAGGTCAAGCTCCGCGGTTTCCGCGTCGAGCCGGGCGAGATCGAGGCGCACCTGCTCGCTCATCCGGAGGTGCGCGAGGCCACGGTGGGAGTCCGCGAAGACCGATGGGGCGAGAAGCGGCTGGTGGCCTGGGTGGTCCCCTCCGGCGACCGGATCCCGGACCCGCGGGAGCTGCGGCAGTTTCTCCGCGAGAGGCTGCCGGATCCCATGGTGCCTTCCGCCCTCCTGGTGCTCGACGCCCTGCCACGCACGCCGGGCGGCAAGGTCGACCGCCGTGCCCTGCCGGGGCCGGAGAAGACCCGGAGTGCCGTGGAGCCGCCTCCTCCGGGGTCCCTCGAGCTGGAGCTGGCCGGCCTGTTCCAGGAGGTGCTGGACGTCGAGCAGGTCGGCCTGGAGGACAGCCTCTTCGACCTGGGTGGGCACTCGCTCTCCGTGTTCCGCCTGGCGACCCGGGTCCGCGAGGTTCTCGGCGTCCAACTGTCTGTGCCCCGGCTGTTCGCATCGTCGACCGTGGCCGGCGCCGCCGAGCTCGTCCGTGCCGCCCAGAGAGAGGTCTCGCGGCCGGCCCGCTCCCACGAAGGGCCGGTCCCCCTGTCCTTCGCGCAGCAGCGCCTTTGGGTCCTCCAGCAGCTCAATCCGGGGCTGAACGCCTACAACATGCCGGCCGGGCTCCGCCTGCGCGGCCGCCTCGACGTCCCGGCGCTCCAGGGTGCGCTCTCCGAGATCGTCCGCCGCCATGAGGCGCTGCGCACCCGTCTGGAGATCCACGGCGGCCAACCGATGCAGTGGGTCGAGCCGGCCAGTCCGCTGCCGCTGCCGGTCGTCGACCTCTCGGCCCTGCCGCTCCCCGCAAGGACGGAGGAGGAAGAGAGGCTGGAGCGCGAGGAAGCCCGCCTGCCGTTCGACCTCGAGCGCCCGCCGCTCCTGCGCGCCCGGCTCTTCCTCCTGGGGAGCGAGGAGCACCTGCTCCTGCTCACCGTGCACCACATCGCGAGCGACGCCTGGTCGGTCGGCGTCGCCATCGGCGAGCTCGGAGCACACTACGCGACGCGGTCGGCCGGCCGTCCCGCGTTGCTGCCCGAGCTCCCGCTCCAGTACGCGGACTTCGCCGCGGAGCAGCGCGAAACCTTCCAGGGAGAGTCGCTGGAGCGCGAGATCGCCTTCTGGCGGGAGCGGCTCGCCGGCGCGCAGCCGCCCGACCTCCCTATCGACCGGCCGCGCCGCTCCGCCCCGAGCTTCCGTGGCGCCACGCTCGACCGGGCGCTCCCCGCCAGCGCGGCCTCCCACCTCCAGCGTCTGGTCCGGGAGGATCACGCGACCCCGTTCACCGTGCTCCTCGCCCCGTTCCTGGCGCTGCTCGCGCGCATCACCGGCGTGGACGACGTGGTCGTGGGCACCACCGTCACCGGGCGGGACCGCCCCGAGCTGCGCGACCTGATCGGCTTCTTCGTCAACATCCTGGTCCTGCGCACCGACCTGGGGGGCGACCCGGACGGCCATGAGCTGCTGGCCCGCGTGCGGCGGACCGCGCTGGAGGCGTTCAGCCACCAGACGCTCCCCTTCGAGATGGTGGTCGACGAGCTCGGGATGCCGCGGGACCCTCACCGGCCGCCGCTGCTGCGGGTGCTGGTCCAGTACCTGGGGCTCTCCATGCCGCCGCTCGAGCTGCCCGGCCTTGTCCTCGAAAAGGTCGAGCTGCCCCAGGGCACGGCGAAGTTCGACCTCGTGGTCAACCTGCGCGACACCCCCGAGGGGTTCCGGACGAGTTGGGTCTACGACACGGACCAGTTCGACTCCACGATCATCGCCCTCCTCGCGGAGGCCTTCGCCACCCTGCTCTGCGCCTGGGCGGAGCGCCCCGGTCTTCGCCTCTCCGAGCTGCCGCTCCTGACCGAAGGGCAGCGGCATCAGCTCCTGGTCGAATGGAACGAAGGACCGCCGGAACCCCTTACGGTGCCCCTCCAGAGACTGCGCTGCCTGCACCACCGCTTCGAGGCTCAGGCGGACCGGACGCCTGACGCGACGGCGGTGACCTTCGAAGAGGAGTCGCTGACCTATCGCGATCTCGACGAGCGGGCCAATCGCCTGGCGCGCTATCTGCTCGCCAGGGGCGTGCTCCCGGGCGACCGGATCGCGCTCCGCTTCGAGCGCTCCGCGGAGATGATCGTGGCGCTGCTCGCGGTCCTCAAGGCCGGAGCTGCCTACGTGCCGCTCGATCCCGCCTGGCCGCGGGAGAGGACCGATTTCGTGCTGGAGGACAGCGGCGCCCGCCTGCTCCTCTCCGCAGAGACCGGCCTCGACGGGAGCGACGCGTCCCGTCCGGCCGTGACGGCCGACCCGGCGCTGCCGGCCTATGTCATGTACACCTCGGGCTCGACCGGACGGCCCAAGGGGGTCGTGGTGTCGCACGCTAACGTGGACCGCCTGCTCGGCGCCACCCATCCCTGGCTCGGCGCCGGCCCGGAGGACGTCTGGACGCTCTTCCACTCCTACGCCTTCGACTTCTCGGTGTGGGAGATCTGGGGAGCCCTCGCCTTCGGCGGCCGTCTGGTGGTGGTCCCGTACGGGGTCAGCCGGTCGCCCGAGGACTTCTACCGCCTGCTCGCCGAGGAGCGGGTGACAGTGCTCAATCAGACACCCTCGGCCTTCCGGCAGCTCCTCTGGGTGGAGGAGCCGGCGCCTCTCGACCTGTCTCTGCGCCTGGTGATCTTCGGCGGCGAGGCGCTGGAGCCGGCGAGCCTGCGCCCCTGGGCCGAGCGGCACGGGCTCGGCCGTCCCCGGCTGGTCAACATGTACGGCATCACCGAGACCACGGTGCACGTCACCTGGCGGCCGCTCGCCGCGGAAGACCTGGAGCGGGGGAGCCGGATCGGCCGGCCGATCCCCGATCTGACGCTCCACCTGCTGGACCGGGGCCTCATGCCGCAGCCGGTCGGTGTGCCGGGGGAGATCTGTGTGGGCGGCGCGGGGCTCGCCCAGGGGTACCTGGGCCGTCCGGACCTGACCGCCGGGCGCTTCGTGCCCGACCCGTTCTCGAGCGAGCCGGGAGCGCGGCTCTACCGCTCGGGCGACCTGGCCCGGCGGCTGCCGGACGGCGACCTCGAGTACCTGGGGCGGATCGACCACCAGGTCAAGGTCCGCGGCTTCCGCATCGAGCCGGGGGAGATCGAGGCGGCGCTCACCTCTCATCCGGCGGTGCGCGAGGCCGTGGTCGTGGCGCGCGAGGACGGTCCGGGCGGGGAGCGCCGGCTGGTGGCCTACGTGAGAGGAGATGGTGCTCCCGACCTGCGCGCCTGGCTCGTGGAACGCCTGCCGGACCCCATGATCCCGGCGGCGTTCGTCTTCCTCGAAGCGCTGCCGCTGACCGCCAACGGCAAGGTCGACCGGGCGGCTCTGCCCGCTCCCGAGGGGGTTCCCGCGCGGCGGCCGAGCGTCGCCCCGCGCACGTCGCTCGAACAGTACCTGGCTGAGCTCTTCCAGCAGGTGTTGGGGATCGGGGAGATCGGCGTCGAGGACGACTTCTTCGCCCTGGGGGGGAATTCGATCACCGGCGCGATCCTGATCCACCGCCTCCAGGAGACGCTCGGGGAGATCGTGCACGTCGTGGCGATCTTCGACTGCCCGACCGTGGCTTCCCTCGCCGCCTACGTCGCGGAGCAGCACCCCCGGGCCGCCCGGCGGCTCTGGGGCGAGGCCGCGGACGAGGAGGACCGAGAGGAGGCCCCGGCCGGCCCGGCCGAGGTCGAAGCGATGCGCCGGCTGATCGTCGCCGGACGGACGGAAGGGGACGCTCCATCCTTCGAGGAGCTGCGCAATCCTCCGGCCCTGTTCGTGCTGTCGCCGCCGCGTTCGGGCACCACGCTCCTGCGGGTCATGCTGGGGGCTCACCCGTCCCTGTTCGCGCCGCCGGAGCTGGAGCTGCTCTCGTTCCGCACCCTGGCCGGGAGGCGGGCGGCCTTCCAGGGGCGCGACAGCTTCTGGCTCGAAGGGGTGATCCGGGCGGTGATGGAGGCGCGCGGCTGTGGAGCGGAAGAGGCGGAGCGGATCGTCGCAGAGGCCGAGCGCGCCGGCTGGACCACCCGGCGCTTCTACCGCGAGCTCCAGGGCTGGATCGGCCCGCGGACGCTGGTGGACAAGACCCCGTCCTATGCCCTCGATCCCGAGGTGCTCCGGCGGGCCGAGGAAGGCTTCGAAAGCGCCCGCTACCTCCACCTGGTGCGCCATCCGCAGGCGGTCATCCGCTCGTTCGAGGAGGCCCGGCTCGACCAGGTCTTCTTCCGCCGGCCGCACCCCTTCACGCGCCGCCAGCTCGCCGAGCTGGTCTGGACCGTGAGCCACCAGAACATCCTCGGCTTCCTCGCCGGAGCTCCCGAGGAGCGCAAGCACGCCGTGCGCTTCGAGGAGCTGGTGCGCGAGCCCGCGCGGGTGCTCTCCGGGATCTGCGATTTCCTGGGCCTGGAATACCGGCCGGAGATGGCCGATCCTTACCAGCCGGGAGCCGCGCGCATGGTCGACGGCCCGCACGCGGTCTCCCGTCCTCTCGGAGACGTCAAGCTCCTCGCGCACGGCAAGGTGGACGCCGCGGTCGCGGAGCGCTGGCGCGAGGCGGGCGGGAGCCCTCTGGGCAGCCCCGCGTCCGAGGTCGCCGTCCGCCTCGGCTACGCCGCGGCGCCATCCTCCGGAGCGCTCGTCCTGCTCCGGAAGGGGTCGCCGGACCGCCGGCCGTTCTTCTGCGTCCACCCGGGCACGGGAGGGGTCTTCGCTTATCGCGACCTCGCCCGCCGCCTCGGTGGAGGGATCCCGTTCTACGGCATCCAGGCGACCGGTCTGCTGGACGCGGAGGAGCCGCTGCGCGACATCGGCGCCATGGCCGAGCGCTACCTGGAAGAGATTCGGAGCGTCCAGCCGCGGGGGCCGTGGCGCCTGGGAGGGTGGTCGTTCGGCGGGCTCGTGGCCCTGGAGATGGCGCGGCGGCTGCGCGAGAAAGGCGAGGAGGTGGAAGCCCTCGTCCTCATCGATCCCACCGATCCGCGGGTCCCTTCCTTGGAGACGGAGACGCCCGGCGAGGAAGCCCTGCTGGAGTCGGTCCGGCGGAGAGGAGCCCCCGAGGCCGGCCTCTCCGACGTCGGGCAGGGGGTGCGCGTCTTCCAAGCCAATCTCGATGCCCTCCGCGCCTACCGTCTCACGCCGTACGACGGCCCCCTGACCGTCTTCGAAGCCGCGGACCGTCCCCCCGGAGCCGGCAGTTGGCGCGATCTCGCGCCCGACGTCCGCACCCTACCGGGCACTCACCACAGCATCCTGGCGCCGCCGGGGGTGGAGGAGCTGGCCAGAGGTCTGAGAGAGGTTCTGGAAGGATGAATCATCCAGCTCGTGCCGCCGTTCGTAGCTCGCCCGGTCGATTCCATAGCACAGCATCCCCCGGCCGAAATGCTCGATGCGGTCTTGCAGGGTCTCGCCGAGCCGCTCGGCGACGCGGATGGATGCGCGATTTTCCGGGTGGATGAGACTGATCACGCGTTCCTTGTGCCAGTCGAGGAAGGCGCAGCGCAGGGCAGCCAGCGCGCCCTCGGTCGCGTAACCGTGGCCCCAATAGCGCCGCGCCAGAATCCAGGCGAGCTCGAGGCCGGGCCAGCCCTCCGGCGCAGAGAAGCCGACCACGCCGACGAAGGCTCCGGTCTCCCGGTGCTCCATGGCCCATTCTCCACAGCCTTCGAGTTGCCAGTGTCCCAGCACGAAGGCCAGGTGCCGGCCAGCCCGGCCCCGGTCCCAGGGCTCGGTTCCCGCGCCGAGGTACCGCAAGATTTCGGGGTCTGCGTACAGCTCTGCATAGTCGTCGAGGTCGCTCCTGCGGAACGGCCGCAGCCGCAGGCGTTGCGTCTCCAGGATCGGCACTTCGCGTGAGTCCATGAATTCCTCCCTCGTTTGGGCGAAGCAGTAGCTAGCTTGTCCTGCGAGACAGGAAAGGCGGACACTCCGGTCCCAGGGACAACCACCACGGGCATTGGCGCTCGTGTGCGCGGTCACCCGTCCCTGAAAGGGAGAAGCCTATGCTTCGCTTCGTTCTCCTCTTGCTCTATCTCTTCGCCTCGTACTCCACAGCATCCCAGACCGTCGATGCCGGAGGGGGCTACGACCCGGACGGTTCCCCCACCGCCAATGCGGGAGGAGGCTACGACCCGAACGGAGCGTCACTCTCTCCCCTCGCTGCCGCGGACCCATTGGGAGTCAACCCACCGCCGACTCCGACCGCGGACGCCGGAGCGGGCAACGACCCGAACGGATAGCCGCGCTGCCAAGGGGGAGGGTGACTCGCCAAGGAGCCTCCCTCCCCCTTCAAGTCCCAATGTACAGAGGCGGGTATTTCGAGCTACCCTAAAACTGCGGTTCAGCGTCTTTTGTTTTAGAGAAACCAAGAATGGCACACGTCACGAAGGAGAGGCTGCTTCGCGTAAGCGAAGCAGGGAGGGCCGAGATCGCGCGGATGGCGGCGCACCTCTCTGCTTGCCCTGCCTGCCGGTCTCTCGCCGCCGGTATTCTCGGGGATCGTGCGGTCAGCGCGAAGCGTGCGCCGCTCCTCAAGATCATGGCCGAGCTGGCCGGCTTCGAGAAGGCGATAGCCGCCGAGCGTCTCCTCGCCAAGGCGGAACTGGCCGAGCTGCGGCGCCTGACGCCGGGAGCCCAGAAAGAGAGGGTGATCCATTCTCGGTTCTGCCACTCGGCGGCATTTCTCGATGCGCTCCTCGACGCCCTGCGTGTGCCGTGGTCGAGAGAAGAGTTCGAGTCTCTGGCGACCCTGGCGCTCCTCGCCGCGCAGGGGATAGACCCGACGGAAGGAAGCGAGGCGTTCAAGAACGACCTCTTGGCGATGATCTGGACCGACACCGCGAACGCCCGCCGGATCAGGGGCGAATGGCAGCCCGCGCACAACGCGCTCCTCCGCGCCGACGAGCACGGCGTCCTTGGCACCGGCGACGAGAGCATTAAGGCTCGGCGGCTCGCCATCGCGGGCTCTCTCCAGTGCGACCAAGGGAGACGGGATGAAGCCATGGCCTCCTTGGAGGAGTGCCGGAGGGCGTACGCCCGCTGCGGCGAGTGGCCGCAGGTCGGCCGTACGCTCGTCACCATGGCCCATTGCATCGCGGACGACGATCCGGGGCGAGCGCTGCACTTATTGGATAGAACGCACGTCTATATCCCTCCAGAAGATGTGGGGCTTCGCTCCCTCATGGGGAGAATCCGCGCTGACTGCCTGGTGACCGTTGGCCGGCAGGAGGAGGCCTTACGCGCCTTTGCGGAGGCAGAGCGCCTTAGACCGCTCCACGACCGGCCGAGCGCCGCTCTGCGTTCCACCTTTATTGCGGCTCGACTCCTCGAAGCCCTGGGCCATCTGCGGGAGGCGGAGGTGCTTTTCGATGAAGTGGTGACCGGCGACCTCGAGCAGGGGTTCTACAAAGACGCGCTCCTCGATCTGCTGTACGTCTTCGGGTTTCACGTCCGTCTGGGCTCGCCGGAGCGGGCGGCGGAGGCAAGCCTTCGTACGCTCGGTGAGATGGATCGCCACGACTCGGCGGTGCATGAGCAGCTCCGATCGGTCTTTGCGAGGCTCACCGAAGCCGCGCAAGGACAGTCCCTTGACGAGCGGATGCTCCGACAGGCGCGCGACTATATCCGCTCGCATTGGAAGCACCCCGCGCCCTCGGAACCGGCCTTCACGCCTGATGAGGGGCGGGCGCCTGCCTCCTCGGGTCAAGGGTCGTTTATGGATAACGAGCTGGTTCGGCCTCTTCTTGCACGGGCGCTCTGGTCTCTCATCCGACGGGAGTCGAGAAAGAAGCAGCAGCAGAGGGTAGCCGAATCTCCCGAGTGCCACACCACCACCTTCGCCGAGCTACTCCTTGCGGGCGTCCGCCAGGCGCCTTCCCGCGAAGAAGCCGAGTTCACGGCAAGCCTTGCCCATCAGGCGATTAAGGCTCTGGGAGCGCCTTCTTTCCTGAAGCATGACTTGCAAGCGCAGCTCTGGATCGAGGTTGCGAATGTCCGCCGCGTCGCTTCCGAGTGGAGCCAGGCGAACGCCGCGCTCCTCCAAGCCCGGAAGCACCTAGCGGGGGGCTCTGGCGACCCTCTCCTCAAAGCACGGGCACAATCGATCTCCGCCTCCCTCTTTGCTGATCAAGGCCGCCGCGTCGAGGCCCTTGCGGCGCTCGAAGAATGCGTCGAGCTTTACGAGAGTCAGGGTGCCACTCCGCTCGTCGCCCGGACCTTGGTGCAGATGGCGCATACGCTCGTCGACACCGACCCGGCGCGCGCCCTCACGGTCGCGGCGGAGGCGCTCCCTATGATCCCGGCCGCGGATACCGCCCTGCGATGTCTTGCCGAGAACATCCGCACCGACGGCATGATCAACCTGGGGGAAATCGAACTGGCGCTCCAAACATTCGATCACGCGGAGCCGCTGCGCAGTACCGGCTTATCGCCGGTCGCCAAGCGGCGAAGCGACTTCTTCGCGGCGAGGCTCCTAGAGCACCTCGGCCACACCAAGGAGGCAGTGCAGCTCTTCGAGGCAGTGATCGCAGATGCCTTTGATCACGAAGCGTACCGCGAGGCATTCCTTGATCTCCTCTACCTCTTCAGCGTACATATCCGGCACGGTGCGACGCAAAGGGCGGTGGCGCTCTGCCGCTTCGCCATCGCTCAGCTCGATCGATTCGAGCTTGGGCACGAGCAGCTCCGGGCGGTCTGGGTGGATCTCATGGACGCGGCTCACCGCCAGGTGATCAGCCAGGAGGTGCTGAATCAGGTGCGGCACTATCTCCGCGTTCATTGGAAGCACCCGGCACAAAAGCCCCCTGGGGTGCGGGCGTGACCGTAGGTGTCGCCCCTCCGGGGCTCCGGGGGTGGTTGGGGGCGCGGTTCCCGGGCCTCACGGCCCGGGCTACGTGCTGCCGCCCGCTCCGCGGGCTCTCCGCGGCCGGTCCGCCGCGCCCTTTCCGGTAGACCGTCTCATCGTACAAGGAAGCTGCCGCAGCCCGCCGGAAGCTACTCGGGATGCCAGGCACCGCCCGAGCAACCCCTGCACGGAGACCAACAAGACCTCAGCCCCCGGAGGGGGCGGCAGCACGTAGCCCGGGGCGTCAGCCCCGGGTAGGCGCCCCCCAACCTCTCCTGGAGCCCCGGAGGGGCGGCACCTATCCCTCCCCCGTTCAGGAAAACCCGGAACGGGGGAAGGAAAAAACGCCTCAGGCGGGCTCGGGCTCGGCGGCCCGCTCGTCGAGGATCGCGCCGCAGCGCTCCAGGGCGAGCGAGCCGGCGGCTTCGAGCAGCCAGGCGAGCGACTGCGGGGAGCGCACCAGGCCAACGGCCACGTTCAGGGCGTCGAGCAGGGGCTCGTCGAAGAGCCGGAAGTGGCCGACCGCGGCGCCGTCGTCGAGGGCGACGGCGAAACCGTCCGAGCCGCCCTCGCCGTCGAGGCGGAGGAGGCGGTCGCGGCCGGTGGCGGGGACCACGGCGGCGGCGAGCAGGGCGAGGTTGCGGTCGGCGAACACCGCGGTGGGGAGGTAGCCGCGGGCGCGGCCCTCACTGGCGCGGTAGAGGGCCCAGCCCGCGCCTTCGACCTTTTCGAGGCGCCAGGGGCCGGCCACGTCGGCCTCGGCGGCGGTGACGGGCTCGTCGCGCTCGCCGAGCTGCTTCAGGAACTCGGGGTGGAAGGCGTTGCGGGAAGACGGAACGGCGGGGACGGACGGGGTGCTAGACTCGTCGGAGCCTTGCATGGAGCTTAACCCTCCTGCAGGGTCAGGCCCGGGAGGGAGCTTGCTACTCGCTTCCGGGCCGTTTTCATGTGAGGCCGCGGTGCCCTGCGGCCGGCGGAACGGGACAGCACGTCGACGCGATACGATCCTACGGCGGAAAAGCGCCGGAAGTCAAGAGAAAGTTGCGGGGGGACAGAAGGGGCGAACGGGGGGAACGCGGAGGCGAGCGGGGGGAAGGCGCGGGTGAGAGGGGGGAAGGCGCGTACCCACGGGGCGAGGCGCGGACGAGTGGGGAGAGCCGCGGGTTCGCGTGGGAGGAAGGCTCGGGCGAGCGGGGGCGATGTCCGGGCGAGTGGGGGGAACGGCCGTACGGACGGGGAGGAGCGTCTCCCCACAAGGGAGGGGCTCCTCCCCACGAGGTAGGAGCTTCTCCCCGCAAGGGAGGAGCCTCACCCCACAAGGGAGGGGCTTCTCCCCACGAGGTAGGAGCTTTCTCCCCACAAGGGAGGAGCCTCTCCCCGCGAGGGAGGAGCCTCACCCCGCGAGGGAGGAGCCTCACCCCACAAGGGAGGAGCCTCTCCCCGTTGGTCCGAGCCTTCCCCCCGCGCGAACGGACGTTCCCCCCGTCCGGACGGCGGTCCGCCCCGTGCGCCCCTACGCGGTCCGCACGACGATCTGCTCCCCTTCCAGATCCACCACCGCCGAGCCGCCGTTCTGCAGCTTGCCGAACAGCAGCTCGTCGGTGAGGGGGCGCTTGACCGACTCCTCGACCACGCGGCCGAGAGGACGGGCGCCGAAGGCGGGATCGAACCCCTTCTCCGCCAAGTGCTTCCGGGCGGCCTCCGTCAGCTCGATCCGCACCTTCTTCTCGGCGAGCAGCTCGCCGAGCTGGCGGACGAACTTGTCCACGATCCGCTCCATGATCTCCGGCGAGAGCGGCCGGAACTGGATGCGGGCGTCCAGCCGGTTGCGGAACTCCGGGCTGAACAGGCGCTCGACCGCCCGGTCGCTGTCCACCCCGCGATTGCCCCCGACCTCCTCGGAGAAGCCCGGAGCGCGCTGCGCCAGCTCGCGGGCGCCCACGTTCGAGGTCATCAGCAGGATCACGTGCCGGAAGTCCGCCTGCTTGCCGTTGGTGTCGGTCAGCGTGCCATGGTCCATCACCTGCAGGAGGATGTTGAACACGTCCTCGTGCGCCTTCTCGATCTCGTCGAGCAGCAGCACCGCGTGCGGGTTCTTGGACACGGCCTCGGTGAGCAGGCCGCCGCGGTCGTAACCCACGTAGCCCGGCGGAGCGCCCACCAGGCGCGACACCGAGTGCCGCTCCATGTACTCGCTCATGTCGAAGCGCAGGAAGGAGATGCCCAGCACCTCGGCGAGCTGCTTGGCCGCCTCGGTCTTGCCCACGCCCGTGGGGCCGGTGAGCAGGAACGAGCCGACCGGCTTCTGCGGATCGCGCAAGCCGGCGCGGGCCACCTTGATGGCCGAGGCCAGCCGCTCGATCGCCTCGTCCTGGCCGAAGACGACCTTCTTGAGCTCCTCCTCCAACCGCTGGAGCTGCTCCTTGTCTCCGCCCTTGACCCGCCGGGCCGGGATCTGCGCCATGGTCGCCAGCACCGCCTCGACGTCCGTCAGCGTCACCCGCTTCTGCCGCCGCAGGGCGACCGCGGCGCCTGCCTCGTCGAGCAGGTCGATCGCCTTGTCCGGCAGCCGCCGGTCGCGCAGGTAGCGGGCGGCCATGTCGACCGCGCCGCGGATCGCCGGCTGGGTGTAGCGCACGCTATGGTGCGCCTCGTAACGGTCGCGCAGCCCTTCGAAGATCTTCACCGTGTCCTCGACCGACGTCTCCGCCACCTCGACCTTCTGGAACCGCCGGGCGAGCGCCTGATCGCGCTGGAACGTCTGGCGGAACTCCTCCCAGGTGGTGGCGCCGATGCAGCGCAGCCGCCCCTCCTGGAGGGCCGGCTTGAGCAGGTTCGAGGCGTCCATCGTGCCGTGGCCGGCGCTCCCCGCGCCCACGACCGTGTGGATCTCGTCGATGAACAGGATCGGCGCCTCCTCCTTGTCGAGGGCGGCGAGCACGGCCTTCAGCCGGTTCTCGAAGTCGCCGCGGTAGCGCGTCCCCGCCACCAGCGCTCCCAGGTCGAGCCGGAAGACGCGCGCGTTGAGGAACGGCTCCGGCACCTCCCCCTTGGCGATCCTGAGCGCCAGCCCCTCGACCAGGGCCGTCTTGCCGACTCCGGGATCGCCGACGTAGATGGGATTGTTCTTGCGCCGCCGCTGCAGGATGTGGAGCGTGCGCTGCAGCTCCTTCTCGCGGCCGATCAGCGGATCGATGGCGCCGCGCGAGGCGAGCTCGGTCAGATCCTGGGCGAAAGAGGCGAGCACATCGTCATCGCGCGGCAGCCGCTGCGGCTCGTCCTCGTCGTCCTCCGCACCCGTGGGGATCGTGCCACCGGGAATCGCCTGCGTCCGGGTCTTCGAGACGCCGTGCGCCAGATAGCTGACCACGTCGAGCCGCGTCACCCCCTCGGCCTCCAGCATGTCGACCGCGTAGGACTCCGGCTCGTCGTACATGGCGACCAGCAGGTCGGAGCCCCGGACCTCCTCGCGGCCGGCCGACTCCACGCGGAGAGCGGCCCGGGCGAGGGCGCGCTGGGCCCCCAGCGAGAGGCGCGGCTGGATCTCGTCGGCGTCGTCGATGCTCTCGAGCGACTCCTCGAAGTACTCCTGGAGGCGCTCCTGGAGCTGCTGGAGGTCCGCCCCGGAGCTGCGCAGCACCCTGGCCGTCTCCGTGTCGAACGTCAGGGCGTAGAGGATGTGCTCCAGCCCCGCGTACTCATGGCCGAGGCGGCCGGCCTCGCTCATGGCGACGGACAGGGAAATCTGGAGGTCTCGTGAAAGCTTCATTCGTCTCCGTCCTCCGCGGGGTGGGCCTCGAGCTTCAGAGGCATCTCGTGGGCCCGGGCCTCGGCCATGACCTCGGCGACTTTCGTCTCGGCCACGTCCTTGGGATAGACCCCCGCGACCCCGACCCCGTTGTGGTGCACCTGGAGCATGACGTGCGTGGCCTCGGCGGGCGCCTTGCGGAAGTGCTTCATCAGGACGTACACGACGAAGTCCATCGTCGTGAAGTCGTCGTTGAAGATCAGCACCTTCCAGCGCCGCGGGCGGCGCGTCTTCTTGCGCTCCTCGACGGCGAGGCCGGCGTCACGCTCCGTGTCCAGACGGGGGCGGGGCATATCTCTTTCTAAGTAGAACCGATCCGGGGACGGGAGGCAACCAGCCCCCTGTTCCCTTACCGGACGTTTCGTGCGATACTGGAAAGGCCAACCGAGGGAACTTTTTGGGATCGACCCTCTCGATGAGGCCATGACACCCAATACACCTCTAACCAACCGTCCCAGCCCCATGCGCAATTCCGCCCGCTCCCAGGTGATCCAGGGCGCCTTCCCAGGCCGCCGGCCACTCATCGTCCAGGCGTCCGGCCACGGCGACAGCTTCCAGCTCCCGCCGACCTTCAACCTGGGCCGGGGAGGCGGGCAGCCGCTCCCCGAGCCGGTGCAGCAGAAGATGGAAGCCTTCTTCGGCACGTCCTTCTCGGACGTCCGCATCCACGTCGGCTCCGAGGCGTCCTCGATCGGCGCCCTGGCCTTCACCCACGGCTCGAACATCTTCTTCGCCCCCGGCCTGTACAACCCCAGCACGCCCCAGGGGCAGCAGCTCCTCGGCCATGAGCTGACTCACGTGGTGCAGCAGCGGGCCGGCCGGGTGCGCAACCCCTTCGGCTCCGGCGTGGCGGTGGTCCAGGATCCCAACATGGAAGCCGAGGCGGAGAGGATGGGGCTGCGGGCCGCCATGTCGGTCATGCATGTTCAGCCCAAGATGGCCGACGGAACCCGGCCGACCCCGCGCCTGACCGGCGACGACCGCCCCGCCCACGTCCAGGCCGCCCTGGCCCGGCGCCCTTTCTGATCCCCTGACCTTTGGAGAGGTGGTCGCATTTGCGATCACCTCTTGAGGCCGCAAAACGCGACCTCGAGTTCGGTTGGCGCTACCATCCCCTTCATGCGCCTCGCCGACCTCGTCGCCACCTCCCGCCGCGTTGCCGAGACCCGCTCCCGCTCCGAGAAGACCGGCGCGCTCGCGGATCTCCTGCGGCGGCTCCACCCGGAGGAGATCGACACCGCCGCGGCCTTCCTTTCGGGCCACCTGCGACAGGGGCGGATCGGCCTCGGCGGTGCGGCCGTGCGCAATGCCTTCCCGGAATCGGCGACTCCCGAGCCCTCCCTGACTCTCGGCGAGGTCGATGCCGAGTTCGAGCGGATCGCCGGGACGACCGGCGCCGGCTCCACGGCTGAGCGGGCGCGCCTGCTCTCCGGCCTTCTCGCCCGAGGCACTCGCGACGAGCAGGACTTCCTCGTCCGTCTGATCTTCGGCGAGCTGCGGCAGGGGGCTCTCGCCGGATTGATGGCCGACGCGCTCGCCGCGGCGGCGGAGGTCCCGGCCGACGAGGTGCGCCGGGCGCTGATGCTGGCTGGTGAGCTGCCGGCCGTGGCGCGGGCCGTCCTCACCGAGGGGCGGCCGGGGCTCTCCCGCTTCCACCTCCAGCTCTTCCGCCCTCTCCAGCCCATGCTCGCCCAGACCGCGGGCGACGCCTCCGAGGCCCTTGAACGGCTGGGCGAGGCGGCTCTCGAATTCAAGCTCGACGGCGCCCGCGTCCAGGTCCACAAGGCGGAGGACGACGTGCGGGTCTACTCCCGCCGCGGCAACGAGGTCACCCACGCCGTGCCCGAGCTCGTCGAGGCCGTCCAGGCCCTGCCCGCGCGCCAGATCCTCCTCGACGGCGAGGTCATCGCCCTGCGGCCGGACGGCGCGCCGCATCCCTTCCAGGTCACCATGCGCCGCTTCGGCCGCAAGCTCGACGTCCCCCGTCTGCGCGGCGAGCTCCCCCTGACCCCCTTCTTCTTCGACCTCCTGCACGTCGACGGCGACGACCTGATCGACCGTCCCGCGGGCGAGCGCTTCGCAGCGCTCGAAGGCGCGGCCCCGGGCCTCGCCGTGCCGCGCCTGGTCACCGCCGACGCCGAAGAGGCCGACGGCTTCTTCGAGCAGGCCCTGCGCCGCGGCCACGAAGGGATCATGGCCAAGGCGACCGCCGCCCCCTACGAGGCGGGGAAGCGCGGCTTCTCCTGGCTCAAGATCAAGCCCGCGCACACCCTGGACTTGGTCATCCTCGCCGCCGAATGGGGGCACGGCCGGCGTCAAGGCCGGCTCTCCAACCTCCACCTCGGCGCCCGCGATCCCGAGAACGGCGCCTTCGTCATGCTCGGCAAGACCTTCAAGGGGCTGACCGACGAGATGCTCGCCTGGCAGACGAAGAAATTCCAGGAGATCGCCCTGAGCACCGACGGCTGGACGGTCTACTTGCGGCCCGAGATCGTCGTCGAGATCGCCTTCAGCGACGTCCAGGAGAGCCCGCAGTATCCGGCCGGCATGGCCCTCCGCTTCGCCCGCGTCAAGCGCTACCGCGACGACAAGACCGCCGTCGAAGCGGACACGATCGAGACCGTCCGCAGGATCTTCCAGGCGGGCCACGCCGCGCGTTGAGCCCCTCTCCCGTTCCGCATCCAAGAAATTCTTCGCCTCTTTCCGGTGTTTTCCTGTTGTGCCCGTGCGGGAAGAGCGCGGGAGAGCAACGCAGGAAGGAGTCTCAGGTCATGTCCGCCCTCGCCGCGGAACGCGTCGGCGTCCGCAGGAAATTCATCGGGAGCTCCGAGGTCGCCGCCCTGTTCGGTCTCGACGAGCGCCGTACCCTGTTCGAGCTCTGGCACCAGAAGGCCGGCAACATCCCGGAGCCGGACCCCTCGGACAACCAGCGCGTCTTCTGGGGGACCGTCCTCGAGCCGGCCATCGCCCAGGGGATCGCCGGGCTGAAAGGGTGGAAGATCCGCAAAGTCCGGCGCTACGTCGAGCATCCGGCGGTCCGCGGCATGGGCGCGAGCCTCGACTTCGAGATCTACGGCCACCCTCGCGGCCCGGCTCCCCTGGAGATCAAGAACGTCGACTGGATGATCGCGCGGAGCTGGCCGGACGGCCTGCCTCCCCTGCGCTTCGAGCTGCAGGTGCAGCACCAGCTCGCCTGCCTGCCGAACCGGCCGTGGGCCGCCCTCGGCGTCCTGATCGGCGGCAACTCCCCGAAGGTCTTCGAGTACCCGCGCCACCCCGGGGCCATCGCCCGCATCGAGCATGCCGTGGCCGATTTCTGGGAATCGATCGAAGAGGACCGGCCGCCCGCGCCCGATTTCGACCGCGACCTCCCGGCCCTGGAGGCGCTCTACGGCAAGCCCCGCCGCGGCAGCGTGAGAGATCTGCGCGGCGACCGCCGCCTCGAAGCGCTGTGCGCCGCCTACGAGCTCGCCCGCGGTGACGAGACCGCGGCCGAGAAGCGGAAGAGGGCGGCCAAGGCGGAGATCCTGTCGATTATCCGCGACACCGAAACCGCCTTCTGCGACGGCTTCAAGATCCTGGCCCCGGAACGCCCGGGCGGCGACGTCGCGTACAGCCGCAGGCCCTACCGCGACTTCCGGGTCATGGCCCGGTCCGCCCGCGTGGAGAGCCGGTCGTGACGGCCGCGACGATCCTCGAGGCCGAGGCCCTCCCGCAAGCTTCCGGCGGAGCCGGCGAGCAGAAGTCCGGAGACCTCGACGTCGTCCGCCACGCCCTGGAGCTGATGAAGCCGCGCCTCGCCCTGGCTCTGCCCGGGCACCTGGGTGTGGACCGCCTGCTGCGCGTCGTGGTGACCGTCCTCCAGAGCACGCCGGCCTTGCTGGAGTGCGACCGGGCGAGCCTCTACCGGGCGGTCCTGACCTGCGCCCAGCTCGGGCTGGAGCCCGACGGCGTCCTGGGCCAGGCCTACCTCGTCCCGTCGCGGGGCAAGGTGCAGCTCGTCCCCGGCTACCGGGGGCTCATCACCCTCGCCCGCAACAGCGGCGAGATCCTTTCGCTCAACGCGCAAGCGGTCCATGCGAACGACAAGTTCAAGTACTCCTACGGCCTGCGGGAGCGGCTGGAGCACGTGCCCGCGGCGGAAGACCGCGGCGAGATCGCCCACTTCTACGCCTATGCCAAGTTCCGCAACGGCGGCCATCACTTCGACGTGATGTCCCGCGCCGAGGTGGACGCCGTCCGCGAGCGCAGCGAAAGCTGGCGGGCATTTCAGGAAGGGCGGGTCGACGAGACCCCCTGGGACACGGCCTACGCCGAGATGGGAAAGAAGACGGTGATCCGGAGAATCGCCAAGTACCTGCCGCTGAGCGTACAGAAAGCGGCTGCCCTGACCGAGATGTACGAATCTGGACGGCACGCCGCGCTCGACGATCTCGGCGACCTCGTGGTCGACTTCGCGGACCTCGAAGAGATCCCCGTCGAGGCTCCTCCGCAGCCCGTGGCCTCCCGCCTGGACGCCTTCGCCGCCTCTGAATAACCGTTGCCGCTGGGTGTCCGGAGCGTCAGCGGTTTTTGTTTGTAGGCTTCGCGGCACGATTGCGCTTCGGCTCGCGGCCTCGACCGTCGGGCACCTCTCTAAGAGAAGGCTCTTTCACAGAAGGAGGAAAATCATGGTCGCGAGCAAGAGACTGTTCGGATTCTCAATCCTGGTGCTGGCTCTCGGAATCGCGCTGAGCAATACGCCGCTCTTCGCCGGAGAGACGGTTCTCGGCTCCGTCCCGACGGCGGCCGCGGTCCCGGCTCCCGTGCAGGACGGGTGCGGGATCGAGCTCAGTCTGCTGGAGCCCTCTGCCGCGAAGGGTGAGGTCTGCCCGGCCGCTCTGGCGCAGAGCCCGGAGCCGGAATTCATGGCCAGTCCGGTCCGGGCGCGCACCTGCCGGTGCAGTTGCGGGCATCCCTGTAAGACGGACGCCGACTGCGGACCCGGGGGGAGTTGCAGAGCCGGCATCACCTGCTGCTGATGGAATGCTTTTCGCAGCACTTCGTCTGCTTGGAGGTGCTGCATGCACAGCTTCAGAGCTTCCAGGCGTTCCCTCTATTTTCTGTTCGCCGTCGCCACCGGCTTGGCCCTCTGGGGCGGCTGCGCGGGAGGAGGCTCGTCGCGGGGATCGGGTGGCACGCCCGAGGTGCGGCTCGCTTCGATGCTGACAGGGAGCTACCAGGCGGAAGGCACGGACCTCCGTCTCGACATCGGGTCGCTCGGGAAAACGGTGGGGGCCGAGGGGTACAGGCTCTTCGCCAGGGTGACGGGGCGGAATGGCGGCCAGAATGTCCGCGAGCAGGGAGTCGTCCGCCTCGACACCGAGGGCGGAGACGTGCTGGTCACGCTGATTCCTCATTTCGATGCCACCATCACGGAGCTCTCGCCGAACGTGGGCCAGTTCAGCCCGGCCGAGCTGAACGCCGCTTGCGACCTCTACCTCAGGCCGGCGCAGGGCGGGTACGCCGGGGCCACGCAGGGCTCGGGCACCTGTATCCGGGCGGTCGGCGGAGCGGTCGGGCAGTGGTCGGTGACGGTGCAGCCGGACACCATCCGTCTGTCCGGCTCGCAGGCCGGGCAGGAGCTGGTCTTCCGCCGGATCGAGAGCTGATCTTCCGGTCTCCCCCGTCTAGTACGTTGTCAATCCAAGATTGACTGCATCGCTTCGTGCTGGGAGCGCCCTTTCAGAGCAAATCTGCGGAATCCGTCGAAGGATCGGCTGTTTCAGGTCTCCGGCCGGCCTTTGACCTCCTCGAATCGGCTTTCTCAGACCGCAAGCGCGCTATAACATTGTTTCGGGCCCTTTTTCCGCCAAAAAACGCCGTAGAACATTGTTGAAACGCGCGGGAACAATGTTCAACGCCGTTCAACAATGTTCAAAGCCGCCAGAACAATGTTTGTGGCGCTGGAACAATGTTGAAAGCCGCTAAACATTGTTCCAGGCGGCAGACACATTGTTTTCCGGGGATCCGGGGGTAACAGCGGCGGCGTGGTTCCCTTAAGTTAATTCTAGTAAGAAAGCCGGCAAGGATGCCGACGCTCCCAGCAGAAGACGCTCCTAATCTGCTTTGACAGACCACTAGTCGTGGTACCCTGATCTCTCATATCCCGGGATATTCTGATGGGACGCGAGACCTCACGCGGCGAGAAGGTCGTGGACTTCCAGCAGTGGCGGAGGGAGACAGGGCGTGATCTGGCGCCCGCCCCGCCGGCCGCTCCGGCTCAGGAGCGTCGCTCGCCGTGGCTCCAGGGGCTTTTCCGCGTCCTCGCGCTCTTCGCCGGGTTGTTCTTCTGCCTGATCGGGGCAATCGTGGGCGGGCTCTTTCTGGCCGCCACCCTGGACCAGGGCTGGAGCCTCGCTCCATCCCTGGCGTTTCCAGCCGGGATCGCGCTTTTCGGGCTGAACCTGACGCTCGTGGGGCTCCTGGGCCCTGATCGGCTCGCCAGATTCTGGCGCTGGGCCGGCCCCCGGCTCGGCCGTACCTTCCGGCCCTTCCCCGTGTTCCTGGTCTTCGCCGGGTATGGGATCGCGGTCGGGCTGATCCATGGGCGGACCGACCCCTCCGCCTGGAACTGGGCGATCTTCCTCGGCGTGGGGCTCTTCCACATCGTCGCTCATGAAGTCGGGCATCTCGTAGCGGCGTACCGGGCGCGGTACATACCCCATCACCTGGTGGCCGGCCCTCTGCGCGTTCAGCTTTCGGGCTATCGGCCCCAGTTCGGCGCGAACCGCGATTGGCGGAGCATGCTGGGAGGGCAGGTCCTCTACACCCGGATCTTTCCCTCGAAGAGGAGAGACCTCGCCGTGCTCGCGGCCGGCCCAGCGGTGAATCTGGTGATCCTGATCGCGGCGCTCGCGCTCCTTTTTTGGGTAGCCGAGGGAGGCCTCCTCCACAGGCTTGCCTGGGCCAACATCTATCTTGCGCTCTTCGTCCTCCTCGAGAACCTCATCCCCCTGCCCCGTACCCTCCAGGGAGTCGGCACGGACGGGCGGCAGATCCTCGACATCCTGCGCGGCCGGCAGCCGGCCTGAGGCGGCAAGGGAACTACTCGTGCCCCAGCACCCGGTGAGGGCGGTAGGGCTCTTCGAGCTCCTTCCGCTCCTCCTCGGAGAGCTGGATCGCCAGGGCGGCGACGGCGTCCTCCAGGTGCTCCAGACGGGTGGCGCCGACGATGGGAGCGACGACGCCGGGCTGGTGGAGGAGCCAGGCGAGAGCGACCTGGGCAGGCTTGGCGCCGCGGCGTTCGGCCAGGGCCACCACGCGGTCGACCACGTCGTAGTCCTCGGGCTGGTAGTACATCTCGTGGGCGAAGGAGTCGCTCTGCGAGCGCCGGGTCCCCTGCTCATCGCCGCGGCGGCGCTTGCCGGCCAGGAACCCGCGGGCGAGAGGGCTCCAGGGATTGACTCCGATCCCCTCCTCGCGGCAGAGCGGGATCATCTCCCGCTCCTCCTCCCGGTAGACGAGGTTGTAGTGGTTCTGCATGGAGACGAAGCGGGTCCAGCCGTGGAGGTCGGCGAGATAGAGCGTCTTGGCGAGCTGCCACGCGAACATGCTGGACGCTCCGATGTAGCGGACCTTGCCCATCCGCACCAGGTCATGGAGGGCCTCCAGGGTCTCTTCGATCGGAGTCTCCGGGTCCCAACGGTGGATCTGGTAGAGGTCCACGTAGTCGGTCCCCAGCCGCCGCAGAGAGGCGTCGATCGCCGCGAAGATGTGCTTCCTGGAGAGCCCGCGGTCGTTCGGCCTTTCGCTCATGGGGAAGAAGACCTTCGTGGCGATCACCACCTCCTCGCGCGAGGCGAAGTCGCGCAGGGCGCGCCCGACGACCTCCTCACTCGCCCCGAGCGAATACATGTCCGCCGTGTCGAAGAAGTTGATCCCCATCTCCAGAGCTTTCTGGATGAACGGCCGGGAAGCCTCCTCGGACAAGATCCAGTCGCGCCACTGAGGACTGCCGTAGCTCATGCACCCCAGGCAGATCCTGGAGACCTTCAGGCCGCTGCGGCCGAGTCGTGTGTAGTCCATGGCCGGGATGCTAGCAGAGAGGATGGAGCGCAGGATCCAGCACAAGGCTCTTTAGACAAATACGCATTATTATTTAGCTATTGTTTATCCACAGAGAGGAAGGAGGTATAATTAGGAATAGGACAATGGATACAGCGAGTCTGGACAGCGAAGTCCATGTGATTTCTGTGTGTGGGCCGGTCCGTGAGGAGAATCAGGACGCCGGTGTCGCCTGGCGCGACAAGGAAGCCCTGGGGATCATCGTCGCGGACGGCATGGGAGGGCATCAAGGGGGGCGCGAGGCGGCCGAGATCGTAATCCGGATCTGCCTCGATGCCTTGCGGACACGCACCTTCGAGAGCTGGGAGGAGAAATTCCGAGAAGCGATCGCGGCCGCCCAGGAGGCCGTGCTGGAGGCTGCAGGTCACAGCGCCGAGAATGGCCGGTCTCTTATGGGAGCCACCGTCGCGCTCGCTGTCGTCGACGAGCTTGGAGGAAACCCGCGGCTTCATATCGCCCATGTTGGAGACAGCCGTGTCTATCTCTTTCGGGGGCGGTCGCTCTACAGATTGACCTCGGATCATTCAGCCGTGGCCCAGATGGTTCGCGACGGATGGCTCAGCGAAGAGGAGGCCTTCGGTCATCCTGACAGCAACATCGTACAGCGCGCGATCGGGCAGAAAGGGCCTCTGGAGGCGGAGGTCCAAGAGCCTCTGGCGCTCGATCCCGAGGATGTCGTGATGCTCTGCTCCGACGGTCTCCATGGCGCCGTGCCGGACCCGGTGATCGGAGACCTCCTCGCTCTGTCTGGTTCCGCCGAGGAGGCTTGCCAGAGGCTTCTGGCGCAGGCCCTCGAGGCGAACAGTCAAGACAACATCACCATCGGGTGCGCCAAGGTGGTTGCAGAGCGAACGAGCCGTCGGCCGACCCGCGTACTGCTCTAGCGCAAGGGAGGAAGGTTGTGATTGAGTGCTCCAGTTGCCACACGTTGAATCCGGATACGGAAAGAGCCTGTCTCGTCTGCGGCTCGGCTCTCGCGCAGGCAGCGCAGACCCGGGGCTCGACCCTGGCGGCGGCTCGGTGCCCGGCGGGTCATCCCATCGATCCCTCCTGGAAGAGCTGTCCCTACTGCGACCGTCTCCAGGCCACCGCCCCTCTGCAGAAGCATGGCTCCCCGGGTCCTGGGCAGGTGCCGGGACCAGCCCCGACCCGGCTGGAGAGCGATCCTCCCTCCCGGCAAGCCGGGCGCCGGACGCGGCTCGAGGGCGAGCCTGATCCGGTAGCGGATTCCTCGCCTCCTGCTTCCGCTTCGGGACCGAAGCCGACCCGGCTGGAGGAGGAACCTGCCGGCCGGCGGACTGTCCTCCAGGAGAGCCTGCCCTCGGAGGCGCCGCCCGTGGCAGGCTCCGCACCGCAGCCCCAGGCCGACAGGCATGGGGCGCCGGCCACGCCGGGCGGGGCGTCCCTGAGCCGGCTCGTCGCCGTCTTGGCTGCACCGGACCTGGGTGCCGCAGGCGCGGTGTTCCCGATCCGCGCCGGACGGAACACGATCGGCGCGGACAGGACGAGCGATGTGTCGCTTGCTGCCGACTCTGAGGTATCCCGCGAGCATGCCGTCATTCTTCATCGCAACGGGTGTTTCTACCTTGCGGATCGGCTGTCGACCAATGGAACCTGGGTAAACGGTAGGGAAGTGCCAGCCAATGGCACGGTTCCGCTGCACGACCGCGACCTTATCCGATGCGGCAGGACCGACCTTCTGTTTCTGGCCCTTGATGCGGTTCCTCTATCGGACGTGAATCCAGTATCTGAGACCTGAGAGGAGAAAGACGTGTCCACGATTCTCACCATTCGTCACCTCAGTGGCTCGCTATCGGGCAAGAGCCAACGGGTTGTTCTCCAGGAGGGACAGGTGCTACGTCTAGGCCGCTCCCCGGAGAGTGACATCAAATTCAGCGATTCGGTTGATGACAGCGTCAGCGGCCTGCATGCCGAGCTCAGCTTCGACAATGGACGGTTGTCCGTTGAAGACAAGCGCAGTTCGAACGGCACCTTCGTCAATGGTGCTCCCTGCCCGCCTTTCCAGAAGGTGGCGGTCCCGGATGGCTCTCGCATTCGCCTGGGAAAGCAAGGTCCCGAAATGCAGGTCACGGCTGAGCTGGCGCCTGCTGTGGCCGCCTCGGCCATGGCCACGGGAACCGGGACGAGCGCTGCGCCGGTCCCCAAAGAGAGCGTCGGCCGCGCCACCTTGCTGCGGGAGATCGATAAGGCCCGCCAGGAGGAGCGCGACGCCATGGTCGGCGAGGTGGCGAAATCCCGCAAGAGCTCCGGCCTTTGGTTAGGCCTGGGGCTCATCGCTGTGCTCTTGATCGCGGGCGGCGGCATCGGCGGCGCCATGTGGTGGAGTCACAACAAGGTCGAAAAAGAGAAGGCTGCCCTGGCATCGAAGGTCATAGAGCAGGAGCAGGCTCTGCAACGGGAGAAGACCCTCTGGGCCGATATCGAGGAGAAGGTCAGCCCGGCGGTGGTGTTCATCAAGTGCGGCTATCGCGTCCGGATTCCGATCTGGACCGCGCAGAACGTGTCCGCCGGGGAGAGCGTTTTCGGGGAGCTGGTCACCGGCTCGGGGGTGTTGATCAAGCCCGGGCTGGTGCTGACCGCCAAGCACGTGGTCGAGCCCTGGAAGCTGAAGTTCAAGGACTGGGAGGCGGCGATGAACTATGGGGTCAAGGCGGACTACGATGTGCTCTCGGTGCAGTTTCCCGGGCAGCAGCCGCTCAATGCGGTCGTGGTCGCCGCGGACGAGCAGCAGGATCTGGCGCTCCTCCAGATCCAGCCGACGGCCGCTCCGACCGTTCCCATCGTCAAGTCCAACGCGACCGTCCATGTGACGGATCGGGTCGCCGTCATGGGCTATCCGGCGGACCTCGGACAGACGCCGGTCCTGGTGAAGAACCTGAGCGGCTTCGGGGCCGAATGGGCAAAGATCACTCAGGTGATCCCCACCTTCGTGATCGGTACCGTCTCTCAGCCCTTGACCGGTCCGGCCGTCCACAAAAGCCTGTATTTCGACGCCTCGGTGACTCACGGGAACAGCGGCGGAGCCATCGTCAACGACCGGGGCGAGCTGATCGGCATCGTCTCGGCCCAGTTCCAAAGGGAAAGCACTTTGAAAGTATTCGGCCGGGAATTCCCCATGCTGTTGCCCGTCGAGGCGGGCAACATCGCGGTGAGTCCGGACGACATCCAGACTTTCCTCCGCAGCCGGGGGATCTGACGGGACTCCGGGCATGAGCTACCGGATCCTCCGCCGGCTCGCCCAAGGCGGCTTCTCGGAGGTCTTCGAGGTTGAAGACCCCGACAGCGCCTTGCAGGAGCTGCTCGTCCTCAAGCGCCTGAACGCGGACATGAGCGCCCGCCCCGAGGTGCGGTCCGCGTTCTCCGAGGAGGCGAAGATCCTCCGGGAGCTCAAGCATCCCAACATCGTAACCTTCCGGCGCTGCTACTTCGACGACCGGCAGCGCGTCTGCCTGGTCATGGAAAAGGTGGCGGGTGAACCGCTGGATGACTGGGTCCGGCGGCACGCCTCCCAATCGGACCGGGTGCTCGACTTGTGCGAAAAAGTCCTGGCCGCAGTCGACTATCTGCACCACCGCAGCATCCCGTTCCTCCATCTCGACCTCAAACCGGACAACATCCTCGTCGCCCCAACGCTCGAAGGTCCTCAGCCGGTGCTGATCGACTTTGGGATCGCCCGGCGGTCCGGGCAACCGGGCCTGAGAGCCTTCACCCCTCCGTACGCCGCGCCGGAGCAGGAGGCCGGCCGGACCGTCGACTGCAGTACCGACGTCTACGCCCTCGGCCAGATCCTGAGCGAGCTCCTGGGGCTCCTCGATGGGGCGCAGGCAAGCGGCCGGGACGAGGTCGCGGCCATCGCCGCCAAGGCCACGGCGCCGTCCCGCAAGGATCGGTACTCCGATGCGGGTGAGATGAGGATCGCCTTCCGGCGTGCGCGCTCCGGCGTCGCGGCGGCGAGCCGTACCTTCCCGCGCCTCTCGTGGCGCCTGTCCCTGCGAACCTCCGCGATCGCGGCGGGCGCTCTGCTTCTGGGAGTGGCCGGGATTCTGCTCGTGACCGCGCGAGAACCGGAGCCGCAGCCTCCGGCCGCCGAGACCGCACCCGCGACGCCGCCGGACAGGGTTCGACAACGTTTTGCCGAGATCCAGTACAGCTTCGAGGAGGCGTTAATCCAGGAGCGGCTGGACGTGGCCCAGTACTACCAGCAAGCGCGCGACTTCTCGGATTCGGTGCCGGAGGGGACCGAGGACTGGCGCTGGATGAAGCGGGAGCTGGACGTGATGAGCATTCATCTGAGCCAGGCGAGCCACGGTGGGCCGGAGGGTGAGTCCATCCGGCTGCTCCTGCAGCAGAAGCATCTCAACTACCCGAGGTCTCAAGAATGACGCTGAGAAGATTTTGCCTGACAGGCCCGCCGGCCCTGGTCACGGCCATTCTCTGGCTGGCCGTCTGCTGCGCCCCTGCCCTGGCTCGCCCCCAGACTGCTCCCGGAGCACAGGACGGGGAGGCGCAGACCGACATGGCGGCCGTGACGGACTGGGATCGCGAGATCGGCGCGATCCTCGACCTGCTGATCGACGATCGTTTCTCGGAAGCGGAGGACCGGGCCGCACATCTTCTCGAGCGGGAGGACCTTCCCGAGCACCTCGCCTCCTGGATCCGAGAGCTGCAAGCCAAGGCGCAGGAGCGGCGGGGAGGGGTTGCCGCCGAGCCGCGGCAAAAGATCGAGACCGGGAGCGGAAAAGAAGAACCAGAACAAGAGCCGGTCGTCACGGATGACTCGTTTCCCGTCCGCGTCGCTCTCATCGGGGGGGGATTTGCGGCGGGAGTGAGCGGCCGATTGAGCATCTCGCGGCAGGGGATCGCGTTCACCCCCAAGAAAAAGGGTGGTGAAGCCTGGTCGGTGCCCTGGCGGGAGCTCGCGGAAGCGCGCAGGGACGACGGGCTCTGGGATGTTTCCTATCCGATCCTCATCGCCGAGCGCAAAGGGCGCAAGCATTATGTCGCACGCATCGACGACCGGGGCCGCTACCTGTCCGGAGACGCGATCCTCTCGGCGATCAACAGATCCCGAGGAACCTCCAAATGACGGATTGACCAGAGGAAGCTTATGAGAACCAACATCGGCCAGTACCGCATCGAGGCCCCGCTGGGGCGTGGTGGGATGGGCGTCGTCTATCGTGGCCTCCACGAGAACCTCGGACGGCCGGTGGCCATCAAGGCTCTCGCTCCCGAGCTGACGCAGCAACCCGAGTTCAAGGAAAGGTTTTTCTCGGAGGCCAAGACGCAGGCACGCCTCCAGCACCCCAACATCGTCGCCGTCTACGACCTGCTCGAGGAGGGCGGCGAGTTTTTCATCGTCATGGAATTCGTCCAGGGAGAACCGCTGGACGACCGTCTTCGGGCGCTGGCCGGAACGGGAATGCACCTGGCGGAGGCGATCGGAGTTTTCAGCCAGGTCCTGGCTGCGCTCGACTATGCCCATTCCGAAGGAGTCATCCACCGCGACATCAAGCCGTCCAACGTCCTGATCGCTCCCGGCGGGCGGGCGAAGCTGATGGATTTCGGCATCGCCCTCCTGATCGGCGACAAGCGGCTGACCTCCTCGCAGTCGACCATCGGCACGCCGATCTACATGTCTCCCGAGCAGATCATGCGTCCGCGCTCGGTGGACCACCGCAGCGACATCTACAGCGCCGCGGTGGTCTTTTTCGAGATGCTCGCGGGACGGCCGCCGTTCGACGACGAGACGGAATACGCGATCAAGAAGCTTCACGTCGAGGCGGCCCCGCCGGACCTCGCGACTCTGCGTCCGGACCTGCCGGCGGGGATTGCCCAGGCGCTGGCGGCCGCTCTGAGCAAGAATCCGGACGACCGGTTCCCGAGCGCCGGCGCGTTTCTGCGTGCTCTCCAGTTGGCCGCTCCCCAACTGGAGATCCCGGCCGGAGCCACGCCGCCGCCGCAGCCGGCCTATCGGCCGACCGTCCTCGACGACACCCGGGGGACCGGCAGGGCACCGGTGCCCGTCGCTCCTTCGACCGGCGCGATGCCGCCGGCCGTTCCTGGGCTGGCCCAGCCGCCACGGACGAACCTGCTCCAGGGGAACAATCGCTGGCTCGTCCTGGGAATCGCCGCGATCCTGGTCCTCGCCATTGGCTTCGGGGGAGTCTTCGTACTGCTCCGTGCCTTCGGTGGCGAGGAGTCGAAGGTCGCGGAAAATGTTCCCGCCGAGCCTGCCTCGGCGGCGCCCGCTCCTGTCCTCCAGTCCCCGCAGGTGGCAGCGATCCCGGCCGCCGGCCAAGGCGTGCCTCTCGTAGCGCAGGCAGCTCCCCCCACGGGCCAGATCCAGCCTGTGCAGCAGGCCGCAGTGCCTCAGCCCGCGCAACCATCCCCGGTCCGCCCCGAGCTGCGAGAGACTCGGACCAGCCGGAAACCGGAGCCGGTCCAGGCAGCCGCTCCCCTCCCGGCTCCGGCGGTAGCTGAGCCCGCTTCCGCTCCGCCGGCCCCCGCGCCCTCTCCAGAGCCTGAGGAGGCGCCCGCAGGGAACAACTCGGAGACCGGCGCCACGATCGACCGCCTCAATCAGATGAACGACGTGATCGTCAACCTGGAGCGCCTGAGCGAGCAGTCTCAGGAGGCGCACGAGGAGGAGGGCGGCGAAGGCGCGCTGGCGGCGAAGCTGGAAGCGTTCTCCGAGGCCACTGTTGCCCTGCGCAAGGAGTTCCGAAAAGTGACCGGAACCGGAATCGGGGGGATGAAGGAAAACGTGAAGGGCATTTTCAAACGCAATCGCGGCGGGCGCGAGGGTGACACCCGGGTCTTGGAGGTTAAGGCTCAGGATCTGGTCCGCCGCGGGGATGAAATCACTGGAATGATCGACGTGGCGGGACCTACGGTCAAGGAATACTGGCGAGAGGTGCGGTCCAACCTGAAGCGGCTCGACTCATTCTTCAGATAATTCCCGCTCGGAAATCCTACCTATGAAAAAGCCGGAGCGGGGGTAACCCGCTCCGGCCTCCGAAGTCGAGCCGCACTCGGCTCAGTGAATGTTCAGTGGGCCTGTAGCCAGCTCAGGATCGGCTGCCAGACGAGGGTCTGGGCGTCGGTGCCGATGAAGAGGTCGGCGTGGCCGTAGTCGAAGAGGCGCAGCTCGGCGGGCGTGAGGTCGACCAGGTGGGTCGTCACGTCCGTGCTGCCGAGCAGGGTCGTGGTGTAGACGCCGTACTCCCCAAAGCCGCCGCCGGCGCCCACGTAGAGGACCGGATTGTCGATCTCGGCGAGGTGGTCGTCGAAGGGCACGTCCTGCTGGTCGCACATCATCAGCTCGGCGTCCGCGAGCTGGCGGACCGGCTGGTAGGCGGAGGCGCCGCCGAGCATGGTGAGCCAGGTCTCCTCCGGGCTGTAGCGCAGGCCGGTCGGCACCGGCAATCCGCTCACGGCCGGCAGCGGGGCGAAGTTCCCGCCGGTGAAGTGGTAGAACGGAGCGGGCTCGTTGGGCACCAGGAGGACGAAGGTGGCCTCGCCGACCAGCAGCCCGGCCTGGCGGTTGGTCAGGCCCGGGAAGATCGGCGAGAGGCCCAGCGGATCGACCGTGGACAGCAAGGCGATCGTCTGCACGAGCGTGCCGGTCGAATCCTGCCAGGTCTGCGTGGCGAGCTGGGCCTGTCTCTGCACCGAACGCCGGCATGCCGCCTCGCGGAAGCCGGCGTCGTCCGTCTTCAGGTAGATGTCCACCGGGATGAAGCCCTCGACGTTGCGCAGCCCCTCGGCGACCCGGGTCTCGGCGTTCAGATAGGCGTAGCCGATCATGCCGCCGCGGCTCCAGCCGAGGAGGTGCATGCGGTCGAAGCCGTTGCCGGTGAAGAGCCGCACGCCGCGCGCCACGCTCAGGGAGAGATAGAGGTCCTGGATGTCGTGCTGGAAACCCCAGCCCTGCATGAACGCGAAGTCGGTCTCGGAGGCGGGCACGTTGATCCAGCGCTGGTCGATCCCCCAGACGTCCACGCCGTTCTGGGCGAGGTAGACAGGGAGGTTGCGCGCCGGCTCGGCGGTGAAGGCCGGACGGAAGCCCCAGATGTCGCCGTGCAGCAGGAGCACGCTGTCGTCCGTGCGGACGGGCTCGAACGGCGCGGTCTCGCGCACCACGCGGTGCACGGTGATCACGTCGTAGGCGCCGGCGCCGACGCGGACGTCGAAGGTGTACTCGACCACGTCACCGGTCAGGACCCGGCGGTCGAGAGAGCTGACGGTGCACTCGCCCTGGAATCCGAGCGAGACGCGCTCGGTCCGGTTGCAGGCGCGCTCGGCGGCCTTCTGAAGGGTCGCCTGATCGAGAGTCTGGTCCGCCGCGGCCAGCGCCGGGAGGGCCAGAGACAGAGACAGGATGGCAAGAAACTTCCTCATGACTGCAAATACCTCGTAGGTCTGTTGGTTGGAGGGGTAAAGACTACCACCTCTCTTGAAACGCCAGTCGCGCGGTGATCCTCTCACCTTGAGATCGGGGCCGCAGGAAAGTCCGTGAACGTGGGTTCCAGGAGGGTGAAGCAGGTAGTATCGAACCAGAGAACGGAAAAGGAGATCGCCATGAGACTCATGACGTCCAGATCCATAGCGCTGGGTTTCGCGTTCCTCGCCCTGCTGTCCATGGTCCTGCCGGCCGAGGCCGGTCCGCGCAAGCACCGGGCCCGCGGCTGGGAGCTTCTGGGAGCCCGCACGGTGACCGACGGCGCCGACCACGACACGATCGCGGTCACGGCTTCCAAGGGGACGTTCCGCAGCCTGCAGATCCATGTCGAGGGCCGGGCCGTCCAGTTCCGCGACATGAAGATCCACTTCGCCAATGGCGACGTGCAGAACGTTGAGCTGCGCAACGTCATTCCCGCCGGCGGCGAGTCCCGGGTCATCGACGTCGAGGGCCGGGGCGACCGGGCCATCCGCAGCGTCGAATTCTGGTACGACGCCCAGTCGCTGGGCGGCAAGAAGGCGACGGTCAAGCTGTACGGGAAGAACTAGCCCAGGGTCGGGAGAGGTCTCCCGTTGAACGGGAGAGGCTTCCTGTTGAGCGGGAGAGGTTTCCTGTTGAACGGGAGAGGTCTCCCGCTGAACGGGAGAGGCTTCCCGTTGAACGAGAGAAGGTGTCGTCCCGAGCTTCGGGAGGGCTCTGGCTAGGGGGTGAGGGTCCTCTGATACCATCCCGCCGATGCCCACCCGGCGCGCCGTCTGGCTGCTGGTCCTCCTGTTCCTCGGCATCTATCTCTGGCGCAACGTCTGGGTGGTCTGGCCCTTCCTGTTCCGGACGGGGGGCGACTTCGCCAACTTCCACCGGTCCGCGGCCCTCCTGCTGGACGGCCAATCTCCCTTCACTCCGACCTTCGACTATCCGCCGCTCCTGGCGATCCTCCTCCTGCCGGTCGCCTGGATGACGCTGGACGGCGCGCGGGTGGCCTGGTTCCTGGTCAGCCATGCCTGTCTGCTGGGGTCCGCGGCCATCCTGTGGCGCTCTCTGGGAGGAGGCCTGACGGCGCTCGCGGTCCTCGGAGCGCTCGGGTCGCTGGGCGGGACGGTTCAGGAGAACCTTGCGCTCGGCCAGGTCAATCCGCTCCTGCTGCTCCTGCTGGCGGTCGCCGTCCGGGCGGACGGAAACCGGCCGAGCCAGGGAGCGGCTGCCCTGGGCGCCGGGGCCGGGCTCAAGATCTGGCCCGGTCTCCTGCTGCTCGCCTATGCGGGCCGGGCGAGCCGGAGGCTCTTCGCGATCGGGATCGCCGTGGCGGTCCTCTGCGTGGCCCTGCCCCTGATCCTGATCGCCGTCTTCCTGCCGCCGCCCCATCTCCCTCACGGCACCGGGTACTGGATGGGCACCCCGGCCTCACTCAATGTCTCCCTTCCGGCGCTCGCCCTGCGGCTCAGCTATCCGCTCTCCGGTCCGGTCCCCGAAGACTGGATCGTGGGGAACGAGGTGGCGCGACTGCACCTCGACGCGGGACGGAAGGCGCTGTCGGTCGGGGTCTCTCTGGCCACCCTGGCCCTCGGCCTCGTGGCTCTGGGATGGCGCGCTCGCCAGGATCGCTGGGATGGCCGGTTTGGGCTCGCGGCATTGACCGCTCTCGCGATCCTCGCCTCGCCAATCTCCTGGTATCACTACCAGCTCCTCCAGTTTCCCGGCCTGGCTCTGCTGGCGGTCTCCTACCTGCGGCGCCGCGCGCTCCTTCCCATGGCGGGACTGGCGATCCTCGCGGCCGGCCTCACCAGCCGGACGGTGCGCGATTTTCTGTTGCGCGGCGGAGACGCCGGCTCGGTCCTGCTTTACGGAGCGGTGATCGCCGGGCTCGGCGTGGTCCTGTTCATCCTGCTGCTGAAAGAGATGCCTACTGGACCTGCTCCTTCGTCTTCAGGAACCGCACGCCCGGCCAGTCCTCGGTCGTCATCTTGAGGTGCCAGGCGTTTCGCGCCAGGAAGACCGGGGAACCGTTGTGGTCCTCGGCCATGGCCGCGTCGTTGGCGTTGAGGAACTTCTTGAGAGCGAGGTGGTCGTCGGCCTCCACCCAGCGGGCGGTGTAGAGCGAGGTCCCTTCGAAGTGGACGTCGATGCTGTACTCGGTGCGCACGCGGTCGGCGAGCACGTCGAACTGGAGGGCTCCGGCGACGCCGACGATCCAGTCGTTGCCCAGGTTCGGCCGGAAGACCTGCGCGGCCCCCTCCTCGGCGAGCTGGAGCAGGGCGCGGCCCAGGTGCTTGGCCTTGAGCGGGTCCTCCGGCCGGACCTTCTTGAGCAGCTCGGGCGCGAAGCTCGGGATGCCCGTGAAGCGCAGCTCCTCCCCTTCGGTCAGGGCGTCGCCGATCCTCAGCACTCCGTGGTTGGGGATGCCGATGATGTCGCCCGCCCAGGCCTCCTCGGCGAGCTCGCGGTCGCGCGCCATGAACAGCACCGGGTTGTGGATGGCCATGGTCTTGCCGCTGCGGATGTGGCGCAGCTTCATCCCCCGTTCGAAGCGGCCGGAGCAGAGGCGGACGAAGGCCACCCGGTCGCGGTGCTTGGGATCCATGTTCGCCTGGATCTTGAAGACGAAGCCGCTGACCTTGTCCTCCTCGGGATGCACCTGGCGCGTCTCTGTGCCCTGCGGGCGCGGCGGCGGGGCCAGCTCGACCAGCCCCTGGAGCAGCTCGCGGACGCCGAAGTTGTTGAGCGCGCTGCCGAAGTAGATCGGAGTCAGGTGCCCCTCGCGGTATGAGGCGAGGTCGAAGGCCGGGCAGAGCTCGCGCGCCATCTCGGCGTCCTCGCGCAGCTTCTCCACGGCCGAGGCGGGGAGGCGCTCGTCGAGCCGCGGATCGTCCAGCCCGTGGCAGCTCTCCCCTTCCGCGACCCGGTTGTTGTTGGCGCGGTTGCGGTCGAGCAGGAGCAGCCGGTCGTGGAACAGGTCGTAGCAGCCGAGGAAGCTCTGGCCCATGCCGATCGGCCAGGAGGCCGGGGTGACGTGGAGCTGGAGGTCCTGCTCGATCTCGCTCATCAGCTCGAAGGGATCGCGACCCTCGCGGTCGAGCTTGTTGATGAAGGTGATGATCGGCACGTCGCGCAGGCGGCAGACCTCGAAGAGCTTGCGGGTCTGCGCCTCGATCCCCTTGGCCGCGTCGATGACCATGATAGCCGAGTCGACCGCGGTGAGGGTGCGGTAGGTGTCCTCGCTGAAGTCCTCGTGGCCCGGCGTGTCGAGCAGGTTGAAGGTGCAGCCGGCGTACTCGAAGGTCATGACCGAGGCGGTGACCGAGATGCCGCGCTCCTGCTCGACCTTCATCCAGTCCGAGCGCGCCCGCCGGGCGTCGCCGCGCGCCTTGACCGCCCCGGCGAGCTGGATGGCCCCGCCGAAGAGCAGCAGCTTCTCGGTGAGGGTCGTCTTGCCCGCGTCCGGGTGCGAGATGATGGCGAAGGTTCGCCTGCGCGAAACGTGTCCGTCGAGTTGGCTCATGGAGTTCCTGCGGACCCGGAGGTCCGGATGGAGGTGCCGTCCCCCTATAACCCGGGGCCTCCGTGGATTGTTCCGGGCGCGGAGGGTAGCGGATCGTCCGGCCGTCCGGCCATCCGGATCACCGTCTGCTGCATCGCCGCGCACAGCGACTCCGCGCCGCCGCGCACCACGAACACCTCGACCTGGCAGACGGTGAGCGTCCGGCCCGGACGGACCACCCGTCCCCGCGCGATCGCGGTTTCGCCGCGTCCTGGAGCCAGGAGGTTGAGCTTGTACTCCACCGAGAGGACCGAGTCGTCCGCCTCCATCAGGGTGAAGGCCGCGTATCCCCCGGCGCTGTCCGCGATCGCGCCGAGCGCACCGGCATGGAAATACCCGTGCTGCTGGCCGAGCCCCTCGCGGTAGGGCATCCGGATCTCGCAGAAGCCCGGCTCCACCACCGTCAGCTCGGCCCCGAGCGTCTTCATGAAGCTCTGCCGCTCGAAGCTGGAGCGCACGCGCGCGCCGTAGTCGGGGTCGCGGACGGGGAATGGGGTGTCCATGGCTCGGGTTTCCTCGCAAAACGCGGCGGGGTCTATCTTCGTATAAGGGGAGACTGGGCACAATCGCGCAATGGGCACGGCGAACGTGGCGGCTGGAAGGCGGTGGAGGTTCGGAGTCTGGAGCGTGGCGCTGCTCCTGCTGATCGGAACCCGTGCCGCCGCCCAGCAGCCGCCCGTCCCCCCCAAGCCTGTCTGGGACCTTAAGCTCGGCCTCTCCTACCTCGCCACCACCGGCAACACCGGCACCTCTTCCGCGGGCATCGACGCCAACTACCGCCAGGTGTGGGGCCCGTGGTCGCTGGAGGGCGCGGCGGCCGCGGTCCAGGCGACCCGGAACGATGAGGAGACCGCGGAAAACTACCACATCCAACTGCGAAGCCAGCGCAAGGTCGCCGACACGCTGCAGCTCACCGCGGGCCTCAAGGGAGAGCGCAACCGCTTCGCGGGCATCGACTACCGCACCATCCTGGACACGAGCCTCCGCTGGTCGCTCCTCGACTCGCCGCTCTTGAAGGTCCACACCCTGAGCGGCCTGAGCTGGACCCGCGAAGAGCCGCGGGGCGAGCGTCCCTTCGACGACTCCTTCGGCGCGCTGGTCCAGATCAACGGCCTCGCCAAGCTCTCGCCGACGGCCGAATTCAACAGCCAGATCACCACCTACCCGGACCTGGAGAACACGGGCGACTACCGCATCAACGGCCACCTGGGCATCCAGGCCGCCCTCAATGCCCACCTCGCCCTCCGCCTCGGCTACGAGCTGCGCTACGACAACGAGCCGGTCCGAGGATTCGAGAGGACGGACACGACCTCGACGGCTTCGCTGGTGGTGCAACTCGGGCGAAAAGGGCATGGGTAGGCGGGCGGCAGTGTTAGAATCATCTTAAGCCACACACCTGGAGTCGATATCTGCTGAGCCTGTTGGAGCAAGGAGAGACGTCGATGCCTACGGAAACGCCTGAGAACCTCAAGGGAACATGCTTTGTCGTCATGGGATTCGGCAAGAAGACAGACTTCGAGTCAGGCCGCACCCTCGACCTCGACAAGTCGTACAAAAACATGATCAAGCCTGCCGTCGAAGAAGCCGGGCTGAAATGCATCCGCGCCGACGAGATCGTGCACTCCGGCATGATCGATCTGCCGATGTACGAGCAGCTCCTGAACGCGGACGTGGTGGTCGCCGACCTCTCGACCTCCAACAAGAATGCCTTCTACGAGCTCGGGGTGCGCCACGCGCTACGCCCGCACACCACGATCGTCATCGCCGAGGACGGCATCAAGACGTTCCCCTTCGACGTGAATCATGTCCTCGTCCGGCAGTACCACCACCTGGGCGAAGACATCGGCTTCAGCGAAGTGATGCGGTTCCGTCAGGAGCTCACCAAGGCCATCGTGGAGATCCTGCAAAAGGAGCCCCGCGCCAAAGACAGCCCCATCTACACGTTCCTGAACCTCACCCCTCCAGCCCTTGCCGCCGCCGTACAGGCCGCTGCAGAGGCAGCAGAGAAGGCCGGCAACGGACAGGAGCTCAAGGCCTCGAACAAGGGAGCGGCGCCGGAGATGGCCGCAACTCACAGCCTCTTGATGCAGCAGGTGGACGAGGCGCAGAAGAAGGGCGATTTCGTCGCGGCGAAAAACTTTCTCTCCTTCGCCCGCGGGATGATCAAGGCACAGGCACCTGATAAGCCGGAGGACCCCTACATCCTTCAGCGCCTTGCGCTCATCACGTACAAGAGCAAGTATCCTTCGGAGGAGGCGGCTCTGCAGGAGGCGCGCGACCTGCTCACCGCCCTCAACCCGCAGACTTCCAACGATACCGAGACGCTCGGCCTCTGGGGCTCGGTGCACAAGCGGCTCTGGGAGAAAACGAAAGACGCCACGCTCCTGGATGAAGCGGTGCGCGCTTACGAGAGAGGTTTCTACCTGCGCAACGACTATTACAATGGGATCAACGTCGCCTATCTGCTCAATGTCAGGGCCGCGAATACCTCCGACCCGGCCGAAGCGATCGCCGACTTCGTGCAGGCGCGCCGCATTCGTAAAGAAGTTCTTTCCATCTGTCAGCAGTGGCTCGCGGCGAACCCTGCCCCGGACGGGCAGGGCGCGAATCCGGAAGCCGTGAAGGAGTATCAGAAGGGCAGGTACTGGGTTCTGGCGACGCTGGGAGAAGCGTACGTGGGGCTTGGAGACGAAGCGCAGGGCCAGCAATGGCTTCAAGAGGCGTACTCGGTGGCACCCGAGGGATGGATGAAAGGGTCGACGGAGGAGCAGATCGGGAAGCTCAAGCTGCTCCTCGAGAGCTCTCCGTTGAAGTACGTCAAGACTGAAGCTGCGCAGGGCTGAACTGCCCGGAAGCCTGGAGGTTCGATGATCCAGAGCATCGGCAGAGAGTCACTCATCCTGGCGGCGATCGGCAGCTTTGCCGTGGCGCTGCTGCACCTCGTCATCATTCCGATCGGCGCTCCCGCGTATCGATATTTCGGAGCACCCGACCTGGCAGTCCTGGAGGAACGGGGCTCCTGGACCCCTGCCGTCATGACGCTGGTTTTGGTATTCCTTTTCTCCGGTTTCGGCCTGTATGCATTGTCGGGAGCCCGGAAAATCCGGCGCCTGCCGCTCTTGCTGGCCGGACTGATCGCGATCGGTTCCCTGTACGCACTGCGGGGCCTTGCGGTCTTCCCCCAACTCGTTGAGAGGATTGGCGGTGCGGGGATTCCGTCCCGCCACGTGGTGTTCTCCCTCGTCGCGCTGGCCATTGGCATCGCCTATCTGATCGGAATAATGGGGGAGTGGCGACTCCTGCGCAAAGGCGGTGCGCGGTGAACGCAGGCCAGCCCGCTCCCGTGAAACCGCCGGTGCCGCTCTCCGTCCTGGAGTCGCTGGACATCCGCCTCGGCACGATCGAAGTGGTCGAGGACGTGCCGGGCTCCTCGAAGCTGCTCCGCCTCACCGTGGATTTCGGCGACCACAAGCGCAACATCCTCGCCGGCATGAAGCGCGAGCGCGCGGATCCGCAGGAGATCGTGGGCCGTCAGGCGCTCTTCGTGGTGAACCTCGAGCCCCGTCGGATGGCGGGCGAGCTCTCCGAAGGCATGCTCTTCGACATCGGCTACGCCGACGGCCTCACGCCGGTTCTGGCAGTCCCGGAGCGGCCTCTCCCCAACGGCACACGGGCCGGCTGATGTTGCGCCGTCCGGTCAGAAGGGGAACCAGCCCGGCGCGGCGAGCCGCCAGAGAGCGGCGGCGGCGATGAGGAGCAGCGAGAAGCCGCAGCCGAACGGAATCCCGCAACAACAACCCCGGACTCGAACATTGTCGGCCATGCGAGGAGCCTCCTTCCCGGCCGCATCTCCTGCAAGCCATTATCCAGCACGGCAGATCGTGGAAGGTGAGGGAAACGTGGAGCCCGAAGAAGGATATTGTCAGGCTCGGTGGGTAGCACTGGCGAAGAGAAATCATGCACATTCTGACTCTGACGACCTTGTTTCCCAATTCGCTGCAGCCGGTCCATGGGGTCTTCATCCGCAACCGGATGGAGAGCTTCACCAGAAAGTACGGCCTGGCCTGGACCGTGCTGGCTCCGGTCCCTTATTTCCCCAGGATACCCATCGCCCCGCGCGCCATCTACCGCGTCTACGCCCGCGTGCCTGCCCTGGAGGAGCCCTGGGGGTATCCCATCCACCACCCCCGCTACCTGGTCACTCCCAAGCTGGGCATGCGTTTCTATGGAAGTTGGATGGCCGAGGCGGTCCGGCGTACGGTGCTGGAGATCCACCGCAAGAGGCCTATCGACGTCATCGACTGTCACTACGTGTACCCGGACGGCACGGCGGGGATCCGGATGGGGCGCGAGTTGGGAATCCCGGTCATTCTCTCGGCCCGGGGGACAGACCTGAGCCTCTACCCTCGGTTTCCAGCCATCCGGCCCAGGATCCAGAGGAACCTCGAGGCCTGTCAGCACCTGATCTGCGTATGCTCGGACCTGCAGACCAGGGCCGTGGAGCTCGGCACCCCTCCGGAAAAGACCTCCGTCATCGGGAACGGCGTGGATGTTCAGCTCTTCCGGAAGGGGGATCGCGGCGAAGCCCGGCGCAAGCTGGGGCTGCCGCCCACCGGACGGATTCTCCTGTCCGTGGGACACCTCACCGCCCGGAAGGGCTTCCACCTCGTCCTGGAGGCATTCGCTGGGCTTCGCGATCAGGATCTCTTCCTGGTGATTGCCGGGGAAGGAGAGGAGAAGGAGAGGCTGGCGAAGCAGGCGGAGAGACTCGGGATCCACAGCAGGGTTGTTTTTCCCGGGGCGGTGCTGAACCGGGACCTGCCGGACTGGTACAGCGCGGCGGATCTCTTCGTCCTGGCCAGCTCCCGGGAAGGCTGGCCCAATGTGCTCTGCGAGGCCCAGGCGATAGGCCTGCCCGTTGTGGCGAACCGGGGCTGGGGCGGCGTGCCCGAGATCATCGACCACCCTTCCCTTGGCATTCTGGTCGAGGAGCGGAATGTGGAGGCGTTGAGGGCCGCCCTGGACCGGGCCCTCCAGACCCGCTGGGACAACACGCAGATCGAGGAGCGGGGCCGCAGCCGGACCTGGGACCAGGTCTCCGAGAAGCTCCTCCCGGTCTTCCAGAGGGCCCTGGAGGGGAGGGAACATCCCTACAACGATTGAAGATCGGTCAGAGGCCGCCGAGCAGCGACGAGCGGGGCTGCTCCTGGCACGGAGAGGCCGCGTCAGCTCGTCGCGGAGTAGAGGATTTCCGGGTCCTTGATGCTGAAGTCGCACTGCACCCGGTAGGGATTGATGGGAATCAGCCTTCCGTTATGGTAGTGGAGCCCCAACTCCTGCCCGTAGGGCGCGCTCGCGTAGGCTTTGAGATCGATCGCGGCCGGAAGCAGGGGGAGCGTCAGCGGGGCGGAGTCGAGCCCCACCGAGAGGTTGACGATCGCCGTGTAGCAGGACTCCTCGAGCGCTACCGCGTCGCGGATCTGCTTGAGCTGGACGAGGCTGTAGAGCTTGTTGTCGCGAATGTTGCGCAGCAGGTCCATGATCTCCCCTTCGATCGGGAGGCGCCCTCTCGCCCCGAACAGGGCCTCGATGTTGCCGAACGGCCAGTGGCTCCCTTCCTCCTCCAGAGACTCTCCGACCTCCTCCACAATCTCTCCGGCCTCCTCCACAAACTCTCCGGCCTCCTCCAATAGCCCCCGGAGGCCCCTGCGCTCGATCGTCACGAGACGCTGCCAGGTCAGCAGAGT